>NZ_FNWH01000005.1:0-300000 GCF_900106585.1 Acidaminococcus timonensis
GTTTCACACCCCTTTTGTTTTATTTTCTTTCCATCAATTCCAGCAACGCCGGGTCATCCAGCGCCATACCGGCGCCCCTGGCCACACATTCCTGGGGATTGGAGGCCACCCGGGTCCGCACATGGGTCCCGGCCTGGATACATTCATCCAGCCCTTCCAGCAGGCTTCCGCCACCGGTCAGGACAATTCCCGTATCCAGCAGGTCCGCCGCCAGTTCCGGGGGTGTCTTTTCCAGCACACTGTGCAAACAGGTCAGCAGGGAAACCACCGGTTCCTCCAGACCCCGCCGCAGTTCCTGGGCTCCCAGCCGTACTGTGGTAGGCAGGCCCGTAATGGTATCCCGGCCCCGGATGATCCGGTTGCCCCGGCGACCCCTGGGACTCACCGTTCCAATGTCCAGCTTGATCTCCTCCAGCTGACTGCTTTCCACCTGCAGATGAAGATGGTCTTTCAAATACCGGTCCACGGCCCCGTTGAATGCCTCTCCCCCCATCCGGAGGGATGCAGAATGGATGATCCGCCCCATGCTCAGCAGTGCCACACTGGTGGTCCCGCTGCCGATGTTCATCACCAGATGCCCTTTGGGTTCCTGGATGGGCAGTCCGGCGCCCAGCGCCGCTGCCACCGGTTCCTCGATCAGATAGGTTTTTGCCGCCCCGGCCAGAAGGGCCGCTTCTGTCACCGCCCGGCGTTCCACACCGGTCACTCCGGTGGGGACACAGAGCATAACCCGGGGCTTGAAGAACAGATTCCTGCCCACCACCCGATCCAGGATGGTTTCCAGAAGCCCCACAGCCCCGTCAAAGTCAGCGATGACCCCATTTTCCAGGGGCCAGACCACTTCCCACTGGCCCTTTCCGGTCATTTCCCGGGCCTTGGAACCGATGGCTCCCACCTTGCCGATACTGGGTTCCACAGCCACCACTGAAGGCTCCTGGAGCACGATGCCCCGGTTCTTCATGAAAACCCGGGTGGTGGTGGTCCCCATATCGATGCCCACATCCACCGGATTGAACAGCCGGGAAAACAGGCTCCTCTTTTCCGTCCGTTTCATGGGCTCAGCCGATCCGCTGGATGTCGGCTCCCAGGCCGGTCAGTTTGGCCACCAGGTTCTCATAGCCCCGATCGATATGGTAGATGTCAGTGATTTCCGTGGTCCCGTCCGCCACCAGGCCTGCCAGTACCATAGCTGCTCCGGCCCGCAGGTCCGTAGCCCGTACCTGGCAGCCATACAGCTTGGGGACTCCTTCCACGATGGCCGCCCGGCCGCCGTTGGTATGGATATTGGCTCCCATGCGCAGCAGTTCATCCACATGCATGAACCGGTTCTCGAACACCGTTTCCAGAACGGAACTCTGGCCCTTGGAAATGCACATCATCGCCATGACCTGGGCCTGCATATCCGTGGGAAAACCGGGATAGGGCAACGTCTTGATGGTAATGGCCTTCAGCTGTTCCGGCCCCACCACATGGACGGAATTGATGGCTTCCTCCACAATGGCACCAGCTTCCCGCAGTTTGGCGATCAGCGGCTTCATGTGTTCGCACAGCACGTTTTCCACCACGATATCCCCATGGGTCATGGCACCGGCCACCATAAAGGTTCCGGCTTCGATCCGGTCGGGGATCACCGTATGTTCTCCGCCCTTCATGCTTTCCACCCCATCGATGCGGATGGTGGTGGTGCCGGCACCCCGGACCTTGCCGCCCATGACGTTGATGTAGTTGGCCAGATCCACGATTTCCGGTTCCTCGGCCGCATTTTCAATGATGGTGGTCCCTTTGGCCATGGAGGCAGCCATCATCAGGTTTTCCGTGGCACCCACGCTGGGGAAATCCAGATAGATGGTGGTCCCGGTCAGACCGTGAGGGGCAAAGGCTTCGATATATCCGTGTCCCTGTTCGATGGTGGCACCCAGGGCCTCGAAGCCCTTCAAGTGGATATCGATGGGACGGGTGCCAATGGCACAGCCCCCGGGCAGGGAAATCTTGGCCCGGCCGATCCGCGCCAGCAGGGACCCCATGACCAGGAACGAAGCCCGCATGGTACTCACCAGATCATAGGGGGCTTCCCAGCCGGTCACTTCCCGACTGTCGATTTTCAACGCATGGGGCTGGGAATGATCCACTTTCAGCCCCAGACATTCCAGCACCTTGCAGATGGTGCTCACATCCTCCAATTCCGGCACTTCCAGAATGGTACTTCCTTCCGTTCCCAATACAGAAGCTGCAATAATGGGCAATACTGCATTCTTGGCCCCGCTGACCCGAACAGTCCCCTGCAGCCGGTGACCACCCTTTACTACCAGTTTCTCCACGCCTGATTCCACACCTTTCTTTTCCAGAAGAGAAGCGATGCTTCCCCCTCGCTCATTACGATTTCGAATGAATACCCCACCGTTGTTTGTGTCGTTTTTGCTGTTCACTGAGTTCCTGATCCAGGGCCTGCCGCATTTCGTGCTGTTCCCGGTACTTTTCTGCCCGGACAGCCGCGGTTCCGGCCGGATCATCCTTTATTTTTCTGCGCTGGGCAATTTCCCACTCCAGTTTGGCTTTTTCCGCCTTCTGACGTCGTTTCCGGGATTCTTCCCGGGCCCTGGCCTCCAGTTTCTGCCGGGGCGTCAGATTGTGTGCATTCAGGAACTGGGCCCGCCGTATCAAATAAAGAGGGACCACCAGTGGCATCAGCAGAAATGTCCCGATGACCCATACATTTTTATGACGCATCCCGATGCTGTGGCTGTCCAGAAAGATGACCCAGGTCACCAGGCAGCATACCACCAAAAACACCATGTTGGACAATCCGTACGGCACCCCCTCTATGTCTTCGGGACTTCCAATCCAATGCCAATTTTGATAACTAAACTATTATACCATATCTCGTCCTGATTGCCATAGGGAAATAGGAATGGAACCAAACCACCATACCTGGGAACGGGCTCCCCTTATGGGTAGCCCCTACGAAAGGCAGGAGCTTTCGCCGATGGATGCGTAGGGACGGCCCATAAGGGACGTCTGAACCCAGGTCGCCCAGCGGGCAAAGAAAAAGAGTGCCGCAAGCGCGACACTCTTTTTTAAAAATGTCTTGTATGGGTCCGCAGCCGGTCCGCCAGGATGTTGTAATAGACCTGTTTTTCCTGAATGGTTTTTTTCAGTTTGCGGATCTGTTCTTCCGTTTTTGCCTCTTCCAGAAGTTCTTCCAGTTCGACCAGCTCCAGGCGCAGCTGCCCCATCTTGCTGGCTGCCATCTTGCTGATAAAGTCCACAGCGGTCCCCCTCTCTACCTGCTGTAACGAACTTGCGCCCTCTGCCCGGGATTTTCTCAGGACCCCAGGGTAAACGGTGCTGCTTTCCCCACCAGGGAAGCTGTCTTCAGACGAGCTTCGGCACGACGCAGGATTTTTTCTGTATGTTCGATATCGGTCAGATTGTCAGGGTGGTCCAGCCGGGCCTGGGCTTCTGCCCGGACCTTTTCGTACCGGGCCACGTCGATTTTTTCTGCCCGTTCCGCCCGGGGGGTCAGGATGATGACTTTGTTATCCTTGACTTCTGCAAAGCCGCCCTCCACGTAGACCAAAATCACATGGTTGTCCTTATCCTGCAATTTCAGGGGCCCCTCCCCCAAAACAGCGATCAAGGGTCCATGGTTGGCCAGGATGCCGACACCCCCATTTACTGTATTCAACAAGACATAGGAAATATCCTTCCTTTTTACCAGAAGTTTTTCCGGTGTCAGGACTTCCAGACTCATTACATTGGCCATGATCTCATTCGCCCTTCAGTTTCCTGCCCTTGGCCACCGCTTCATCGATGCTGCCCACCATATAGAAGGCATTTTCCGGCAGATCATCGTGCTTGCCTTCCAGGATTTCCTTGAAACCCCGGATGGTATCGGACAGGGGGACGTATCTCCCTTCCTGGCCGGTGAACTGCTGGGCCACGAAGAAAGGCTGGCTCAGGAACCGTTGTACTTTCCGTGCCCGGGATACGGTAAGCTTATCCTCTTCGTTCAATTCTTCCATGCCCAGGATGGCGATGATGTCCTGCAGTTCCTTATAGCGTTGCAGGATCTTCTGCACCCCCCGTGCCACCTCATAGTGTTCTCTCCCGATTACCAGCGGATCCAGGATCCGGCTGGTGGAGGCCAGGGGATCCACAGCCGGGTAAATGCCCAGTTCCACGATTTCACGGGACAGGACCGTCGTTGCGTCCAGATGGGCGAAGGTGGCCGCCGGCGCCGGGTCAGTCAGGTCATCGGCGGGCACATAGACTGCCTGTACGGAAGTGATGGATCCGCTGCGGGTAGAAGTGATCCGTTCTTCCAGGGCACCCATTTCATTGGCCAGGGTGGGCTGGTACCCTACGGCCGAAGGCATGCGCCCCAGCAGAGCGGACACTTCAGATCCGGCCTGGATGAACCGGAAGATGTTATCGATGAACAGCAGTACATCCTGCCCGGCCACATCCCGGAAGTATTCTGCCATGGTCAGCCCGGTGAGGCCCACCCGCATACGGGCTCCAGGGGGTTCGTTCATCTGTCCGTACACCAGGGCCGTCTTGTCGATGACCCCGGATTCCTTCATTTCGCCCCACAGGTCATTCCCCTCACGGGTCCGTTCTCCCACACCGGAGAATACGGAATAGCCCCCGTGGTTGGTGGCGATGTTGTGGATCAGTTCCATGATCAACACGGTCTTGCCCACACCGGCACCGCCGAACAGCCCGATCTTGCCGCCCAGGGAATAGGGTGCGATCAGATCCACGACCTTGATGCCTGTTTCCATGATCTTGGTTTCCGTGGACTGGTCTTCCAGGGCCGGAGCCGGACGGTGGATGGGCCAGTAATCAGAGGCCTGCACCGGTGCAGGGTCATCGTCCACCGTTTCGCCCAGCACATTGAACACCCGTCCCAGGCACCCTTTGCCCACCGGTACGGTGATGGGGCTGCCTGTATCCACAGCTTCCATATTCCGGGTCAGACCGTCGGTGGAGCTCATGGCTACGGCCCGTACCACATCGTTGCCAATGTGCTGCACCACTTCCGCTGTCAGATGCACATGGATGTTCCTGGCAGCCTGGGCATCGATACGGATGGCGTTATAGATGGCCGGCAGTTCTTTATCCGGAAACCGGATATCGATGACCGGCCCCATGACCTGGACCACATGGCCGATATGGCCTCTGGCCTTGGCAGAGACCTGGGCCACGGCCCGGTCCATTTGTTTCTTTTCTTCTTGCGACACGATTGTGCCCCCTTATTTCAAAGCTTCAGCACCGCTGACGATTTCATTGATTTCCGTGGTGATGCTGGCCTGTCTCACTTTCTGGTAATACACCTGCAGCTTGCCCAGCAGGTTCTGGGCATTGTCCGTGGCCGTGCTCATGGCCGTCATCCGGGAAGCCAGCTCACAGGCCGAGCTCTGGATGAGTGCTGTAAAGATCTGGCTGCGCAGGTAATACCGGGCCAGATAGGACAGCATCTCCGCCGGTTCCGGTTCGAAGATCAGGGTGGAATAATCCGTAGGATCATCCGCCTCCCAGACTTTCTCCCCCTGTACCTCCAGGGAATCTTTGGCCTTGGGCTGCACCGGAAGGATGGGCACAGTCCTGGGAATCTGCACCATGGCGGATTTGAAGTAGGTATAGATGATATCCACCTCGTCCACTTCTCCGTGGATGAACATGGATTCCACATAATCGGCGATTTCCTCCGCCGCTTCGAACGTTGGCTTTTCGGAAAATCCCGTCCAGCTCTTATCGATGTGGTAGCCCCAATGGTTCAGGCCGATCCGGATCTGCCTGCCTACGGCCAGCAGGGGAGAATCTTCCTTCCCCCGCAGTTCCACGCTGGTGTATTTCACCACGTTGTTGTTGTAGGGTCCGGCCAGTCCCTTGTCGGAACCCATGACAATATAAGCCGTCTTGTACACGGGACGCTTTTCCAGCAACGGATTCTTCTTCAGGTCCAGATGGGCCATGACGGAAGGATCGCTGACGGCTTCCTGCAGGATTTCCCGCAGTTTGTCGGCATAGGGCAGGCTGGATTCGGCCCGCTGCTGGGCCTGATGCATCCGGGCCGAGGCCACCATCTGCATGGCCCCGGTGATTTTACTGATGCTGCCCACAGTTTTCATGTGGGCACGGATCCCGCTGGTATTGGCCATCTTCGCTCACCCGCCTTTACGCCTGCGCGCCGCCGGGCGCAAACAGCTTGCCAAAATCATCCAGTGCGTCGTCCAGCTGTTGCCTGATGTCATCCGTCAATTTCTGTTCTTTCTCCAGAGACGTGAGGATGATGGAGCAGTGGTTGTCCAAGTACGTCAGCATCTCATAGGCGTACCGGGTCACATCGGCCACCGGTACATTATCCACAAAGCCGTTATTCACCGCATACAGGGAAATCACTTCCTGGGCCATGGAAAGAGGCTGGTACTGCCCCTGTTTCAGGATTTCCGTCACCCGGGCACCACGGTCCAGCTGGGCCCTGGTCTCTTTGTCCAGATCGGAACCGAACTGGGCGAAAGCCGCCAGTTCCCGGTACTGGGCCAGGGCCAGACGCAGGGTACCGGCCACGCTCTTCATGGCCTTGGTCTGGGCCGCGCCCCCTACACGGGAGACGGACAGCCCGGAGTTCAGGGCCGGCCGCACACCGGAATTGAACAGGTCGGTTTCCAGGTAAATCTGCCCATCGGTAATGGAAATCACGTTGGTGGGGATATACCCGCTCACGTCTCCGGCCTGGGTCTCGATGATGGGCAGGGCCGTCATGGAGCCGCCGCCGTGTCTGGCATTCCGCCGGCAGGCCCGTTCCAGCAGACGGGAATGCAGATAGAATACATCCCCGGGGTAGGCTTCCCGTCCGGGCGGACGACGGAGCAGCAGACTCATGGCACGGTATGCCACGGCGTGCTTGCTCAGATCATCGTAGACGATCAGCACATCCTTTCCCTGATCCATGAAGTATTCACCCACAGCCGCACCGGCATAGGGTGCCAGATACTGCAGAGGTGCCGTATCCGCAGCGGTGGCGGCTACGATCATGGTGTAATCCGCTGCGCCGTACTCTTCAAAGGTATGAGCCAGGCGGGCCACGGAAGAAGCTTTCTGCCCGATGGCTACATAAATGCAGATCACACCTTTCCCCTTCTGATTCAGGATGGTGTCGACGGCAATGGCTGTCTTGCCGGTCCCACGGTCACCGATGATCAGTTCTCTCTGACCCCGGCCGATGGGTACCAGGGCATCCACAGCCTTCAGCCCGGTCTGCAGGGGCACATCCACCGGCTGACGGGCAGCAATCCCCGGGGCCTGGTGCTCGATGGGATATTTGGCCTGGGTCTTGATGGCGCCCTTCCCGTCCAGAGGCTGCCCCAGCGGGTTGACGATCCGACCCAGCATTTCTTCCCCAACAGGGATTTCCATGATTTCGCCGGTACGGCGGACCATATCCCCTTCTTTTATTTCTGTGGCGCCGCCCAGCAGAACGATCCCCACTTCATTTTCCCGCAGGTTCTGCACCATGCCGTAGACGCCGTCGTGCAGGGCCACCAGCTCACCGCTCATGGCTCCGCCCAGCCCGCTGGCGGTACAGATCCCATCGCCGACTTTTTCTACCACGCCGATTTCTTCCAGATCCACCTGGTTCTGGAAGTTTTTCACGCCCTGGCTCAGGGCTTCCGTCATATTGCCCGGTTTTTCCAGGTCCTGATCCTGGAGATGGATTGCCTTCATCAGGGCATCCATTTTCTCCAGCTGCCGCTGCATGGTGGCATCGAACACATGGTCTCCGTACTGGACCAGCACGCCACCCACCACTTTGGGATCCACTTTCTGCTGCTGGATCTGCACCGGCTTCCGGAATTTCTCCATCAGCAGTTTTTCCAGCAGGGTGGCTTCCTCCGCGTCCAGAGGCCGGGCCGTCGTCACCGTGACAGGCAAAAGCTCCTGTCCGGCGAACAGGGCCTGGTCATCCTCTGTAAGGGTCACACGATCCAGGATCTGTTTCCACAGAGCTTCCTTGTTTTTACTATTCATCGGTTGATCCTGCCTCCACGATCCCGCTTACCGGGATCTTTCCAATCTCATTTTTTCTGCTGCTGTTCTGCCAGGGTGGCATCGGTGATTTTGGCCACCAGTGCCTGGTCTTCGGCAGAATCCAGTTTGGCCTGCAGTACCCGGCCGGCGATTTCCGTACTTAACGCAATGATCTGCTCCCGTACTTCCAGCAGGGCTTTCCGTTTTTCCATTTCCACGGTCTGGCGTCCGCTGGCCAGCAGTTCAGCCCGTTCCTTCTGGGCATTGGCCAGGGCTTCATCATGGAGCTGCTGGGCCATGGTATTGGCTCTGGAGACAATATCATTGGCCTCTTTCCTGGCACTTTGCAGTTGTTCCGCATATTGTTCCTTCAACGCTTCTGCATCTTTCCGTGCATGGTCAGCCTGGTCCATATCTTTTACGATTTTGGCCCGGCGATCATCCATGGCCTTCAACAGGGGCTTGTAGGCAAATTTTGCCAATACCCACAGCAGAATGATGAAGTTGACGATCTGTGCAATCAACGTATAGTTGATACTTACCATTCCCTATCGCTTCCTTTCTCCCCGAGGGGTCATCCGTCCGGTTATTTCACGAAGGGATTGGCGAATACCAGCACAATGGCAATGACGGAAGCAATGATGGGGATGGATTCAACCAGACCGATACCGATCAGCATGTTCACCTGGAAGCTCCCGGCCTGTTCCGGCTGGCGGGCCATACATTCCAGAGCTTTGGAAGCCACCGTGGAATCGCCCCGGGTAGCCGCAATGGAAGCGCCTACGCCGATGATGGCAGCGGCCAGGACGGAAGCGACGATAATCAAAGTATTGTTGTCGATCATTTTTTACATCCTTTCTGTTCTCCAGCTCATTTGCTGGAATGGATCTGTTTAAAGATAGGTGCCAGCGCAATCACCGTCAGCATGGTGAAGATGAAAGCCTGGAGAAAGCCGATGATCAGGCTGAAGCCGATCCACAGGTTGGGAACCACCCAGGGGACCAGCATGTACAGCACCGCCAGCAGGATTTCTCCTGCCAGGATGTTCCCGAACAGACGCAGAGCCATGGTCAGAGGTTTGGCCAGTTCTTCGATGATGTTCAGCGGAAGCATCAGGGCAAAAGGAGTCACCAGATGTTTAAAATACGAGGGACCCTGCTGGATGACCCCAATGATGTAGGTAGCGATGGCCACCGTAATGGAAAGGCCCAGGGCCACGTTGATGTCATTGGTGGGAGAAGAGAGATGCACGCCCAGGGACGGCATCAGGCCCAGTTCGTTCCCCACAAAGATGTACAGAAACAGGGTCAGGACGAAGGGAATCGTCACCCTTCTGCCTTCCACGCCCATGTTGGCGTCCATCAGTTTTTCCAGCCATTCGACGATCATTTCCACCAGGTTCTGGATTCCATGGGGAATTTCATGGACCTGCCGGGTGGCGGCAAAAACCAGTACAGCCACAATGATCATGGTCAGCCAGGACATATAGATGGTCTGCATATTCAAGGCGACTCCGGGAAGGACTTCCGTGGTCCCGTAATGGATGACTTCCGAGCTTGCAGCTTCTGCAATTCCCATATCCGTATCACTTCCTTTTCAAAAATTTCTGATGTGTAAGGAGCCAGCGCCCTAAGGCTGCTGTTTTTTATCTCCAAGATGGCAGCGGACCATCTGCATCACCAAACCAACATTCAAACAGACAAAGCCAAGCAGCACCAGCACCGGCTGGCACTTCAGTTTCAGCGCAGCCACGGTCCACAGTAACAGCACTCCAATGCGCAGGAACATCAGACGATGCATGGAAAGGGCCGCCTGCCGGGGCGGTTTGCCCATTCCGCTGAGGATGCCCCAGAGGACCAGCAGGGTATCCCCCAGACCGGCCAGCACCCCCAGGAACACTCCCAGAGGAACGGCTCCGGCGCCCAGGGCCACCAGGGCCAGAAGACCCAGCAGCACCAGTTGTCCCAGAACAATCCGCGTCGCCTGTTTCTTCATACCGGAAGGAGCCTCCGGAGTACCCGGGGGCTCTTTCTGCAGGGCATCCATGGTGGCTTACCGTTTCTCTCCCCCATGGAATTCCGGCATCACTTCAACAGGATACCCATGGGTATGGAGCAGATAGGTCACAATCCGTTGGGCAGCCCGGCCATCCCCGTAAGGGTTGACGGCCTCAGCCATGGACCGATAATACTTTTCATCATTCAGCAGACGGCTGGTGGCGGCGTACACGTCTTCCTTGCCGGTGCCGATCAGTTTGACCGTCCCGGCGGTAACAGCCTCCGGCCGTTCCGTGGTGTTGCGCAGCACCAGGACCGGTTTGCCCAGGGCCGGCGCTTCCTCCTGGATTCCGCCGGAATCGGTGAGGACAATGTCCACCCGGGCCATCAGATTGGCGAAAGGTTCATATTCCATGGGTTCCAGCAGATGGACACGATCCATCTTGCCCAGGACGGCTTCCGCCACTTCCCGCACTTTGGGATTCTTATGCATGGGGAAGATGGCTTCCGCATTGGGATTGTCCTTCAGGACTTCCTTCAGGGCCTGGTATACATGGCGCATGGGTGCCCCCAGGTTCTCCCGCCGGTGGGTGGTCATGAGGATCAGCTTGTGGTCGCTGCGGATGGCCTCTTCCAGTTTGGGATTGTGGAAATCAAATTCCTTCTTCACCGTAGCCTGCAGGGCATCGATCACCGTATTGCCGGTCACGTAAATATCATCTTCCTTGATGTTTTCCTTCAGCAGGTTGGCCCTGGCGTTGCTGGTGGGTGCAAAATGGAAATCCGTGATGTCCGCGGTCAGTTTCCGGTTCATCTCTTCCGGAAAGGGAGAGTATTTGTTTCCGGTCCGCAGCCCGGCTTCCACGTGGCCTACCGGGATCTGCTTATAGAAGGCAGCAAGAGCCCCCACGAAGGTGGTGGTGGTGTCCCCATGGACCAGTACCAGGTCCGGTTTCGCTTCCTCCAGCACATCTTTCAGCCCCATGAGGGCCCGGCTGGTCACATCATACAGTGTCTGGCCGGCGGTCATGATGTTCAAATCATAGTCCGGCCTGATCTGGAACAGATCCAGGACCTGGTCCAGCATTTCCCGGTGCTGGGCCGTCACTGCCACGATGGGTTCCAGCATATCCGGATATTTTTTCATTTCCAGTACCAGGGGGCACATCTTGATGGCCTCCGGACGGGTACCGAAAATCGTCATGACTTTTAATTTTTCCATTGTTCTTCGCCCCTATTTCATGATCTGTCCTGTAAAATCCCGATTTTCCGTGCACCAATGAAAATCACCGCCAGCAGGAATACCAGCAGCGCAATGGCATAGATCCCCTCCATTTCTGTAAGCAGGACTGCCGTCAGGCAGAGCCCTGCACTGATCAAATACATGAAAATCACAGCCTGCCGCTGGCTGAAGCCCATGGCCAGCAGGCGATGATGGATATGTCCCTTGTCCGGGCTGAAAATGGGCCGGCCATTCTTATACCGGCGGACGATGGCAAAGGCCGTGTCCATGATGGGAAGGCCCAGGGCAATGGCCGGAACCAGCAGGGCAATGGTGGCCGCGCTCTTCACAGCCCCAAAAATGGAAATGGCAGCCAGCATATAGCCCAGGAACAGGCTTCCCGTATCACCCATGAAGATGGTGGCCGGGTTGAAGTTGTACCGGATGAATCCGATGATGCCGCCGGCCAGTGCCGCGGTGATCACCGCCACCGGATACAGACCCTGCTGCAGGGCCACCATGATCACCGTCACCGAGGCGATGGCGGATACCCCGGCAGCCAGTCCGTCCAGCCCGTCGATCAGGTTCACCACGTTGGTGAAGCTGACGATCCAGAATACCGTAAAAGGAATGGAAAGGTAATTCAAATAGAAGTAGCCTCCCCAGGGATTGTTCAGCCATTCGATCCGGACCCCAAAGCACACCGGCACCAGAGCAGCAATGATCTGCCCCACCAGTTTCACCCTGGCTGCCAGCTGGAACATATCGTCCAGGATCCCCACGATGGCAATGACGGTGCCGCCCAGCAGGATCCCCACCACGTCACGGGTCAGTTCCATGCAGGTCACGGCCGCCGCCATGAACCCGATGTAAATGGCCAGCCCGCCCATCCGGGGCATGATCCGGTGATGGACTTTCCGTGCGTTGGGTCGGTCCACAGCACCGATCTTGAACGCCAGTTTCTTGACGAAGGGTGTCAGGATCCAGCTGATGATCAGCGATATACTCAATGCCAGTAAGTACGTTTTCACAAAACAAGCCTTTCTGCGGTGTCCCGCCCAGGAAAGGGAAGCTTCCCTCCCCTGTTTTGATTCTCTGTATTGGTTCTTTCATCTTTTGCCCATACAGATTTATTATAGTACAGTTTTATAAAATCTACAATTTATAAAGTTGCCGATTTTGTAAGAAATTGAGCAGTCAAAAGGTGCATCCTCTGTTTTTCCCGTTTACACCTTGTTGCCACCATGTTACACTTAAAAGAATCGGAGGTGTTCCCATTGGATGAACTCATCAAATTGTTTACTGTATTCGCCCGCATCGGCGCAGTGACCTTCGGTGGCGGCTATGCCATGCTGCCCATCCTGCAGGCCGAAGTGGTGGAAAAATATCACTGGGCGGAAGAAGCCGAACTGGCCGACTACTTCGCCATCGGACAGTGTACCCCCGGGGTGATCGCCGTCAACACGGCCACCTTTATCGGGGTCAAACGGAAAGGCACCATCGGCGGCATCGTGGCCACCCTGGGGGTCATCACCCCCTCCATCATCATCATCACGGTGATTGCTGCCTGTCTGGCCAATTTCGCCCAGTTCCAGGCGGTGAAGGATGCTTTTGCCGGCATCCGGGTATGCGTCTGCGTCCTGATCTTCAACGCCGTCAAGAAGCTGATCAAAGGAGCCCTGGTGGACAGGCTCACCTGGCTCCTGTTCCTGGTCATCATGGCTGTGAACCTGCTTTCGGACATTTCTCCGGCCTGGCTGGTGGTCGCAGCCGGCATCATTGGCCTCACGGCCAGGAAACAGAGAGGTGAACTGTGATGGGACTGCTTTTCCAGATGTTCTATGAATTCTTCAAGATCGGCCTGTTCGCCGTAGGCGGCGGCATGGCCACCATCCCCTTCCTGGCCAAACTGGCAGAAGCCACAGGCTGGTTCACCACCACGGATCTGCTGAACATGATCGCCGTATCCGAATCCACCCCCGGCCCCATTGGAGTCAATACTGCCACCTACGTGGGCTATCACATCGCCGGCATCCCCGGTGCCCTGGTGGCCACGTTCGGGCTGGTCACCCCTTCTGTCATCGTCATCCTGATCGTTTCCCAGTTCCTGAAAAAATTCGGAGACAGCAAATACGTGAAGGCCGTCATGTACGGGCTGCGGGCCGCCTCCGCCGGCCTGATCGCCGCAGCAGGTCTTCTGGTGACCAAAGTGACCATGCTCCATCCGGAAGCCTGGAAAACCGGCAACTGGAGCGGGCTGTTCAATATCCGTTCCATTCTGCTGGCCGTGCTCCTGCTGGTCCTGACCCATCGATACAAGAAGGTCCACCCAGTGGCCTTCCTGGCAGCATCCGCCGTCATCGGAATGGTATTCCACTTTGCCGGGTAAGTTCCCCCACCGTACGTTTCACGTACTGGATGAATTTTTTCAAAGCCGGAGACGCCTCCTTTTTGGAAGGCAGGGCAATCCCCAGTTCCAGCCGGTCAGGGGTATCGAAGGGCAATACCCGCACAGCGCCGCTCCATCCGCGGCTGCTCAGAGCGTTGTCCATGGACAGCCCAAGACCTGCTTCCACCATGGTCCAGCAGGTATACATATTGCTGGTGGTAAAACGGATGTCCGGCTGCACATGATATTTTTTCAAAAAAAGGGCCGTATCCGTCCCCTGATGGGGCAGCGGATCGATGAAAGGCTGTCCGTCCAGATCTTCTGGACGGATGGCCTTTTTCGCTGCCAGGGGATGGGATTCCGGGATCCAGGCCACCAGCCGGTCCTGATAGAGGGGGATCCAGTCCCCCTGATACCCGGCATTCCTGTTGAACAGGCAGCAGCTCAGTTTCCGGTCCCGGAGTCCCTGCAGCAGGGTCCGATTACCGGCTTCCTGCACATGGATCCGGATATGGGGGAAATCCCGCTGGAAATCCCGCAATATGGCAGGCAGCCAGCAGGAAGCGATGCTGTAGTAGCTGCCGATGGCCAGCTCCCCCTGTTCCAGGCCCTGCAGACTGGCACTGCGTTCCTGGATCTGGCCGGCCCAGTACAGCAGCTCCCGGATGGCAGGCAGCAGGTCCTGTCCTTCCAGGGTCAGCTCTACGCCCTGGGGACTGCGCTGGAGCAGGGGCAGTCCCAGTTCCCTTTCCAGTCCGTCCAGTACCCGGGTAAGACCGGAAGGAGAATATTCCAGTTCCCGTGCCGCAGCCGTGATGCTTCCCTGCTCTATGGCCTGGAGCAGGGCCTTGTATTTGTTGGTTTCCGTATAGACCCGCCTCTTTTCGTATTGCATTTTATGCAATATTATAATGTATTTTTTGCGCTTCTCGCAAGATGGGTTTCTCTCTATAATGACAGACAAAGAATGTTGGATGTGAAAAAGGACCACAAAGGAGGAATCGTCATGAACAAGAATGCTGCCAAACTGCTGATGGCAATGGTGATCCTGACCCGCAGCAGCGCGTTTATCTTTTCCAAGTTTGCCATGGAGGAGCTCTCCCCCTTCCAGGCCCTGGGGTTCCGGTTCACCCTGGCCTGTCTGCTGATGGGGGCTGTGCTGTACCGGCACATTGCCCGGGCGCTCAGCGAAGACAGATCCCTGGCCAGAAAAAGCTGCCTGCTGGGATTCCTGCTGTTCTGTATCATGGGATGTGAAATGGAGAGTCTGCGCACCGCAGAAGTCCATACGGTGGCCTTTCTGGAAAACCTGTCCCTGGCCCTGGTTCCCCTGTTCCTGGCTCTGTGGTACCGCCGGCTGCCCCAGGACCGGATCCTCCAGGGTGCCGGTTTCATCCTGCTGGGGGTTGCCGCTCTCACCATTGGAAACAGCGGATTCACCCTTGCCGGCGGGGAAGGATGGGCGCTTATGGCTGCCCTGTTCTATGCACTGTACATCATTGCCACTGGAAAACTGGCTGCATCCAGTGATGCCAAAGCCCTGGGCATCCTGCAGATGGGCTTCATGGGACTCCTGAGTTTTGCCGCCGCGCTGGTGCTGGAAGGGGGCATCTTCCTGCCTGTCAGGGCTCTCACCTGGGAATCTCTCCTTTTCCAGATCCTGGTGTGCAGCTGCTTCGGCTTCACCTTCCAGCCCGTAGCCCAGCAGTCCATCAGTGCCGAAGAAACGGGCATGTTCTGTGCCATCAATCCCCTGTTTGCCTCGCTGCTGGGCCATTGGGTATTCGGAGAAGCCTTTGGTCCCACAGCCATTTTAGGGGCCGTATACATTTTGACAGGACTGGCATTCGTCAATTGGCCGAAAAAAATGCAGGGGCTGCCTGAAAAGGCAGCTCCTGCACAGCAGCTGGCCGGCTGCCATCGTTCCCGGACTCTGGTTGCAAATCAGTGATGGAAGCCAGCTGCCGCTAGCGAAATAAAGGCGCTGTAGATGATTTTTTCACAGCGCCTTTTCTTCCTCTTGAGATCAAATTCCGGAGACTCTGGTCTTTTCTATGTGCCGCAGCCGCAGGCTCAGGAAGGCCGCCGAAAAGAAGATCCCCGTGATCAGTCCGATCCAGTAACTGTCCGGCCCCTTTCCCCACACATGGTCCAGCAGCAGCCCAAAGGGCAGAGCAATGCCCCAGTAAGCAGCCAGGGCCGAATAGAACGTGGCCTTCACGTCCTTGTAGCCCCGCAGCACTCCCTGGATGGGAGCTGCCGTGCTGTCGAAGAACTGGAACGCCACCGCAAAGGTCAAAAAGTGCATGATGGGTGCCAGCAACGCTGCATCCTCGGTGTACAGGGTTGCAATAAGCCCCCTGCCCAGGAACAGGCACAGCCCGAAACAGGCTCCGATCAGGATGTTGGAGATCCTCCCCGTATCTGCATAGGCTTTGGCCTGGGCAAAATCCCGGGCCCCCACATACGCTCCCACCAGGATGGTCAGGGACAGGGAGAAGCTCAGGGGCACCATGTATAGCATGTTGCAGAAGCTCATGGCGGCCTGGTTGGCTGCCACCACAACGGTACCGAACCGGGAAACCAGCAGACATTCCACACCGAAGAAGCTGGTTTCCAGGAAAATGGCCAGTCCCATGGGAATGCCGACCCGCAGATGTTCCCGTACATGGTGGAAGGAGAATCCGCTCCGCCGGAACACGTGGAATTCCCGGAACACCTTCAGCCGCAGCACCACCAGGACAAAGGCCATAAGCAGCAGCCAGCAAGTAATGGCCGTGCCTACCCCGGCACCCGGGCCGCCCAGGGCAGGCATGCCCAATTTTCCAAAGATGAAGATGTAGTTCATACAGGCGTTGATGGGCATGGTCAGAAGGAACAGCCGCATGGTCACCTGGGTATACCCCAGGCTGTCCACAAAGCACCGGAGGATGCTGGCAGAAAACAGCGGCAGGATGCCCCAGGCCACAAAGCCCAGGTAGCGGAAGGCCACCTGCCGCACTGCCGGTTCCAGGCTCATGGTATCCAGGATCTTCGGCAGCAGCTGGCTGCCTGCGGCAATGATGCCGAAGGCCAGGGCCGCCGCCAGGGTCAGGCCGCTGAACACGGCCCCGGAGATTTTTTCGAACTGGCGGGCACCCCGGTAGTTGGCCACAATGGGTGTCAGTGCCTGAAGAATGCCGTTCAGGCCCGTGAACACCGGCATCCAGATGTTGCTGCCGATGGCCACCCCGGCCAATTCCCTTGTCCCTGCATGGCCGCTCATGACTGTATCGAACAGACTCATCCCCGTAATACACAGCTGGGTGATCAGGATGGGGATCATGACCCCCAGGATCCGCCGCAGCCGGCTTTGAAAAGTTCCTGTAGCAGGGCTTTCCGTAAACAACAAATCAACTCCTTTTAAAAAAGGCTGCCGAAAATGGCAGCCTTTTGGCTAACGGGTGGCTTTCGCCCCCTGTGTCACTAGTCACTAGTCAACAGTCACTAGCCGATGGAAGCCAGCTTCGCTGGCAATAAAATATAGCCCTCCGGGCGACCCGGGGACGGACTCCCCTTACGGGTAGTCCCTACGGAACACATCGGATTGTGTGTTTCCATGTGTAGGGGCGGCCCATGAGGGACTCCCGTTCCCAGGTCCGTGTTTTCTATTTCTGTAAAAACTCCAGATGACGCTTCACGTACCCGCACATCAGGTAATTGGCAATGGCATCCTTGGCTTCCGTGTCCGGATGTTCCTCATCCAGGGTAGCCACCACATATTCCGGCTGGGAATAATAGTAGGCCTTGCCTCCGAAATACCCCAGGGCATAGGACCGTTCATTGCCGGGCTGCAGCAGGTTCCGGCCCATGAATTCATCCGGTGTGGGAAGAGCCAGCAGACTCAGCAGGGTGGGAGCCATATCCTGCTGGCTGGCATAGATGCTCTCGTCCAGATCCTTCAACGGCTGCAGGTTCTTCGAGATGAAGATCACCGGGATGGGTGCCACACTCTGTTTATCCTGGGGATTTTCCACCAGTTTCTTGTACTCACCGCCGGAATGGGGATTGTGGTCTGCGGTAACGATGAACAGGGTCCGGTCGTCCATAAGGCCCTCTTTCTCCGCTTCTTCGAAGAAATGCTGGATGGTCTTGTCCACCCAGTACATGCCGCAGACCGTGGCCGTTCCGTTATCCCGCACATCCTCCGGCATCTCCGCGTAGGTATAGCCGTAGTACGGATAGGGCTGGTGCATATCCAGGGTCTTGCAGACCAGAAGCATTTTTTCATTCCTGTGTTCAGCCAGGGTCTTCAGGGTGAAGTCATACATCACATCATTGTGGAAGCCCCAGCCGCTGGCGCCCTTGTATCCCAGGTTGCCCAGATCCTCTTTGGCCAGGTAATGCTCCATGCCGAACTGGGCCGGATATTCCCGGTATTCATTGGCATAGTACCGGCTGGAGGCGTTGACGAAATAGCCGCTATACCCGGCCTGCTGCACACTGCGGAACAGGGACGGCTGCTTCTGCCCCGGCAGGTCCTTATCATAGATCAGCTGGGATCGGAACGTGGCGTTCAATCCCTGGGTGGTGGGCACAGCCGAGGAATAATAATGATCGATGTGGGGATACTTCTTCACCAGGGAATCCAGATACGGGGTGGCATCAGCCGGTATATTGGGATTGTAGTAATGGAGATAGTCCCGATGGACGCTTTCCAGGATCAGCATAACCACCCGGTCGTAGGCCGGTTTCTCCAGGGGTACCGGTTTCCCTTTCGGCAGGATGCCCAGCCGGGTAAGTTCCGCCACATCTTTGTCCGTCAGCTCCCGTTCCTGGAACTTCCAGGGATCCTGCACCACCTTATCGGTCTTGAAGAACGCCTTCTGGAAGAAGTTCACATTGATGGGATAGGCCACCATGGTCCGGGTGGGGCGGCGGCTCTTTTCCATATCCACTTCGATATCCAGGCCGTTTGTATTGTCGATAGCCAGGTACACACCCTCGGCCAGCAGCCAGTAGCCGCCGTTCAGTACCATGGTAAGCAACGCCACCAGGAGCAGGGACCAGGGCAGGTTGGGTTTGTGCCGCCGGGGCGTGCTGACCCGGAACAGGGGAATGAACAGCAGAAGGATCACTCCGAGCAGTCCCAGCTGCCAGTTCTCCGTGGTGGCCAGGATGCCCTTGGCGGCGTACACATTCAGGTTGTCGAACAAGACGCTCTCCACGTGCATGGACGTATTCCAGAAATAGATCCCGTCCCCCAGGATCAGCACGCAGGTCACATAAAAGACCAGGAAATAGATGGCCTTCCACAGCCTATTGGGCCAGTGGTGATAAATCATGGCCGCCAGCAGCACCAGCACGATGTTGTTGAACAGTCCGGCCAGTACCGACAGGGTGGTCATAAAGCCCGGATCCAGTTCCAGATACGTGACCATGAACAGAGCGTCCAGCAGATACAACGCCCCTGTCACAGCCACCGGAAAATACCGGTGGATCCGGTCCGGGATCCGTTTCCGGCGGGCATACAGCAGCAGTGCCACCAGAGAAAGGAGCACATCCCGCAGAAAATAGTTCAGGGTATGGTACCAGAATTCCGCCCAGGGAAAGGGCGTGATCTCCTTCAAAAAGTTCCAGCGATACCCGGCCTCTGCCATGAAGCAAATGACCAGGAACAGGATGTATGCGAGTTTCTTTTTCACAGCAGCCCCCTCAGGAAATGAATTGCAGCGGTTTGGGCAGCAGAATGATGGACAGCGGCGAATCCACCACTGCATCCCCGTCCAGTTCGGCCGCAAACTTCTTCACATTGCAGCGGATATCCACCTGGGTAGCCGGATAGATTTCCACGCTTTTGTCCAGGTTCAGCATATCAGCCGCGATCAGGGCCGTATATCGCAAAAAGTCCACGCAGCGTCCCTTTGTGAACAGGCACACATGCATGGTGGGTTTCGACAGGGACCCTCCGTTGACCAGAGAGAACCGCCCCGCATAATAGCGGCTCTTGGTCACGATGACGGAACTGGCCTGATGCCAGGTTCCGTCGTCGTTGATCATGACCTGGAAGCGATACTTCCAGTTGTGGAGCAGCATTTCGTTGCCCAGCACCCGGCCGCTCTGGCGCACATAGGCCAGGGTGGAAAGGTACTTCTTTTCCCTGGGTGTCACCTGCTTCACCACCATGGAATCCACGCCAATCCCGGCCACGGTAAGGAAAATCCTGTCGTTGGCCTTTCCCAGGCACACCGGGGTGGTGACGCCCTTGGAGACCCGGTACATCCAGTTGTGCACATCGGTCTTCTGCATCAGTTCCTTGGCTACCAGGTTCACGGTACCAGCTGGATAGATGCTGATGTAGGGCCAGTAATCCTTGTCCACACATTCTTCCACCAGGGTCCGCAGGGTACCGTCGCCCCCGGCCACGATCACCCACTGGATCTTCTCCTCGCAGATTTTCTTCCCGGCGGCCTGGGTCTCCCCAAAGGTCCCCACTGTGACGTACTGGAACCGTTCCGGTCCGTACATCCGCATCAGCTGCCGGGCAATGCTTTCCACATTGCTGTGGATCCCGCTGAAGAAATTCTGTTTCCCAGAATTTCGATTGTGGATCAGCAGCACTTTCTGGAACGCTTCAATATCGACTTTATGACGCAGCATCTTGATCCCCTACTTTTTCTTCATTCTACGTAAATCCATTTTTTCCTGGAAAAATAGTTCCAGATGGTCACAAGGGCCGAAGCGATGATCTTGGAAACCATCACCGGCAGGCCCATTCCGCCTACGAAAATCCGCATGAGCAGCACGTTGAACAGAAGGCCCAGGGTGGAAACCACCAGCACCAGGGAAAATTCTTTCTTTCTGCTGTACCGGACTCCGCTGGTGAACACCCAGATGTTGGTAGCGATATAATGACACACTGTAGAGCACAGGTAGGCGGCCGCTGTAGCCACCAGGTAGTTCCAGCCCCAGCGCAGGTTGAACAGGTATACCAGGCTCCATTCAAACAAAGCAGCCGTGCCCCCGATGATCAGATAGCAGAGGACACGGACTTTTTCATTGGACGATTTGTGCAGCATGGCATCAGCCCATGACCTGCATCAGCAGCATGACGATGACACCGGGGACGCCAAAGAACCCGGCCACCAGTGCCGAGATGAAATGGATGGGGATGGTCACCCCGAAGATTCCGCCCACCAGATTGAACAGCCACAGCAGGATGACTCCGCAGATGCCATTCCACAGCAGTTTCAGCGACAGAGAGAACATATTGATGACGAAGAACAGCACAACGAGCGCTGCCCCCGCCGCAAGCCACATTTCCATGGTTACGACCTGCCTTTCAGATTTCTCGCCGGTTTTCCAGCGCTTTATACAAAGTCAGTTCATCGGCATACTCCAGGTCCCCACCGACAGGCAGACCATGGGCGATGCGGCTGACCTTGATGCCGGTGGGACGGATCAGCCCGGCCAGGTAATTGGCCGTGGCCTCCCCCTCCACATCGGAATTGGTGGCGATGATCACTTCTTTGATGGTGCCCTTCTGGAGCCGCAGCAGCAGTTCCCGGATCTTCAGCTGGTCGGGCCCCACTCCATCCAGGGGCGAAAGCACCCCGTGGAGCACGTGGTACAGGCCCTGGTACCCACGGGTCCGCTCCATGGCGGCCACGTCCTGGGGCTGTTCCACCACGCACACCAGGCTCCGGTCCCGGGTCTCATCCTGGCAGATCTCGCACAGGTCCCCTTCGCACAGATCGAAGCACTGGCGGCAGAGATGGACCTTGTCCTTTACGTCCAGCAGGGACTGGGCCAGGGCTTCCACATCCTCCCGTTTCATATCCAGCACATGGTACGCCAGCCGCAGCGCACTCTTGCTGCCGATGCCCGGCAGTTTGCGCAGCTGTTCATGGAGCCGTGCCAGGGGTTTTACCATTCGCATGATAAAACCGGATCAAAACATCCCGGGGAGTTTCAGCCCGCCAGTGACCTTGCCCAGTTCGCTTTCCGTCATGTCATCCACTTTCTTCATGGCATCATTGACAGCGGTCACAATCAGGTCCTGGAGCATTTCCACATCGTCCGGATCCACGGCATCGGGAGAAATGGTGAGTTTCAGCAGATTTTTGTTGCCGTTCACCACCACTTTGACAGCTTCACCACCGGCAGTGCCTTCCACTTCCCGTTCTTTCAGTTCTTCCTGCAGTTTGCTCATCTGGCTCTGCATCTTCTGGACTTTCTTCAACATGCCCTGCATGCCATTCATTGCCATTCCGCCTTTAAACATTTCATTTCCTCCTACATATCCACTCAGGGATTTATTCTTTATACACTTCACCGCCAAAGACCTGTATGGCCTTTTTCACTCCGTCCGGGAGTTCCGAAGGTTTCACAGGGGTGGCGGGGATTGCTGATTGCGCAGCCTCCCGGGCCGTGGGAGGCGTGGTAACGGCCCCAGGGGCCGGTGCCGATTGTGGAGAATTCTCCGGGGCCTCCGGTTCCGGAGGCAGGGGTGCTGTTTCCGGTGCCGGGGAAGCCGGAATCGGATCAGAGGCCTGCGGTACCGGTGCGGAGGCAGGACCTGCGGCCGGCTTGTTCAACGTGATTTCTCCCTCCGACTGGATGACTTCCAGCCTGAGAGCCTGGCCCGTGGCTTCCTTCAGGATTTCCTGGATCAAATTCTTAAAGGAAGGTTCCTCCATCTTTTCCTTGCCGAAATCGGTGCTTACGGTAAGGAGCAGGGTCTGTCCCTGAAAGTCAGCCACTTTGGCCATTTCCGCATAGATCATGAACGTCCGTTTCCGGCGCCGCTTCAGGCCCTGGAGCACCAGCTGCCACAGCTGCTGGGCCTGGGCCCGTCCGCTGCCGTTGAACTGCACCTCCTCCGGAGCCCGGGAGGGAACCGCCGACACAGGACCCACAGGGGCGACCGGTGCTGCAGAGGTTCCTTCCGGAGCGGCAACCGCCGGAACTGCCGGACGTTCCGCCTGCTGGGCCGCCGCCATTTTTGCGAATACCTGCCGGGCCCGGGGTCTGCTGACCGACTGAGTCGCTGCAGGTGCAGGAACCGGCGGTACCGGCGTGGCCGAGGCCGGGGCTGCATCCACAGATGCCGTCACCGCCGGACGGACCGGTGCCGCCGGGATGCCCCCCGCAGTCAGGGCCGCCACCTGCTGTTCCAGGGTCTCGATCCGGGCCAGAAGGGCCGCCTCCGAATTTCCCCGTTCTTTGCACAGATCGAACAGGCACAGTTCCCCTACGATCTTCTTCCGCAGGGAATACCGGCTTTCCTTCACTGCCTCATGGATCCGTTCCACATGGGCCACGATCTGGTCCCTGGTAAAAAGGCCTGCCGCCTGCTCCAGGGCTTCCCGGGTATCGGTTAGGTAGATTTCCTGGTATTCCCTGTCTGCCTGAAACAGCAGCAGAGCCCGGAAGTATTCCATCAGCTCCGCCAGGATCTGTTCCATCTCCCTGCCCTGTTCCAGCAACTGGTTCAGGGAATCCAGAGCCCCGGAAAGGTCCCGCCGGCCGATCTGGGTGACCAGCTGACGCAGCTTTTCCCGGCCCACCAGGCCCAATACCTGACGGACGGTCTCTTCCGTCACCGGGCTGGCCATCACGCTGCACTGATCCAAGAGGCTCAGGGCATCCCTCAGCCCCCCATCAGCCTGGATGGCCATCAGGCGCAGGGCCTGGGGAGTTGCCTCGATGTGGCTGCCTGCCGCCACTCTGGCCAGGTGCCGGGCAATTTCGTCCACCGTGGCCCGATGGAAATCGAACCGCTGGCAGCGGGACAGGATGGTGTTCAGGATCTTCTGGGGCTCGGTGGTGGCCAGGATGAACACCACATGGTCCGGCGGTTCCTCCAGGGTTTTCAGCAGCGCATTGAAGGCATCGGTGGTGATCATGTGCACTTCGTCGATGATGTAGACCTTGTACCGGCTGGACACAGGCGCAAAGTACACCTGCTCCCGCAGTTTCCGGATCTCGTCAATGCCCCGGTTGGAAGCGGCATCGATTTCCACCACGTCACTGGAGGTTCCTTCTGTGATTTCCCGACAGTTGGTACAGTGGTTGCAGGGATGGGCTGTAGGGCCCTTCTCGCAGTTCAGGGCTTTGGCCAGGATCCGGGCGGTACTGGTCTTGCCGGTACCCCGGGGCCCGGCAAACAGATAGGCATGGGAAATCCGGCCCGTTTCCAGCGCATTGGTCAGGGCCTTCTTGATGGGTTCCTGTCCCACCAGGTCGTCGAAATCCTGGGGACGCCAGGTACGGTACAATGCTACGTATGCCATGTCTCCCATCCTTTCTGTAGTGCTACTTTGCTATTATACCTTTTTTCCAGCAGGGACTTCAACTAGATTCTTGTTTTTTTCAAAAAAATACCTTGACAAGGGAGGGTAAATTCGTTATACTGTAACTCGTGATTGTCGTGATTGCAATCATAAAAACTGAATAGCTGTCAATCAGCAATTCAACCTGGAGAGTTGTCCGAGTGGTTGAAGGAGCACGCCTGGAAAGCGTGTATACGGGAAACCGTATCGAGGGTTCGAATCCCTCACTCTCCGCCATTTTTTAGTCCATCAGCCGCATTCTGCGGCTTTTATTTTTCCGGCGGACTGCAAGAGTGGGTCCTGCGCAATGGAGGCCTGTGAATCTTGTCAGGTCCGGAAGGAAGCAGCAATAAGCGGATACCCCCATGTGCCGCAGGGGTGCCTGCCCTTGCAGCCCGCCGGGAAAATAAAGGAAATAGGCTGTCGCATTTGCGACAGCCTATTTTTGTTGGCCAAAAGGCCACGTCCCTTCCCTTTTCAGTAGACCGCCAGTACCTTTCCCGGGTTCAGGATGTCCTGAGGGTCCAGGGCCTGTTTGATGGTCTGCATCATGTAGAGTTCGCCCGGGTCAGCCAGGGCGGCCAGCTGTTTCACTTTCTTGGCACCGATACCGTGTTCCCCACTGAGCCTGCCACCCATGGCATATACATATCCATAGGCTTTGGCGTGGAAGGCATCCAGGGCCTGTTCCCATGCTTCGTCGCTCAGGTCCCCTTTTAAAATGGAAAAATGCAGGTTGCCATCACCGGCATGGGCCAGGGTGAAAACCCGGAACGGATACTTCCGGGCTTCCCGGGAAAGTTGACTGATGGTCCGGGCAATTTTGTCCAGGGGAACCACGAAATCATCGCTGGTCATGACCCTGCTCAATACCCGGGTGGATTCCAGGCAATTCTTCCGCAGGGTCCACACCCGGTCATCCGCCATCCCCACCTCCACAGCTCCATGGCTGCGGCACAGTTCATCCAGCTTCAGCAGCTTCCGGTCCAACTCTTCTTCATCAAAGGTTTCCAGGGTCAGGATCACATAGGAACCGTCCTCGTAATGGCCCAGATCCAGTTTGGAATACTCACTGGAGGCACGCACAAAGGCATTGTCCATGAATTCCACGCTGGTGGGATCGAGACCTTCCCGCAGAAGCACCGGAACAATGCCTGTGGCCTTGTCCTGGTCCGTGAAGATGGCCAGTACATCGGCTTTACAGGGAGCCTGGGGCAGCAGCTTCAGCGTCACTTCCGTGATGATCCCCAGGGTCCCTTCGCTGCCGATCACCAGCTGGTCCAGGCAGTACCCTGTGGAGTTTTTCTTGCAGCGGGTCCCCAGGTGGGCAATCTGCCCGTTGGGCAGTACCACTTCGATGGCATGGACCTGGTTGCGGGTGGTCCCGTATCGCACCGCCTTATCACCGCCGGCATTGGTGGCCAGGTTGCCTCCGATCAGGCAGCTGTCGGCACTGCAGGGATCCCCGGCATAGAACAGGCCTTTTTCTCGGGCGGCCTGCTGCACATCTCCGGTACGGGCACCGGCCTGGGCCCGCAGGTACATCCCTTCCGGACTCACTTCCAGGATCTTATCCAGCCGTTCCATAAGCAGCACCAGACCGCCGCACACGGGGATGGCCCCATCGGACACACTGGTACCGCCGCTGCGGGGCGTCACCGGAAAATGTTCTGCATTGGCCAGTTTCATGATGGAAGCGATTTCTTCTGTGGAAGCCGGTGCCACCACTGCCTCCGGCCGGTGGAATTTCCGGGGATCCGTTTCCTCGTCGGTCTTGTACTGTTCCAGATGGTCCTCATCGGTCCAAACGAACTTTTCACCCACGATCGCCTTCAACTTTTCTGCGATTCCTTCGGTGATGGGCTGATACGTTTTCATCATCTTTCCTACCTTTCTACTGAAAAAAGCCATGAAAAATACCAGCAATGCAGGCGGTATTTCTCACGGCTCCTTTACTTTTGCCAGCCATGCTGGCTTCCTTTCGCTAGTGACCAGTGGCCAGTGACTAGTGACGGTTGGTGAAAATCCATTTTCACCAATCCTATATGGCGGATGGGGAGGGATTCGAACCCTCGGTACCTTTTGGGCACACTTGATTTCGAGTCAAGCACCTTCAACCGCTCGGACACCCATCCATGAGATTTTTCTATTATACCATATTTATCGTCTGGCTTTCAAAAAATCCCGCAAAATTTCCCGGCTTTCTTTTTCCCGTATCCCGGCCGTCACCTCCGTCCGGTGGTTCAGGGACGGATGGACGGGCAGGTTGAACTGGGAACCGCAGGCCCCGGCGGCACTGTCCCAGGCTCCGTACACCAGACGGCCGATCCGGGCGTTCCAGATGGCTCCGGCACACATAGGACAGGGTTCCAGGGTTACATACAAGGTACAGTCCGTGAGCCGCCAGCGTCCCAGTTTTTCACAGGCCCGGCGGATGGCCAGCAGTTCGGCATGGGCTGTGGCGTCCCGGTCCTGTTCCCGGCGGTTGTGGGCCCGGGCCACCACCTGCCCCTTCCGCACCAGCACGGCCCCCACGGGAATTTCTCCCTCCCGGGCCGCCTGCCGGGCCTCTTCCAGGGCCAGATCCATGAACATAAGGTCCTGGGTCGAAGCTACACCCGTTCCCATCATTCCTTCTTCGTCAGTTTGGTCAGATCGTACGGGGTATCCTGATACACCATGTTCAGCCAGTTCAGATAGAACAGATGGGCATAGCTGCACCACTTGAACAGAGGTTCCTGGGTGGTGTCATCGGTGGGATAGTAATGTTTGGGCAGAGCCGGATCCAGCCCCTTGTCCCGATCCCGCACGTATTCGTCCCGCAGGGTCATCCGGTCGTATTCGAAATGGCCCATGACAAACACCCGGCGCATATCTTCGGTGGCCACAATATTGATGCCATTTTCCACACTGCGGCTCAGCACCTGCAGCTGTGGGTTGCTGTCCACCATGGCATCGTCCACCTTGGTGTACCGGCTCTGGGGGATGAAATACCGGTCATCGAACCCCCGCAGCAGGGGATGGTTCCGCACGGTAAGCCCGTAGGGATAGATGCCGCACAGTTTCTGGGGCAGCATCACTTTGGGGATGTCGTAGTAGTAGTACAGGCCGGCCTGGGCGCCCCAACAGTAATGGAGGACGGAATAAACATGGGTGCGGGCCCATTCCAGGTATTCCTCGATTTCGCCCCAGTATTCCACGTCCTCATACTCCAGCTTTTCCACCGGAGCTCCGGTGACAATCAGCCCATCGTAGTACTTGTCAGCCACATCCCTGAATTCCAGATAGGCAGATTCCAGGTAGGAGTTATCCGTATGGGTGCCCACCCGGGTCACCGGACGGCAGAAATCGATTTCCAGCTGCAGAGGGGTATTCCCCAAGAGGCGCAGCAGCTGCACTTCTGTCGGTTTCTTCAGTGGCATCAGGTTCAGGATCAGGATCTTCAGGGGACGGATATCCTGGGTCATGGCCCGGTCGTTATCGATGGTGACAATATTTTCCTCTCTCAGTTTTTCCTTGGCGGAAAGATGGGAATCGATCTTGATTGGCATATGAATCACTCCTTCGTACAATACATAAAAAAAGCTTCCGTCCCTGCAGGGACGAAAGCATCGTGGTACCACCCGGCTTCGCCTGGCGAACCAGGCCTCTCGAGCACGCGAACCGCGTTCGGATGCTCCAGTGCTGTAACGGGCACACCCGGACGACCTACTTGGTTTCAATCATCTGCTCCAAGGCCATATTCCCTTCTTGGCCCGCTCTCCCTTTCACCGGTCGGAAGCTCTCTGTGCCGTGCGCCGAAGGTACTCTTCTTTTCATTGCAACATTGATTTGAAATTAGTCTCACTGTAACACAGAAACAGGACTTCGTCAAGGGGTCCCCCCTCTTGCTTTTCTTCCCCTTTCGACGTATACTGGAAAAAAGTTAAATGTTGTCAAAACAACAAGGAGAATGCGTTATGGAATCTGCTATGGATACTGCATTTCTGGCCCAAACGGCCCTGTTCAAGAATGTACCTCCCCAGGAAATCGAACTGCGGATGCACTGCCTGGGCGGCGTGATCCGTTCCTTTCCCAAAGGATCCTATATCCACTATGCCGGGGATATCGTCCACACGGTGAGCATGGTCCTGAGCGGCCGGGTCATCATCGAAAACGACGACCTGTGGGGCAATCGAAACCTGCTGGGAACCATGGGCCCCGGGGAACTGTTCGCCGAAGCCTATGCCTGTGCGGAAAACGAACCCCTGCTGATCAACGTCCAGGCTGTCACCGACACCACGGTGCTCATGATGGACCTGCGGAAGGTGTTCCACACTTGTTCCCGCAGCTGCCCCCAGCACCAGCAGATCAGTGACAACCTGCTGCACATCCTGGCCCGGAAGAACCTGGCCCTGGCCCGGCGGATCCTGCATACCTCCTCCAAGTCCATCCGGGGACGTGTCCTGTCCTACCTGTCCTTCCTGGCAGCCCAGCAGAAAAAGAAGATCATCACCGTTCCCTACAACCGGCAGCAGATGGCCGACTACCTGAGCGTGGACCGGAGCGCCCTGAGCAACGAACTGAGCAAGATGCAGAAAGAAGGCATCCTGGAATACCACAAGGAAAGCTTCAAGCTGCTGAAAAATCCGGAGGAGTAAGTGGGGTTAGTGGTTAGTGGTTAGTGGTTAGTGGTTAGTGGTTAGTGGTTAGTGGTTAGTGGTTAGTGGTTAGTGGTTAGTGGTTAGTGGTTAGTGGTTAGTGGCTGGTAAACCGTACCCCTTGTCAAGGACAGTTTATAAAAGTAGGACCCCTTGTTTTAGACAGTTCAACAATCTTGGTACCTTTAAAATGGACGTCTGGTAATTGTCTATCAGAAGGCCCCTAACCATCCAAATCTCATGTACTGGCTCCTTACTCATAAAATGGCTGCTTTTGCCATTTTATGAGGTGAGCTGGTTCCCCAGCTCACAGGCTCTCCGCTTCAATGTAGGAACCTCGGGCATCTTGGGAATATCGAGCGGATAAACCCCTGTTGTTACAAATTGGTAGAACTCGTTTGGCGACAGTTTCGCCAGTTCCCACTGGTAGCGATCGTTGTTGTAATAATCCATGTAATCATCTACGATGGCCTTCACCTCCCCAAAGCTCACTGCTGCTGCAATTTTCTTTTTCACATGGTCTTTCATACGGCCGAAGAAGCTTTCCTGCGGCGCATTGTCCCAGCAATTCCCCCGCCGTGACATGGATTGTCTGAGATCCTTGTCATGGAGGATATCAATGAAGCTGTGACTCGTATAATGGCAACCCTGGTCAGAATGCACGATGGTTTCAGCATGCAGTGAGACGCCGTGATCTCGAATCAGGTTGTTCACCGTTTCTACCACGAAATCCATCTCCAAAGAATTGCTGAGGACATACGCCAGAATCTGCTTGGTATAGGCATCCAATATGGTAGAAAGATAAGCAAAGATCCCATTGTAAGGAAGGTACGTAATATCTGTCAGCAGTACCATGCGAGGGCCATAGTCCTCAAACTGGCGCTGCAGCAAGTTATCGGCCACCGTATTGGTCTTCAGGGCTTTCACCAGCTGCCGATAGGGATTCGCCTTCCTGATGGGGCAAAGCAGGTGGAACTTTTTCATCAGACGACGGATTTTCTTCACATTCATAATGACGGGCGGATCCATGTGGAGCAGCTCCATATAGATGCTGCGGGCGCCCTTCTTGTACCCTCGTCTTTTGTAAGCGGCAAGGATCAGTTCAAAGTCCTTGCGGTCCTGTTCTTCCTGGGCCTGCCGAAATGCTTCCGCCTTCACCCAGGCATAATAACCGCTTCGGGACACGCCTGCCATCTTGCATAAACTGCTGATGGAAAGTCTGTTCTCGCTGGTACTTACCGTCTTTTCTATGATTTCGAACACACAAGAGGAATCGTTCATGAGCAGAGAATCTACCTTTTTGTGTTCTTGATCGCGGAAATTTTTTTTAAATATTCCACTTCCTGCCGCAAGTATTCAACTTCATGTCTGAGGGCCTTAATGTCATCTTCATGCTTGACCTTGGCGGCGGTGTCAGACCTGTCGGCGGGTCTCCTGCCTTCATAGAAACAGCCATATTTGGCATATTCCTCTTTGATATGCTGGAGAGCACCGCCAATGCGTCTTTCGCCCAGCACAGCAGGGTCAAAGCCGTATTTTTTGAAGATGTCTTTGGGATAGACTCCTTCCATATATTCGGTGTAAAAGATTTCTTTAAAGGACTTCCTCAGGACCAGGGTAGAGCGGCTTACGCTATACACATAAGGGTTCTGGCGCAACGCTGCAATCTGCTCCTCAGTAAAAAGTTTTCTGCTCATGTGGATTCTCCTTGGCTTTATTGGATTTGAGGATACCACATACATATGATTGTGTTCAATAGGTTGGGTCCAAAATGAGCACGTCAATTTTAAAGGATTCAAATTGTAGCCTGTCCAATTTTGTGGGCAGGTGCTACTCTTAAAAAGTGTCCACACTTATGGGTACAGTATATGGTGGCTAGTGGCTGAGGAAGGAGAATCATCTTATGGATAAAGCAAAGGCAATGCCGGGCATTCTTCCGGACCTGCCCATTGAGGTACACCCGTTTCCGCCGTTCCTGCCGGAGAATGCCCGAGTGCTGGTTTTAGGGACTTTTCCCCCGGCGGAAGGAAAGCGGGCCATGGATTTCTACTATCCCAACTTTCAGAATGATATGTGGCGGATCCTGGGAATCATCTATTTCCAGGATCCGGACCATTTCCGCAGGGGCACGGAAAAAGCCTTCGACCCGGATAAGATCAGGGCATTTCTCTCAAAGGCCGGCATCGCCCTGGGTCCCACGGTGCTGCGTGCCCAGCGGGAAAAGGGAAACGCCTCGGACAAATTCCTCCACATCGTGGAAGAGGCGGACCTGGGTACCATGCTGTCCCGGCTGCCCCACTGCCGGCGGCTGGTGACCACCGGGGAAAAGGCTACGGAAGTCGTGCTGCACCAGTGCACAGAACCGCCGAAGCTGCCCCGGACCAACACCACAGTGCCCATCCGGCTGGGAGGGAAGCGGTACGAGCTGACCCGTCTCCCCTCTTCCTCCAGGGCCTATCCCATGAAGCTGGAAAAGAAGGCGGAATGCTACAAAAAAGGACTGACGCTGTAAGCATCAGTCCTTTTTCGGTAGGATCGTCACCACCACGATCTCCGGCCGTGGCCCGCTGCGGATGGGTACACCCCACAGGCCGTAGCCGCTGGAGGTTGTGGCCAGCATGGTGCCGAACCATCTGGAACCGTAGTCCAGAGGGTACATCTTCCTGGTAATCAGCCGGTTGGGCAGCAGCTGCCCCGCATGGGTATGGCCGGCAAAATACAGGTCGTATCCCTCCTCCGCCGCTTTTTCCAGACGCCGGGGTTCGTGTTCCATCAGGATATTGCATTTGCCTGTTTCCGGCTGGAACCGGGCCCGTCTGTCCCCAAACAGGTAATCATCCAGTCCGGTGAGCGACAGCCAGGCGTTCACCGGCTTCGTCTCATCCACCAGGAACCGGATGCCCTCCTTTTCCAGCAGGCTCCGTTCGATGGTGGCCGTATCCATACGCTTGTCGTGGTTGCCATAGACGGCATAGATCCCATCCCGGGCCCGCAGCTCCTTCAGGGTATCCAGGCTGCCCTCCTGCTGCACGAAGGGCAGGTCTCCGTCCACAATATCACCGCCCAGCAGGATCAGATCCGGCTGCTGGCCATTGATCCGGGCTGCCAGCTCCTTTCCGTACTCCGTACCGAACAGACCGCCGAAGTGGAGGTCGGAGGCAAATACCACTTTATAAGGTCCGGGGACGGGTTTGTCCGTGGTATAGGTCACCTGCCGAACCACTGGATGGGTGGCCCACCAGCAGCCCCCTGCTGCCAGCAGGAGCACCACGCCGGCAACGATCCGGGTGACCCGGAGGCTGAAAGCAGGTGCATGGCCCAGCCAGCCAATGAGCAGTCCCGGGAGCACCAGCACGGCCCCCAGCACGGCATAATACAACAATCCCATCCACAGACCGCCCACCCAGGCCAGCAACCGGGTCACCGGACGGGGAAAGGCATGGAGATATACATTGCTCACCGTGAAACACAGGGGCAGAAACAAAAAAAGGCCCAGGGTCCACCAGGGCCGCAAAAAAGAAAGACCGGTACGATACAGCGCCCACATCGCTGCTGATCCTCCCAGTCCCACCAGTAACAGGGTCATGAAAAATGGATTCATATCGGAACAATTCTCCTTTTACATGAGAGATTTCCCCAGCCAGAAAGACACCCCGGCCGCCACCATCCCCAGGGTATTCTGGAGCAGGATGTACAGGAAACCGGTAATGTGTTCTCCGTGGAGAAAAAAATGCAGACCTTCCTTGATGAAGGAAGAAAAGGCAGTGAAACCGCCAATGAACCCCCAATAGAGAAGCATGGCCCACCGGGGATGGGGCAGCTTCGTATACAGGAACGCTGCACAAAGGCCCACCAGGATACAGCCAAAGGTGTTCACAAACACCATTTCCCAGGGAAAGCCATGTCCCCATACCCCCTTCAGGGATTTGGCCACCAGAAACCGGGCTACAGAACCCAGGGCGCCCCCCAGCGCCACATAACAAAGCAGCAGCAAATCATGCTTCCAATCCATTTGTTGTCCCCCTCATAAAATCAATCAATCGAACTCCCTGCGCCTCCCAGCCGGACCCTTTTCCCAGTATTGAAAAAATGGGCGCTGAACTCACCACAGCGTCCTTTTGTTTTTCTATCGTCTTTTCTTTCTATATCATATAAAAAACATGTAATTTTGTCAATTCTGAGGCTTTTTTTACCCTTTCCGGCATTTTCCCCGCAATTCATCCTTTCCTGTCGGATTTTTCCCTGAAAACCGTGGTATAATGGAGACATTATGAAAGAAAAGAACATACCCTTCAAACCCAAAGAAAATATCGAACTGACCATCACCGGACTGGGAAGCTCCGGAGAAGGAGTGGGCAAACTCAGCGGTTTTACGTTCTTTGTGCCGGGTGCGCTGCCCGGTGAACGGGTCCAGGCCCAGGTCACGGTCCTGAAGAAAAATTACGGCCAGGCCCGGCTGTCCAAGCTGCTGGTCCCTTCCCCTGACCGGGTAACCCCTCCCTGCCCTGTATATGCCCAGTGCGGAGGCTGTCAGCTGCAGCACCTGTCCTATCCGGCCCAGCTGGCTCTGAAACGCCAGACTGTAGTGGACGCCATGGAACGGATCGGCCATTTCAAGAACCTGGCGGTACTGGAAACCCTGGGAGCTCCGGATCCCTGGCATTACCGGAACAAGATGCAGGTCCCGGCGGCCCAGGGCAGGAACCATACCCTGCACATTGGCTGCTACGCCCAGGGCACCCACCGGATCATCGACGTGGACGACTGCCTCATCCAGCAGCAGGCCAACAACCAGATTGTCCATGTGGTGCGGCGCTGGATGGAACAATACAGGATCCCGGCACTGGAAGAAGATGCCCGCCGGGGCATTGTGCGGCACATCATGGGCCGGGTGGGGGTACGGACCGGCGAGGTCATGGCTGTACTGGTGACCAACGAGCCCCAGGTGCCCCACCTGAAAGACCTGGTGTCCATGCTGAAAAAAGATGTACCCGGGTTTGTGACCCTGGTCCAGAACCTGAACACCCGGCATACCAATGTCATTCTGGGCCCCAAGAACAAGATCATCTACGGACCCGGGATCATCCACGACCGGCTGGGAGACTTCACCTTCTCCATCTCTCCCCTGTCCTTTTTCCAGGTGAACACCCTGCAGGCGGAAAAATTGTATGAGACGGCTCTGCAGTATGCAGCCCTTACCGGTCAGGAAAATGTCATTGACGCCTACTGTGGTACCGGTACCATCACCCTGTTCCTGTCCCGGAAGGCCCGGCGGGCTCTGGGCATCGAGATTGTGGCCCCGGCCATCCGGGACGCCCGTCAGAACGCCCGGGACAACCACATCCAGAACGTGGATTTCCTCTGTGGCGACGCGGCCAGGGAAATGCCGGAGCTGGTGAAAAACGGCAGCCGTCCTGACGTGGTGGTTCTGGATCCTCCCCGGGCAGGCTGCGAGCAACGGGTGCTGGATGCCATTGCGAAAGTCCGGCCCCATCGGGTGGTGTACGTTTCCTGTAACCCGGCCTCCCTGGCAAGGGATGCGGCCATCCTGCGGGATAGAGGCTTCGTCGTGCGCAAGGTCCAGCCTGTGGACATGTTCCCCCACACCAGCCATGTGGAGAGTGTAGCCTTGTTGACGTACACCCGGTAAGTTCCCTCCGGATGAAAGCTCGATTTTACAAAAACAGGAAAAGGAGCTGAAAAGAAATGAGGATTCATTTCTTCTCAGCCCCTTATTTTTTGTTTCTTTCCACAGCAAGTATGACAGGAGAAGTATCCGAGGAGAAAAGAAAGCTTGATTGTCGCCGCCGGGCAGGGCACCCCTTGCCGACCTGCCCTGCGTGCAAAAAATTCTTTCCCAAACACTACTCCCTACCCACCAGCCACTGAAAAAAGGGGGGTGTGAAAAAATGCTTTTTCACACCCCGTCACTAGTCACTAGTCTCTAGTCACTAGCCGATGGAAGCCAGCTGACGCTAGCGAAATAAAGGCGCTGTGGATGATTTTTTCACAGCGCCTTATTTTTTTCTCTTCACACCCGCTTCTTCTCTTCCAGCCAATGTCTGTCCAGGCTGGGATCGGCCTGGATCACCCGGGCCCAGATGTCCCTGGCGTATCCATACAGCCCCTTGCCCTCCGGAGTCCGCAGATACCGGGGATCGAAGCCACCGGGGCCCAGCCGGAACCGGTCCAGGGCATCTGCATCCTTGAAGATGTGATACAGCAGGACCCCATGGGGACCGAACCCCTCTCCGATGATCTTGTTTCCCAGGGTATCAGGATGGTCGTGATACTGCATGATCCGGGCTGCCAGCCGGTAATAAGGAAGCCCCAGGCCTCTGCAGTAAGCATGGTAATACGCTGCTCCCCGGGCCCCGTGGCCTACATCCAGACAATCGTCGTGCCGCCGAGTATCATGGAAGGAGGACGCCGCCCCCAGGATGTTCCAGTCAGACAGGGACAGTCCCCGCTTTTGGGCAATCAGCAGGGCAAAGAGCAGCACCCGTCCGGCATGAGCCTTGGTGTGGATGGGGCTGATCTTTAACGCAAATTCCACATGATCCATCATGAAATGGTACCACTTGGTATATTCCTCCCGGATTTCCTCTGGAATGGGATACGGTACCGATACTTGTTCTTCCGACATCAGGATGCCTTCTTTCTTCTTCTACTATCCCTACCATACCATGCTGGAAAATTCCCGTCAACTGCTCCCCGTCACAAACCCTGCAGCCCTTTCCACCGTCACTGGACAGGGCTGTCCTCTGCCCGTGAAATATTTTGGGAGAATGCCCTTGACAAAATTCTCTTTGTCGACTACAATTTCACCATACATTGCAATGTATACTGAAATAGTATGTTTTTAATTTCTTTCCTAAAAAGGAGAATCCACCATGGAGAACCGATTCAATTTTGTATGTATGTGTTGCCACTGTCAGCGAATGTGCAGTGACAACGCAGAAAGCATGGGGTAACGCCTGGCTTTTCTACAACTGAACACCTGCACAACCGATCATCTTCCACAGCCCGGGATCCGTTCCTCACAGCTGTGGCAGCCGTCTTTGGGTACGGCAACGAACAAACGGGACTCTCCCGGCAGATGAGCGAAGTGTGCGGACTCCGTGGTTTTTCACACGCCATCTGTCAAGCAGGTGGCGTTTTTTTGTGCCACCGGAGCAAACATTCCATGAGGTGATAAGACAATGAGCAAAGAAAATATCCAAACGAGCAGCCGGCCCACGGGCCTGCTGGGCAGCGAAGACTGGTGGGCCGTATGGCTGGGGCTGTTCATCACCCTGCTGGGCCTGGGCAAGATCTGGGGGCTTGACCTGCTGGGCTGGGCAGCCACCTTCGGGGTCTGGATCGACCCGGCAAAAGCAGTAGGGACTAGCTCCAAAGCCTACGCCTGGCTGGGCAGCCCGGGAGCCCTGACCGCCACCTGGCTGTTCACTCTGGGGGTAACCTCCATCGGGGCCCGATTCATGAAGGCCGACGTGAAAAAATTTGCTGCCGGTTTTTCGGTGATCTACTGGATCACCATCCTGTCCAACATCCTGGGCAACTACGCCTACCTGGCAGCCACCCCCAACAAGCGGGCTGCCTTCCACATCGGCTGGTCCCTGAGCCTGGGCGAACTGGGCTTTGTGATTGCCCTGGTGGCCGGACTCATCATCGGGAACTTCTTCCCCACCCTGGCCCGGTTCCTTTCCACGGCAGCCAAGCCGGAATGGTATATCAAGACGGGCATCGTGATCCTGGGGGCCAACATCGGTATCCAGGCCATCAGCGCCCTGGGCCTGGCCAGCACGGTCATCCTGCGGGGACTGTGCGCCGTGGTGGAAGCCTACCTGATCTACTGGCCGGTGGTGTATTTCGTAGCCCGGAAGTTCTTTAAGTTTACGCCGGAATGGGCTGCTCCCATGGCCTCCGGCATCTCCATCTGCGGGGTGGCAGCCGCCATCGCCACGGGCAGTGCCATCAAGGCCCGGCAGATCATCCCCACCATCCTGGCTTCTGTGATCATTGTATTCGTCGCCGTGGAACTGCTGATCCTGCCCTTTGCAGCGGCCTATTTCCTGCCCGGAGATCCCATGGTGGCCGGTTCCTGGCTGGGGCTTGTGGTCAAAAGTGACGGCGGGGCCGTGGCCTCCGGTGCCATCGCTGACAGCCTGATCCGCAGCAGGGCCCTGGAACTGTTCGGGGTGAAATATCAGGAAGGCTGGATCCTAATGGCTGCCACCACTTCCAAGGTGTTCATCGACATCTTCATCGGGGTATGGTCCTTCATCCTGGCTGTGGTCTGGTCCATCTACCATCTGAACAACCCCAAAGCGGCAGGCAGCAGCGGCAAGGTTTCCAAGCAGGAAATCTGGAACCGGTTTCCCAAATTCATTCTGGGCTTTGTGGTCACGTTGGTGGGCATCTTCCTGGCCGGCTGGGCCCATCCTGGAATCATGGCCGGTGCCAAAGCCGGGGCAGGCCAGGCCAACCTGCTACGGGCCGTATTCTTCGGACTGTGCTTCTTCTCCATCGGCCTGGTGACCAATGTTCGGAAGCTGTGGAACGCCGGCCTGGGCCGTGTCATCGGGGTGTATTCTGTGACTCTCCTGGGCTTCATCATCTGGGTCGGTCTGAGCATTTCCTACATTTTCTACCACGGCGTACTGCCTCCGGTGTTGTAAGCGACTGAAAACGAAAGAACAATGATTGAAAAGAAATGAGGGATCTACAAATGGAAAGGGATATTTTGACCAATGTACATTCAGCAGCAGATGAATATTATGAACGCCAGGTGGTGAAACCCACCACAGCCAGGGTCCATGCAGTACAGCTGGACCAGGATGCGGAGGAATATTTTCCGCTGCAGCCCATCGAGAAAAAACTGTGCGCCTATTCCCTGGGCCTGGGTCTGGTACTCATGGCGGTGTTCATTTTGTTTTTTGAAGTGCTGTAGCATCCAGCACCCGGGGTAGAAAGCGGAAAAGAAAAAACGACTGCCTCCCGGTACAAAATATGGTATGATGGTATCGATTGTAAGATTGGAAAAAGGAGTTTGGACATCCATGACACAGATTACGGAAAAGACAAAAGAAACCATCCGGGAACAGTTCCCGGTGTTCCAGGAAGCGGCCAGAGCTTTCTATGCCAAGGAACTGCCCCCGGCAAAGTATAAAGGCACCAGCGGCAAATTCGGTTCCTACGGAGAACGGGGCGCCGGAACCAGCATGCTGCGGCTGCGCTTCCCGGCCGGAGCCATCGATACGGACCACATGCGGTTCCTGGCCCGGGTCATCCGGCAATATCAGGTGCAGCTGGCCCACTTCACCACCGGGGAAGCCCTCCAGCTCCATCACCTGGATGAAAAGACCGTACTGGCTCTGTACCAGGAATGCTTTGAGGCCGGCATCTACTGCTATGGGGCTGGAGGGGACAATCCCCGGAACATGACGGCCAGTCCCCTCCATGGGGTGGAAAAAGGGGAACCTTTTGACATGACGCCTGCCATCAAGGCGGCTGCCAACTTTCTGACCAATCTGATCCCGGATCTGAAGCTGCCCCGAAAATACAAGGTCAGCTTCTCCAACGGCATTGACAACGAAGGCCATGCCACTTTCAAGGATCTGGGCTTCGTGGCCCGCACTGATGGCACCTTCGACGTCTATGCCGGCGGCGGTTTCGGTGTGAATGGCTCCCGTTTCGGCCTGAAGATCAAAGAACAGGTTCCGGCAGAAGCCCTGTCCTGGTACATCGAAGGATACGCCCGGGATGTGTATATGAAGTACGGGGACTACCAGCACCGGGGTACGGCCCGTTCCCGTTTCATCCGTGACAGGCTGGGAGATGAGCAGTTCCGCCGGGAAGTACTGGCCGCTGCCGAAAGGGCCCAGGCCAGCGGAGTACCGGCCCTGGAACTGGAACCGGAACCGGCACTGGAAAAGCGCGGTAAAGACGACCGTGTGCTGGAAAATCCCCGGATCCATGGCCAGAAACAGGAAGGCCTGTACTATGTGGAGTACAAACCGGTGGGCGGCGTTCCGGACATGGCTGTATTCCGGAAGCTCCTGGATACCGCCGGTTCCCTGGAGGGTGCCGAACTGCGGCTGAATGCGGACGAAACCTGCTACATCATCAATCTGACTGCGGAGGAAGCACGGACCATCGCAACTCTCACTGACAGCGACACTGCCCATACGGACTTCGAACATTCCGTAAGCTGCATCGGTGCGGCTGTCTGTCAGCAGGGCCTGTGTGATTCCCATGGTACCCTGGCCCGTCTGGTGAGAGTCCTGCGGGAATCCGGAGAAGATACCCACTACCTGCCCAAATGCCATTTCTCCGGCTGCCCTTCCACCTGCACCGTACAGAGTGTGGCGCCCCTGGGCTTCCGGGGAGCCTTCACCCTGGTGAACGGAGAACGGGCCAGTGCCTTCCAGGTCTATGCCGATGGCAGCTATGCCTATGGAAAGGAAAGGATCAGCGAGCCCCTGGCTCTGATCCCCACCGCCCGGCTGCCCCGATTCTTCCTGGCACTGAACGAAACCCTTCTCAAAGCCAGAGAGCCTTTTACCAGCTGGTATCCGGAACACAAAGACCAGTTCCTCGCCCTGGCCAGGGAATTTGCCTGACATACCTGAAAGGGGATGTGAAAAAATGATTTTCACATCCCCGTCACTAGTCTCTAGCCGATGGAAGCCAGCTTACGCTGGCAAATTTAAGGCGCTGTGAATGATTTTTTCACAGCGCCTTTTGTCTATTCCAGGGAATCCAAAAACTGTCCAACAGCCAGGGCATATCCCCGGGGATTGTCCATGATCTCGTTGGCATGGCCGGACCCTTCGAAATAAACCAGCTTCTTATTGGAACTGGTACACCGGTTCATCAGGTTCTCCGCAATGTGGGGTGGAATCAGCCGGTCCACATCTCCGTGGAGGAACAGGACCGGTGTGGTCATCCGCTGCACACAGGAAGCCGGATCCACATCCCGCAGGGTCTTGCGGGTGTGATAGTACATGGCTGCCTGGAAAAAGGGTTCCACCACCTCCATGCCCAGCAGCAGCCGTTTGTCGTCGGTATAGTTCATCAATTTTTCCTGTCCCAGTTCCAGCACATTGCCATAGGAACTGTCGGCCACATAAAACTTCATGGCCCGGCCCTGGGGGGTACCGGCGTAGATCAGGCTCATGGCCGCTCCCAGGGAGATACCATGGAACCCGATGCGCACCTGGGGATCCTGCTGTTTGAGCAGTGCCACCCAGCTGTCCATATCCTCCGCATCATGGATGCCCCAATCATTGGTCTCACCGCCACTTTCCCCGTGGCCCCGGATGTCGGGCATGAGTACGTTGTAGCCCCGGGCCAGATAGACCCTGGCATAGGGTACGTCCATAGTCCGGTTCTGATACAGCCCGTGAAGGATGATCACCGTATCATGGCTGCCGGAGGGATTTTCGATGTAGGTGCCCTGCAGCCGGGTCCCGTCCCCGGAATGGACGGAGACCCGCTGCCATCCATATTTCTGTTCCAGCATATGGATGGTATCCAGGTCATTGCGGTGGTTCTCGATGGCCAGGAGTTTATCCCAGGGCCGGTTGAACAGCTGCTGGTAGGCGGTGTTGCCTGCATAGGCCCCCACCCCCAGCAGCAGGACCAGCACCAGGGCCACCAGATATTTAAAAAAGTACCAGAGGAAGCGCATTCCTGCCTTTTTCCTGCCTTTCTTACGTATAGATAGCAGAATATATCATAGTACGAGTTTGAAGCAGAAACAAGGCAGAAAAGAGAAAAAAAGATGAACTTATGGTTCCGGCAAAAGGGCACACCAGAACAGGATGGTGAACATGCTGAGCAACGTGGACAATACGGTCAGTTTTGTGGCAAAGGGAGCATCGCTGCCATACCGGGCGGCGAAGATGGCCGTGGTCGCCCCCGCCGGCATCCCGGTCATGAGCACGGCAATCCCCGTAGCCACCGCATCCAGGTGCAGCGCCGCACTGACACCCCAGGCCAGGGCCGGAAGCAGCAGCAGCCGCAGCACACTGTACAGGAAGCTGTCCCGGTTGAAAATGGTTAAAAGGGGCACATCTGCCAGGATGGTCCCGATGATGAACATGGTGACAGCCGCATTGCAGTTTCCGATGTACTGGATGGTCATGGTCAGGAAACCGGGCAGCCGCACCTGGGTCGCCATGATCAGGATGCCGATGTACACCCCGATCAGGCAGGGATGGGTCAGCACCTTTTTCAGCACCTGCCGCCGGCTCATATGGGATGCCATGAAATAACTGGTCCCCACGGACCACATGACCATCCGCAGGGGGATCAGGAACACCGAAGCGTAGAACAGGCCCAGGGATCCATACACCCCTTCAGCAACCGGATACCCCAAAAAGCCGCTGTTGGACACCAGTGTGCCATACTGCAGCACCTTTTTCCGGGTATCTGGATATCGGTTGAACAGAAAATGGTTCAATCCCATGAAGAGGAACTGCAAAATGGCCCCGGCCGCCAGGATCCGGCCGCAGGTGAGAAAAATATTCCCCTCAAAAGGCATGAGACAGGATTTGATGATGTTACAGGGAATGATCACATTCACCACCAGATCGGTGAGACACCGTTTGCCGGATTCGTCCACAATGTTCTTTTTGCGCAAATAGAGTCCGATGAGGATCATCAGGAACAGGGAAAGCTGCAGATTCCCCAGCCGTACGATATCCATGGAACCCCTCCCTTACGATAGTTTCTTCATGACCCACCGGGCCGCCATATCGAAGATCCCGGCAGGCAAAATCGTGTGTGCAAGAAGCAGCAGCCAGGCATCCCTGCCGCACAGGTACCGGACCTGGGGCTGGGTGGCATTGGCCGCCAGGAATATGGTCCTGGCCACGTCCCGGGGACTGGAAAGCCACTTCTTTCCATATAAACGGCGAATGCCCGCCGCCATCTTCGCCGCTGCTTTGGCATAGTGACCCCGCCGGGAGGAAGCCTCCAAATGGTCCGCCGCAATATGCCCCCAGGGGGTCTTCACCAGGCCCGGTTCCACGATGGTTACCTGCACCCCCTGCCCGGCCGTCTCCATACGCAGGGCATCGCTGAGGGCCTCCAGGGCATATTTGCTGGCATGGTACCAGCCGCCGAAGGGACCGGTGAGCCGTCCGGCAATGGACGAGACCATGACAATGCGGCCCCGGTGCTGCCGGCGGAAAAGGGGCAGTACCAGTTTGGTCAGCCGGATGGCCCCGAACACGTTCACTTCCAGCTGCCGCTGGGCTTCGCTGAGAGGCACATCCTCCACAGCGCCGTAGGAACCGTATCCGGCATTGTTGATCAATATGTCCAGGCTGCCCTGCTGATCCAGGATCTGCTGCAAAGCGGTCTGACAGGAATACTCCTTGGTCACATCCAGCACCAGGGGAATGACCCCGTATTTGGAAAGTTCCCGGAGTTTGTCCAGCCGCCGGGCCGCTCCGTAAACAATATGCCCGGTCCTGGCCAGCAGGATGGCCGTTTCCCGGCCGATTCCACTGCTGGCGCCAGTGACCAGGACGACTTGCTGTTCCATGATACGCTCCTTACTGTTTCTTCAGCTGGGGATAGGAAATGACAGGAGGCTGCGGGCTCCTGTGTTCGCCCAGGTTCAGCCCCATCCAGATCATATTGTACCAGCGGCCGAATTTATATCCGCACTGTTTAAACAGCCCCACCGGAGTAAACCCCAGATGGGCATGGAATTCCGCGCTGTTGCAGTCCAGATATTTGTCGGCCTTTTCCGGCAGCCCGATGCAGGCATAGGCATCCAGCACGCCCATCTCCTTCAGGGCGTCCAGCAGGGCCCTGTACAATTTTTTCCCCAGCCCCTGTTTCTTCAAATGGATATCTACATAAATGCTCAATTCAGCGGCCCAGTCGTAGGCCGCCCGCCCCACAAAGGGACCGGCGTAGGCATAACCCACTACCCTGCCGTCATCTACGGCCACAAAATAGGGATACCGTTCTTTCGTCCGTGCGATCCGCCGCCGGAACTCCTCCACACTGGGAACCGTGTATTCAAAGGTGATCACCGTGGTTTCCACATAGGGTGCATAGATGGACCGAATGGCCGCTGCATCTTCCACCGTGGCTTCCCGGATGATGATATGGTTCATGGGACTCCCCCCTCCATGGATTTACATTCATGGCTCTATTATAGGGCAAGTTCCGGCATACGTGCAAATTTTCATTGTACCGTTCTGATTTTGTGGAGTACTGGCTTTTCCCCTGGAAATACAGTACAATAAAAAGAAGTGAAATTTCTGAACAACGCAGGGAGGTCTTACCTTTGTTGAAACACATCGCAACCATTTCATTCAGTCCCACCGGCCAGACGAAGCAGCTGGTACACCGGTTCGGGGAAGCCCTGGCCAAACGGTTCCAGATAGAGGGGGTCACGGTGGATCACACGTCTTTTACTCTGCCGGAAGAGCAGCAAAGTTACCATATGTACGGACCGGATACCCTGGTGGTGTTCGGCACCCCCACCTACGCCGGACGGATTCCCAACAAGGCCCTGCCCTTTGTGCAGCAGCTTTTCTCCGGTGAGGAAAAGCAGAAGACCCCGGCGGTGGCGCTGGTCACTTTCGGTAACCGGGCTTACGACAGCGCCTTGACGGAACTGCGGGACGAACTGGAAAAGAAGGATTTCCGGGTATTCGCCGCCGGCGCTTTCGCCTGTGCCCATGCCTTTGCCTCCATCGGAAAGGAACATCCTACGGCAGAAGACAGGAACGCGTTCGAAACCCTGCTGGACAAGGTGGAAGGGAAACTGCGGGAGGAAGTCCCCCTGGAAACGGTGGTCATCAACGACAACGCCCCGGTGGGCCCTTACTACATCCCCAAAGGAGAGGATGGCCAGCCGGCCAAATTCCTGAAGGCCAAACCAAAGACGGACCTGACAAAATGCGATCACTGCGGCAAATGCGCTGCCGTATGCCCCATGGGGTCCATCAGCCGGGAGGACACCGACCAGGTACCCGGCATCTGCATCAAATGCCAGGCCTGCATCCAGTATTGCCCCAAAGGGGCAAAATACTTCGACGATCCCCGGTTCCTGTCCCATAAGGCCATGCTGGAGAAGACCTTTCAGCGCACGGCTCTGTCGGAGATTTTCTACTGAAACCGGCATACAAAAAGGAGGCTGTGAAAAATCACAGCCCCCTTTTTCACAGCCTCCATTGGCTTATTTCAGGAAATAAACCCGGTGTTCCCGCCGGAGCGGCGCTATGGGAATGTCTCCCTTGACATAGCCCACCACGCAGTGACCGATGCCTTCCCATTCACCGGTGATGCCCAGGGACTTCAGCAGGGCCTTGCCTTCCGGCCGTTCAAATTCTTCTTTGGCCCGGTGGATCCAGCAGCTTCCCAGGCCCAGGGAATGGGCGGCCAGCATCATATTCCCCATGACCAGGGATCCATCATATACCGCCGTGGGCCGGTTCTTGTCGGCCAGCACCACCAGGACTGCCGGAGCCCCGTAAAAGGGATCAAAAGAAGGTTCCCATCCGCCAATTTCGCAGTTCAGCCTGCTCAGACGCTTGATCATGCCGGGATTGGTAACGGCCAGGATGATGGTATCCTGGCTGCCCCGGCCGCTGGCAGCGTACAATCCTGCCTTGATGATTTCCTGCAGGTCGGCTTCCGGAACCGGATCCGTTTTATAGCTGCGGATGCTGCGCCGCAGCTGCATGGCTTCCAATACTTCATTGTTATTGCTCATGGATTTCACTCCTTTGCGTCTCATTTCATCTGTCATGATACCATATTTATCCCAGGGAAGCACTTCCTTTTAAAAGTTTAAAGAAATTTTCTTTGACAATCGGGCCAGGATGTGCCATTCTAAAGGATAAGACTATGGAAGCAAAGCAAGGAGGAGTATCCATGAAACTGTTTTCGAAGATCCGCACGGCCGGTATGGCCCTGGCCCTGAGCCTGGTGGCCATGCCCCTGGCCATGGCCGATGCCGGGACGACGGCCATCGATGAAGTGATGGCCGCCCAGGAAGCCACCAGCAAACAGGCCTATGTACAATACGAATTGAAGGGCACCCTGTTCAGCCCGGTGGGCGTGGGCAACCTGCTGGTGAACGGGAACGTAGAGGACCTGACCCCCAGGAAGAAGAACCAGGAACGGGTGACCAGAGCCGAAGCCCACGGTACCGCCGAACTGGTGGTGCTGGGCAGCCAGAAAACCATGAGCACCCCGGTGGAAGCCTATGCAGAAGCCCAGGGCAAAAAGCTCACCGAATACATAAAGACGGATAAGGGCTGGGGAAAGACCATCGTTCCCTTCTCCATGCCCACGGAAGAAGAACTCGCCCAGTCCTTGAAGGAGTACCGCGCCACCCTTTCTTCCGCTGAAATGATCAAGGAAGACAGCCGGGAAAAAGTCTACAAGGTCACCGGTGACTGGAACAGGATCCTGGACCTGCAGGACAGGACTGCCAAAAAATCCATGAAGGTGAACGGTGTGGATGTAGCCGAACTGCTGCGCCAGGTGAAGGACGTAAATTACATCATCGCCGTGGATAAGAAGACCCACCGGATCACAGCGCTGTCCTGGGATCTGACCCCGCTGCTGCAGACTGCAGGGGCCCAGCTCATGGACGCTGCGGCCACCCAGGACAAGAATCTGGACAGGAACCAGCTGGAAATGATGAAGGCCATGCTGAAAGGTTCCAGTCTGAACCTGAACGTGCTGCTCCGGTATGAAAAGGGCAAGGACGTGGTCATCCCCGCCGAAGTCAGGAACACCAAGGTGGTCGTGGAAAAAGCTTAAAAGCAGTCACTAGTCTCTAGTCACTAGTCTGCAGCCAAAGGAAAAGAAGTGCCGCGCTTGCGACACTTCTTTTTTATGCAAATTTATTGAATTTCTGCCAGGAGTTTCTTCAGAAACTCATACATCCGCAGGGTGCTGCTGACGCTCAGTCGTTCCTGGGGAGAATGGAGATCCCAGCAGTCAGGCCCCAGTGAAATGGCATCCAGTTCGGGACGCTTTTCCATGAGGCAGCCACATTCCAACCCGGAATGGATGGGTGTGGCCGCCATGGTTTCTCCGAACAGGTCCTGGTAGACCTGCTGCACCTGGGGTGTCAGTTTGGAATCCGGATCGTTGGGCCAGCCGGGGTAGGCGGCGAATTTTTCGCAGGTACCGCCCACCAATTGGGCCAGCAGATAGATCTTGTCCCAGATGTAATCGGCCTTGGAGCGGAAGGAAGTGCGGATTTCGTAAACCACCACCAGCCGGTTCTCCTCCGGTTCCAACCGGATTTCCCCCAGGTTGTCACTGCTCTGGACCACTGTGGGGATGGCCGCATTCATTTCCGAGATCCCGTTGGGGGACAGCACCAGCACCTGGATGAACTTGTCCGTTACATCCTGGGACACCACCAGCCCCGTTTCCGGCCCTGCCGCCAGTTCCACGGTCATCTTCAGATTGGCAGCTACGGCCTTGTATTCGGCCCGCAGGTGCTCGACCACCTGATCCACTGCCACCAGAAACTCCTCTTTTTGGGCCGCTGGCACCATAACCACCGCCTCCGCATCCCGGGGGATCGCCAGCCGGAAGGTCCCTCCGTGGAGGGAGGCCAGATGCAGGGGCATCTTCTTCCGGGCCCCCAGCAGCATCCGGATCAGGAAGATGTTGGCATTGCCCCGGCCCCGGTGGATATCCTCCCCGGAATGGCCACCCTGGAGCCCCTCCACCTTCAGATGGTAGAACAGGGCCTGGCCGGGAACGGCCTCCCAGGTGACCGGCAGATGGAACTTCACCCCGAACCCGCCGCAGCTTCCGGTGACAGAATGGCGTTCTGCCGCATTGTCGATGTTTACCAGGTAGCGGGCGTGGAAATCGCTGGCATCCACGTTCTGGGCGCCGCTCATATCTTCTTCCTCTGCGGTGGTGAACAGGGTTTCCAGTTCCGGATGGGGCAGGCTGTCATCTTCCAGGAGCGCCATGGCCAGGGCCACGCCGATGCCGTCATCAGCCCCCAGGGTGGTCCGGCCGCCGGTGGACAGAAGGTCTCCAGCCAGCTCCAGATGGATGGGATCCCGGGCAAAATCGTGTTCCACTCCCCTGGCCTTCTGACAAACCATATCCAGATGGGCCTGGAGCATCACCGCCGGACGCTCCTCATAGCCGGGGGAAGCCGGTTTGCGGATGAACACATTGTTCCAGTCATCCTGCCAGGTCTCGAAGCCCTTCTGCCTGGCCCAGCTGTACACGGCGGCGCTGATGGTCTTCTCCTGGAAAGAAGGGTGCGGAATCCGGCACAATTCCCCAAAATGATGGAATACCGGATGGTGCAAAAGCTGTTCCAACGATTCAAATTTCTGGTTTTCCATAGTTCTGCCTCCTTAGAACGGACCGTAGTGGATCTGGACAGCAATGACCATAAAGGCCAGAGCGACCACGCACCAGATGGCAAAGAGAGGGGCCAGCCAGCGGAACCATTTCCCAAAGGAAATGTGAGCCATGGCACAGGCGGCCACCACTTCCCCGCTGGTGGGTGCGAATACGTTGGTGAAGGCATCCCCCATCTGGAAGGCCAGGACGGCCGTCTGCCGGGTCACCCCGATCAGATCCGCCAGCGGTGCGAACAGAGGCATGGTAATGGCTGCCTTGCCGCTGCCGGAAGGTACCAGTACGTTGAACAGATCCTGGACAATGAACATGCCGCAGGCGCTGAGGGTGGGCGGCAGTCCATTGAGCAGGCTGGCCATGTAATGGATCACCGTATCCATGATATGCGCATTCTGCATGATCAGCACGGCTGCGTTGCACATGCCGATGACCAGGTTGGCAAACAGCATGTTGCTGCAGCCGGCCAGGAACGCATCGGCGATTTCACCGGAAGACAGCCCCCCGATGATGCCGGCCAGGAGACCACATGCCAGGAACAGCCCCGCCATTTCGTTGATGTAAAAGTCGAATTTCAGCACCCCCAGGACCACGGCGGCGATGGTCCCCACAAACAGCATCAGCACCAGTTTGTGCCGCAGGGTGATCACCGGAGTTTCCTGGAGTTTCAGATGGCTGTTGTACAGCAGATCTTCTTCCCGGACCGTACTCAGTTCCGGATTCTTACGAACTTTATTGGCGTACCACATTACATAGGGAATGGTCACGATGTTCATGACCACAAACAGCACTGCCCGGAGCCCCATGCCGGAAAACATGGGCAGACCGCAGATACCCTGGGCTACCCCTACGGTAAACGGATTGGTCATGGCCCCTGCATACCCTACAGGCGCCGCACAGAATACAATGGCAATGGCGGTGAGGGAATCGAAACCCATGGCCACGGAAACCCCGATCACCAGGGGGGTGAATGCCAGGAATTCTTCAAAGCAGCCGGCAAACGCGGACAGCAGGCTGAAAAGCACCATGACCACCGGAATCATCAGCAGTTCCCGGCCCTTCATCTTTTCCACCACATTGGACAGCCCGGCATTGATGGCTCCGGTGGCATCCATAATGGCGAACATGCCCCCGATGATGAACAGAAAGGAAATGATTTCCGCTGCATTCTGGAGCCCCAGGGTCAGAGATTCAAACAGATAGAAAAGGGAAACGGGCTGCTGCTCAATGTAATGGAAAGTGGCGGGATCCACCACTTCCTTGTTGAGAACAGGATTTAGGACCCGGCTGTATTCCCCCGCAGGGACGATATAGGATGCCAGGAAAGCGGCGAACATGATGATTCCCAGGAGCACCATGGGATTCAGTGCGTGGAGCTTGAACTTGCTTTTCTTTTCCTCTGCCATTTCAGTACACTCCTTTTCCGATTGATTGATTGGCTTCAGGGCTGTGCAGGCCGGGCCTGTGCCAGCACATACTCAAAAATGTGCCGGAACCCTTTCCTCAGTGTCTCAATGCTTTCTTTGCAATTGGCCAGATACGCCTTATGGATATAGCTTTCATGGAGGGCCACAATGATCTCCAGGGTTTCAGCCGCCCGGGATCCCTCTACGAATCCGTCTTCCACCATATGCTGCATGACCACCTGATCCCGCTCTGCCAGATTGCCCCGCAGCACCATCTGGCGGGCATCCTCCGGCAACTCTTTCAATTCTTCCGGGAACAGTTCCAGGTAATACGTCTGGATCACATCCTCCAGACGATGGCTGTATTTCCCGAAGAACATGTTGTAGAAGATCTCCGGTGCCTGGAAGGCATGGTTGTTGAAACACCGGTAAATGGTCCGGTACCGTTCCAGAGAATCCATGCCCGGCTGCAGCTCATGGGCCAGATCGACCAGGTATTCCCGCAGATAACAGACGGATCCGAACAGGATCAGATCATCCAGATCCTGAAAATAGTTGTAGAGGGTGGCACTGTTGTACCCTGCCTCCGCAGCCACCCGGCGGATAGTGACTCCGCCCAGGCCCTCCTTCTGCAGGATTTTTTCTGTGGCTTCCACAAAATAGGCCATATTCCGTTTCTGCCGAAGGGATAACGTCCTCTTTTGCCCAATTTCCTCCATCAATGTTTTTTTCATCCTTGACCAGGCACCTCCTGACTGCGTTCCTGTGTTTTCTTTCCGCAACGGGTTGACAAACTGACAGGCCACTTTTATAATAAAGCTAATTTCTAATCATGATTATATTTTAATCGTGATTATACGTCAAGTCTTTTTTCCCCGGCCCTGTGAATCGATTTTTCCTCTGAAAGGAGTCCTTCCATCATGTTCCCTCTCCCTGCCCAGTCCGGTTCCATCCTGGTTCTCCTGGGTGCCCTCTGCTGGAGCCTGAACTCCCCCCTGGTAAAATACCTTCCCCTGGATCCCTTTTTGATCTGCGGATTGCGTTCTGTCATTGCCGGGCTGGTCCTGCTGCCCTTCCTGCGTCCCCGCAGGATCCACTGGAACCGGTGGCTGATCGCCTACTGCCTGAGTTACTGTGCCCTGTGCCTCAGCGTGATTGCCTCCCTTTCCCGGACATCGGCGGCCATCGGGGTGGGGATGCAGTACACGGCCACCGTCTGGCTGTTCCTGCTGCTGTGGTACCGGACCGGCTACTTCAATCCCAGGGCCTTCCTGCCGGTACTGGTGATCATGGCCGGTGTGGTCTGCTTCATGCTTTCCGGAGGCAGTGGAGATTCGGATTCCCTGGGAAATGCCATCGCTCTCACAGAGGGGATCTTCTTTGCAGGAATGAGCCTGGTCTCCAGGAAGGCCACCCGAGAAAATGTGCTGGGACTGACCGCTCTGGGGAACCTGTTCACCGGAGCCCTGGTGTTCAGCCTGTTCCCTTCCGCCCGGCTGGGACTGACCGCCATGACCGGCCAGGAATGGGTCCTGATGCTGCTTTTGGGCGTGGTCCAGGTGGCCGGAGGCTACAGTTTCTATAATCTGGGCGTCCAGAAAATCCCGGCCCGGAAAGCTTCGGTACTGGCCCTGTGGGAAATGATCCTGGGACCTCTCTGGGTAGCCCTGTTCCTGCACCAGTACCCCAATCCCATGGTACTCACCGGTTTGACCATCATCCTGGGGGGAATGCTGCTGGATGCAAAAATGACATAAAAAAACAGGGGTGCGAAAATCCTTTTCACACCCCGTCACCAGCTGCCAGTCACTGGTTGCCGGCCGTTGGATAGACGTTCAGGTAATGGTTCTGGGCATCCTTCAAGGCGGCAATCACCGCTTTCTGGGACAGAGCCAGGAACCGTCGGCGCAGCTCCTGCACCATTGTTTCCATGTCGGCCAGCAGGTTCTTTCCAATCAGGATATCCTGCAGGAAGGCAATGGTATCGGCCATGATCATGTTGGCACTGCAATGGATGATGGTCCCTGTATTCCGGTCGATGACCAGGCTCAGGGAAAAGGTCCCACCATACATGGAATTGATCACATCGTCCCGGGATACTTTGGCCACCCCGGTGACGAAAACAGAATCGGACGGGTAGTGTTTTTCCATAGAATCAGACTCCTTTTCTCTCTTATGCAAGGGTACCACAGTGTACCCGAAGGGGTCAATAAAATTTGACGGAAAACAGGAAAAATTCATAAATTTCCTTGTAGAATCCGTTTTTATCTGCTATACTGGTTTTGTTGCCGATAAGGGCAGCATACAACTGAAGATCCTTATGGATTTGGGAACAGATTTCCCCCTGTTCCTGCCCATCGATAAGGCCTGATAAAGACATCTCTCCTGGATGTTTGTCTTTTTCAGGCCTTATTTTTATTGATACAGGAGGTCTTACTCATGCAGACAGCACAACCCATTGGTGTCATCGATTCCGGCGTAGGCGGCTTGACCGTCCTTAAATGGCTCCAGGCCAAAATGCCCCACGAAAACTTCATCTTCATCGGCGATACAGCCCGTACCCCCTACGGCAACCGCAGCCGGGAAGAAATCACCCGCTTTGTAGCCGATATGACAGCCTGGCTCAACAAGCGGAACATCAAACAGCTGGTGGTGGCCTGCAATACCATTACGGTGCTGGGCACGGATACGATCAGGGGCAGTTATCCCTTCGACGTGATTGGGATGGCCAAAGGTTCCCGCATGGTGCCTCTGGTCACGAAGAACAACCGGGTGGGTTTCTTTGCCACGGACTTCACCGTTTCTACCGGAGCCCACAAACGGGAAATCCAGAAACTGTGCCCCCAGATCCAGGTATTCGGCCAGGGCTGTCCCAAATTCGTACCGCTGATCGAAGGAGAACGATTCGGCAGCCCGGAACTGAAAGCCGCCATCCATGAATATGCAGAAAAGCTGAAGGCCCACCATGTGGATACGGTGCTGCTCTCCTGTACCCACTATCCTTTCGTGCGGAAAGAGATCGAAGACGAATTCGGTCCCTCTGTAACGGTACTGGATCCGGCGGAACGGACGGCCCAGGACGCCCTGGAATCCCTCCAAAAACGGCATCTGGCCCTGACCACCGGCATCGGCCGGGCCGAAGTGTGCTTCACCGCCGACCTGGAACGGGGCAAGCGCCTGGCTGCCCGTATGCTGGACCTGAACAAATGCGATTTCCGCCTGATCGATTTGAAGAAGGACCCCGGACTTCCCGGTGACATCTCCCCTCTCAAGTCTCAGGCCCAGGGGATTCTTGGTAACCAAACGGTCTGAACCTGGAAAAACAAAAAGTGCTGCATCATCAAAAGGCGCTGTGAAAAAATCATCCACAGCGCCTTTATTTCGCTAGCGTCAGCTGGCTTCCATCGGCTAGTGGCTAGTGACTAGTGACGGGGTGTGAAAAAGCATTTTTTCACACCCCGTTTCCACATGCCTGGTTTTCTCACTTTTTTTCTTCGTACAGCACTCCCAGCGTCTCCAGGGCCTTCCGTACCGCTTCCATGTCTTCCGGGGTGGAAGCCGCCACCAGATGGGTATGGACACCCTCCGATATGCTGGACAGCAGAGGAGCCCGGGTGGCTCTCATCTTTTGCAGATACAGCTGCACATCCCGGCGGGATTTCAGGTTCAGTTCTCCTTCCAGGAATCCATAGACCTCGTGTTCCACAACCACATTGTGGACAACTCCCCCGTTATCCACAATGGAATTCAGTTCTGCCTCCACTTTCTCCGGCCCATGTTTGCACAAAAAGGATTCCTGCACGCCGTAGGGACTGACCTGCTGCAACTGGTAGCCCCGGGGGGTGGAAATCACCGGCGTCCCGCTGGCCCGCAGCAGGGCAATATCTCCCACAATGATCTGACGGCTGACCTGGCAGACCTGGGCCATTTCCGTCCCGGTAACCGGTTTGGTGGCTTCTTTCAGCATTTCCAGGATTTTTTTTCTCCGTTCCTGGTTCTCCATGGCAACTGCCTCCTTGGTTCCCAATATTCAATCTATTTCTATTATAAACGAAGCTTTCATAAAATTCCACTTTCCCCGAATATTTTTCTCGTATTGTCAAGGAACTTTCCCTATTTTAGCATAGTACAAAAGTCATGATTTTGTATCCCTTGAAACATTGCACAGGAGGTCCTTGCTGTGACGAAAGAATACCAAAGCCGCTGGTCGGTGTTTGCCATGTCCCTGCCCATCTTCATCGAAATCGGTCTGCAGATGCTGGTTCCCAATATGGATCAGTTCATGCTGAGCCATTATTCCCAGGATGCAGTGGCAGCCGTGGGAAACGGCAACATGATCCTGATCCATGGTCTGGGCCCCATTCCCTCCCTGGGGGTAGCCGGGGTATGCATCTCCACCAATACAGCCAAAGTCCTGGGGCTGCTGCTGGTCATGTACCTGCTGCGGAAGAAAACACCCCTGCGGCTTTCTCTCCGCCACCTGCGCCCCTTCCCGAAGAAAACCCTGAAGAATCTGCTGTATCTGGGGATTCCCTCCGCCGGGGAAACCTTTTCCTACCAGCTTTCCCAGACCACCATCATGACCTTTGTGAATCTGTTCGGGATTGCCGTGATCACCACCAAAGTCTATGCCTATATCATCGCCATGATCAGCTACCTGTATTCCCAGGCCCTGGCCATGGCCACCCAGATCCTGGTAGGATACTTCAAGGGAGCGGACGAAAACAGCGAAGTGGACAAACGGGTAAAGTTCACCATCCTGATTTCCATCCTGCTGTCCGGTACCCTGGCCATCCTGGTCTACTTCCACAGTGATGCCATCTTCTCCCTGTTCACAGAGGATCCGGAAGTCCATGCCCTGGGCAAAATGATCCTGTTTGTGGATATTTTCCTGGAAATTGGACGGGCCGTGAATATGTGCATGGTCATGGCTCTCAATGCAGCTGGTGATGTAAAGGCCCCCATCACCATCGGGATCATCTTCATGTGGTCCGTCTCCGTGCTGGGAAGCTGGTTCTTCGGCATCCATCTGCTCTGGGGCCTGGTGGGCATCTGGATTGCCATGGCCCTGGACGAATGCAGCCGGGGCCTGGTATTCTTCTGGCGCTGGCACCAGGGAGTGTGGAGGAAAGCCGTCATATAACAGCATACAAAAATCCCCGGACAACCACTGTCCGGGGATTTTTGCTGTACCGTCCTGGTACAGAATCCGTTTGTAGGGTTCTATCAGATAATGCCTCTCAGTTTCATGGGTTCAGCCAGAGCGTTCAGGGCTACGATGTAGGCGCCTACACGCATGGTGGTGTTGTACTTCTTGGCTGCATCATATACATTTGCGAAGGCTTTCACCATCATCTGTTCCTGTCTGTCCACAACTTCTTCTTCCGTCCAGAAGTATCTGTACAGGTTCTGTACCCATTCGAAGTAGGATACGGTTACGCCGCCGCCGTTGGCCAGCACATCGGGCACTACAGGGATGCCTCTCTTTTCCAGGATGATATCGGCTTCTGCATCGGTCGGGCCGTTTGCAGCTTCCACGATCATCTTGGCTTTGATCTTGTCGGCGTTCTTGGCAGTGATCTGCAGTTCCAGGGCTGCCGGAATCAGTACCGTTACATCCTGTTCCAGGACTTCTTCGTTGCTGATGGCTTTTGCACCAGGATATCCTTTGATCACGCCGCCGTTGTTCTTGGCGTATTCTTCCACTTTGTACGGATCGAAGCCGTTTGCATCATAGATGCCGCCGCTGATATCGCTCAGGGCTACGATCTTCAGGCCTTTGTCCGCTGCGCATTTGGCAGTCCAAGAACCTACGTTACCGAAACCTTGGATGGCCAGGGTTGCTTCTTCCGGTTTGATTCCTTCTCTCTTCAGCAGTTCCAGGGTTGCGGTGATCACGCCACGGCCCGTTGCAGAAGTACGGCCCAGGGAACCACCCATGCATACGGCTTTACCAGTGATGAAACCAGGAGCGAACTGGCAGTTGATCTTGGAGAATTCATCGCACATCCAGGCCATGATCTGGGCGTTGGTGTTCACGTCAGGTGCCGGGATATCTTTCTTTTCGCCGATTACCGGTGCAATCTTATCGATGTACCCACGGGTGATCTTTTCCAGTTCCGTCTTGGAAACTTTCCGGGGATCCACGATGATGCCGCCTTTACCACCGCCGTAAGGCAGGCCGGCAATGGCGCATTTCGTGGTCATCCAGAAGCCCAGGGTCTTTACTTCGTCCATGGAAACGTTCTGATGATACCGTACGCCGCCTTTGGCAGGTCCCAGGATGGTGCTGTTCTGAGAACGATAGCCGGTGAATACCTGCACATGACCATCATCCATCTTCACAGGGATGCTGACTTCCAGAGTACGTTCAGGTTGAGAGATGACAGCCTCAGCGTTGGGATCCAGGTTGATCAGCTTGCTAGCTTTTTCCATAGGGATTTTTGCCATTTCAAACAAACTCATTTGTAACGCCTCCTAAAATTTTCAACTTTCCTAAAACTCTTATCTTTGAACCCTTACAAGCACATTATAGCATGATTCAGAAATAACTGTTTATTTTTTTGTATTTTGTATACAATTCATGAATTTCCCTATACCTTGCAATTTCCCCATTTTTTCGTTATGATTGAAACAAACAACAGTTTGATTTACTGCCTGAAGGAGGTCATTCCACCCATGGACCGATATACAGCCCTGGAAAAGTATTTTGGATACAAGAGTTTCCGTCCCGGTCAGGAGATTCTCATCGATGCCCTGCTGAAGGGCCGGGATGTACTGGGGGTCATGCCCACCGGCGCCGGCAAATCCCTCTGCTACCAGATCCCGGCCCTGCTGCTTCCAGGGATCACCCTGGTGATTTCCCCGCTGATCTCCCTGATGCAGGATCAGGTGCAGGCGCTGGAACAGGCAGGCATCCCGGCTGCCTACATCAACAGTTCCCTGTCCCCCCAGGCGTTCTTTGCCACCCTGGATGCCGCCCGGAAAGGGAGTTACAAGCTGCTCTATGTGGCTCCGGAACGGCTGGAGACGGAACTGTTCCGGAACTTCGCCCAGGAGGCGGAAATCTCTCTGGTGGCAGTGGATGAAGCCCACTGCATCTCCCAGTGGGGGCAGGATTTCCGTCCCAGCTATACCCGGATCCTGGACTTTCTGGAATTCCTGCCCAGGCGGCCGGTGGTGGGAGCTTTTACCGCCACGGCCACCCAGCAGGTCCAGGAGGACATCCTGGAAAGCCTGCAGCTGCAGGATCCCCAGCGCCTGGTCACCGGTTTTGACCGGGCCAATCTGTATTTTGGAGTGGAACGGCCCCGCAGCAAGGATGAATTCGTACTGGCCTACCTGAAACGCCATCCGGAAGACAGTGGCATCATCTATTGCTCCACCCGGAAAAATGTGGACGAACTGTACAGCTGGCTCCAGGATCAGCACTTTTCCGTAGGCCGGTACCACGCAGGACTGAGCCAGGAGGAACGGCAGAAAGCCCAGGAGGATTTTCTGTACGACCGGACTCCGGTGATCATCGCCACCAATGCATTCGGCATGGGCATCGACAAATCCAATGTGCGCTACGTGCTCCATTACAATATGCCCTCCTGCCTGGAGAACTACTACCAGGAAGCCGGCCGGGCCGGACGGGACGGAGAGCCTTCCGAATGCATCCTGCTCTACGCTGCCCAGGATGTGATGATCCAGAAATTCCTGCTGGAGCACAAGGACCAGCCGGTCACAGAAGAACTGGAGGAAGTGGAGGAGAACAACCGGCGCAAACTGAGCGCCATGGAGCAGTACTGCACCACCACGGCCTGCCTTCGCATGACCATGCTCCACTATTTCGGGGAGGAAGCCCCTGCCCGGTGCGACAACTGTTCCTCCTGCAACGGAGATTTCCAGGAGATCGACATCACGGAACAGACCAAGGCCATTGTCAAGTGCATCCACGAAGCGGGCCGTCCCTACGGCATGAACCTGATCGCCAATACCCTGGCCGGCAGCCATTCCACCCGGGTGGAAGAGACAGGGCTCTACCGGCAGCGGCTGTTCGGCGCCCTGCACCAGTATACCCTGAAGGAAATCAAGGAAATGATCCGCTGCCTGATTGAACAGGGCTACCTGCTGATCAGCCCGGACAAATATCCAGTGCTGCGGATCTCCAAAAAGATCTGGGAGCTGCAGGATACCTCCATCCGGGTGCTCCTGCGGAAAGCCCAGGAACCGGAAACAGATTCTGGCAGACCCAGAAGGAAACCGTCCGATCTGCCCCGGGCTGCCCTGCCGGAGGGATTCACCCAGGAGCAGGGAGAGGAACTGTTCAGCCGGCTTCGGTCCCTGCGGAAAAAGTTGGCAGAAAAGGCCATGGTCCCTCCCTTTGTGATTTTCGGCGACCGGACCCTGCGGGATATGTGCAGGGTATTGCCCCGGAACCACGGAGCGTTCCTGACCGTACTGGGTGTGGGGCAGGCCAAGGATGAGAAGTATGGTGACGCCTTCCTCAATGTCATCAAGGATTTTTGTCAGGAAAACAATCTATAGCAGAGCCCTGAAGAGCTCCCGCCATCCGGCGGTTCCCCGCCCTGTTTACAAGCGGATAGGGCAGATATTTGAGATACACAAAAATCGGTTCTTTGTCAAATGTTGGGGTAAGCTCCAATTCATCTACCACACACGGACGTGAGCGATTTTTGCTCACGTCTGTTTTTATTTTAATTTCACCATCGAAAGCAGTAAAATCCGAGAACGGAATCGTTCAAAGTTGCGAAAACCAAATGCTACTCTCTTTAACACCTTAATCTTATTGTTCATTCCTTCCGTAAAACCATTCGAATACGCTTGACTCAATCCTTCCAAAATCTCTGTCTTCCAATCAGTGAACGTCTTTATAACACTCTTGAATTCTTCAACCCCACTTTCTTCGACTAATGATAACCAACGAGATAAGAATGAAGCAACAGCAGACCGTTCTTTCATAGAAAACACCTTAAAGAATGCCTCTTTTAAGGCATAGGCTCTCTGTAATTCTGAAGACTGCTTCAAGATTTCCCGAAGGCTGGCCAGTTCTTCTTCTGTCAGACGATCACCCCTCTTGTTCAAGATATGTTTGTTTCTCTTGAAATAAATTCTTTTTTCGTCGAATAACTTTTGTACATTTTTCCTAACCCGTTCAAGCGCCCAAATGACCAGTCTCTGTATGTGGAATCGGTCACCAATAATTGTTGCACCAGGAAACATCGCTCTGATGACCTTGCGGAAAAGTGACGAAAGGTCCATTACGACAAATTTTACTTTCAATCGCTCTGCTCTTGAAAATTGGCTAAAATAACGAATCAATTCCAGCGCTGTCCTCTTTGGCAAAATATCGAGAGTTTCATGACGCTGAGGGTCATTCACAGCGACCTGGTATCTTTGCCCATGAGCGTTCCCACGAAATTCGTCTAAAGAAAGAACTTCAGGCAGATGGAGAGGCCTTTTAAAAGTAAGTCCATCAAAATACCGGATTACGGTGGAAACAGAGACACCATGGCTTCTGGCAATAGCTTTAAAGCTCGCCAGTTCAGAACAGGCTTGGATGATGCTGTTCTTTACATCGTTAGAACGCCGCTGGTAATGCTCGACGCCAGGAATTTTTTCATAAAATGTCTTATGGCAGCAAGGGCAAAAAAATCTTCTTTTATGAACAATAGCAGAAACAGGATGGGTGTTCCAGTGCCCTAAGAGGACTTTTTGGTCCCGATAGTCCTTAATATGAAGAATTTTATGATGACAGTAGGGGCAACGAGAAGCTGTAGAAGTGAATTCCACGTAAAGGAGGAGGCTGGATCCCAATTTTTCAAATTCTTTTATGGAACCCTCTTCCCAATGGAAGCTTTTTTCGATAAAATGAAAGAAAGACATATCTATTCTCCTTTCAGTTCTTCGTGGTGGTTGAGGTGAAATGTAGCTTAGATATGTCTTTATTTTATCGTAAGACAAGGGGTCTTGTGAACAGGAGTGTCCACAAGACCCCAACATTTATTATAGAACCCAAAAATCCCCGGACAACCACTGTCCGGGGATTTTTGCTGTACCGTCCTGGTACAGATTCCGTTTGTAGGGTTCTATCAGATAATGCCTCTCAGTTTCATGGGTTCAGCCAGAGCGTTCAGGGCTACGATGTAGGCGCCTACACGCATGGTGGTGTTGTACTTCTTGGCTGCATCATATACATTTGCGAAGGCTTTCACCATCATCTGTTCCTGTCTGTCCACAACTTCTTCTTCCGTCCAGAAGTATCTGTACAGGTTCTGTACCCATTCAAAGTAGGATACGGTTACGCCGCCGCCGTTGGCCAGCACATCGGGCACTACAGGAATGCCTCTCTTTTCCAGGATGATATCAGCTTCTGCATCGGTCGGGCCGTTTGCAGCTTCCACGATCATCTTGGCTTTGATCTTGTCGGCGTTCTTGGCAGTGATCTGCAGTTCCAGAGCTGCCGGAATCAGTACCGTTACATCCTGTTCCAGGACTTCTTCGTTGCTGATGGCTTTTGCACCAGGATAGCCTTTGATTACGCCGCCGTTGTTCTTGGCGTATTCTTCCACTTTGTACGGATCGAAGCCGTTTGCATCATAGATGCCGCCGCTGATATCGCTCAGGGCTACGATCTTCAGGCCTTTGTCTGCTGCGCATTTGGCAGTCCAGGAACCTACGTTACCGAAACCTTGGATGGCCAGGGTTGCATCTTCCGGTTTGATTCCTTCTCTCTTCAACAGTTCCAGGGTTGCGGTGATCACGCCACGGCCCGTTGCAGAAGTACGGCCCAGAGAACCGCCCATGCATACGGCTTTACCGGTGATGAAGCCAGGAGCAAACTGGCAGTTAATCTTGGAGAATTCATCGCACATCCAGGCCATGATCTGGGCGTTGGTGTTCACGTCAGGAGCCGGGATATCTTTCTTTTCGCCGATTACCGGTGCGATCTTATCGATGTACCCACGGGTGATCTTTTCCAGTTCCGTCTTGGAAACTTTCCGGGGATCCACGATGATACCGCCTTTACCACCGCCGTAAGGCAGGCCGGCAATGGCGCATTTCGTGGTCATCCAGAAGCCCAGGGTCTTCACTTCGTCCATGGAAACGTTCTGATGATACCGTACGCCGCCTTTGGCAGGTCCCAGGATGGTGCTGTTCTGAGAACGATAGCCGGTGAATACCTGTACATGGCCATCATCCATCTTCACAGGGATGCTGACTTCCAGAGTACGTTCAGGTTGAGAGATGACAGCCTCAGCGTTGGGATCCAGGTTGATCAGCTTGCTAGCTTTTTCCATAGGGATTTTTGCCATTTCAAACAAACTCATTTGTAACGCCTCCTAAAATTTTCAACTTTCCTAAAACTCTTATCTTTGAACCCTTACAAGCCCATTATAGCACGATTCAGAAAATACGCAATCGTTTTTTGTATCTTGTATACAATTTTATTTTTGCAAATTATTTAATAAAATCAGAGTAAAGGGGTGTGAAAAATGATTTTTCACACCCCGTCATACGTCATACGCGAATGGATGAAATTTACTATTGGCAAATTTTAATATAGGGACAAAAATCTCCAGACCTGGGAACGGTCTCCCCTTACGGGTAGACCCTACGAAATTTTATCGCAGGGTACGTTACATGCGTAGGGACGGCCCGTCAGGGACGTCCGGACCCAGGTCGCCCAGCGGGCAAATTTTCCCCTGCCAGCGTAAGCTGGCCTCCACCGGCTCATGACTCATGACTCACAGCTCACGACCTTTTTCAAACTGCTCGTAAATCGCTCCGAAATCCACACCCCCGACCACTTTATGGGCGTACTGCCGGGGAAGTTCTTCCACCACGCCTGCCAGGTGGTGAGAGGTGATGCCACACTGGATGCTGAGCCAGGCCTCCAGGAACGCCGCCAGATGGTCGCATCCCTTCAGCATTTCCCCATCCACCGGGCTGTACACATCCTGATTGTAGGCTTCCGGGATATCTCCCTCCAGCACCTGGACCCTGCCGTCCAGCCGGATCTTATTGCGGAATTCGTCCACCGTGAAATTCAGGATATCCTCCTGCCAGGCCTGGGGCAGCAGAGGCAGCAGTACATCTTCCATCTGCCGCTGTTCGATTTCCTTGATCAGTTCATCCAGGCCCTCTATGGACCGCTTGATGGGTGAGATGATATCCCGGGTCAGCACTTCCGGCAGGTCATGCCAGAGGCCGCCCAGGAAGTCATTCACCAGCCGGGCCCTGCAGGCTCCCAGGGACCGGGCGCAGAAATACCCCATGATGGCCACCACCAGCACGTGCCCCATGACGGAGGTCTCCGGCACCCGGGGGGACTGGGACCAGCGCTTCTGGAACCGCAGCTTGCCGATCAGGTCCACAAATTTCCGGGTCTTGCCGTTCATGGCGATCTTCTGCACCCCGGCCAGGTTGAAGTGTTCCTCGATCTCATCGTGGATCCGGTCCCTGATTTCCTCCACCCCAAAGATTCCCTGGTTCATCCGGTCGATGATCCGGAATTCCCACTCTGTGGCCAGATAGTGGGCCGCCCGGATCAGCTGTTTTTCCAGAGGATGGTCCTGCCCGTCGAAGTACTGCTGCATCCGTTTCAGGAAATCGCTTCCCTGCAGGCTGGGGATCCGCCGTGCCAGTTCCTGGTACACCCACCGGTTCAGCCGGGGTCCGCTCTTGCGCATGAGTTCGTGGAACACCGGTGGTTTGATGTCCGTCAGCACCACCCGGTGGAGAAATTCGAAGATGCCCCCTTCCACCAGCACCTGCCAGTCCAGCTTCGCCCCGTGATCCTGTTCTTCATACCGGGCCAGCACATAAAGGATCATCATCTTGTGGGCCTGTTTGTCCAGCTCCGTGAATCCCTGGGGCCGGATGTGGTCATTCCAGCGCTGGATATACGCCGCTTCGTAGATGAATTGGAGCAGATCCCTGGGCAGGGCCGGCTGTTTGGTCGTTTCCATGGTTGTACCTCCTTACCGATCATCTTTTATGTATCACTCGTCCAGCAGGGCCAGGTTCCGCAGCAGGAGTTTCTTCCCCCGCCAGGCAAAAGCCCGCTCGCCGTATTTTTCCTTGAACTGCCGGTTGGTCAAATTTTCCAGTTCCCGGGCTGTCAGCCGGGCCTGGCGCCGCATTTTGAATTCTGGTATGGGGGTCACGGGAACCTGTGCATTGTGGGGGCAGCAGCGCTGGCATTCGTCACAGCCAAACACCAGCGGCGTCTTCCGCAGGATGGCGATTTCTTCCGGTGTGAGTTCTCCCTTCTTCTGTGTCAGGTAGGACTTGCAGACCCGGTAATCGTACCGTCCGCTGGCAAAGCAGCCGCCGGGACAGTGCCGGGCACAGGCGCCGCAGTGGCAGCATTCCCTTCTGTGAGGGGCATCCGGTTCCAGAGGCAGGGTGGTAAGCACCGCCCCGATGAAACACCAGGAACCCCAGGTTCCATGGATCAGGCACCCGTTATCCCCCTCAAAGCCCAGTCCCGCTTCTACGGCCAGCTGCCGTTCGGCCAGCACCGACGTATCCACAATGGCCGCCTGCCGGCTCCCGGGCCAGTGCTGGCCCAGCCAGGCAGCGACGCGGTCCAGGTACTGCCGGATGATTCCGTGATAATCGGGGAACTGGCAGTACAGGGACAGGTTGGCCCCCTCCACCGGCGGCTGGTAATAGGGAAACAGGACGACCACGGCTGCCTGACAGCCGGGCAGCACCCCGGTCAGATCGTACCGTTCCGGTCCCTTCCCAGCCGCCAGGGGACAGATGTCCGGAGGCTGCTCCGGTTCCGGCAGCCGGTTGGGAGCGATCCCCACAGCCGGCAGTCCCAGGCTGCGGCAGAAATCTTTGATGGGCTGGCTGTCCATGGCTTCCTCCTTTCTGGCAGTCACTAGTCTCTAGTCATTAGTCTGCAGCTTATGGAAAGGACCTGCCCCGGGAGGGACAGGTCCTTTGGATGCAAGCGATTACAGGAACTCCTGTAAATGATGGTTGATGGTCTCCCCCATGATCTTCTTCATTGTAACATCTCCATGGAGTCCGTCCAAGGCCATTTCTGTAGGAAGTTCCGTCCCCATGGCCTCGAAAGGGGCCGCCACATCGATGTGGGGCTGGCTGCGGATATATTCATTCACTTTGGCAAATGCCTCCTGCCAGTGGGGATCCGATTCTTCGTCGAAAGCCCGCTGGATGTTATCCGGATTGATGGGTGCCAGGGTCAGGAGCACCGGCGTGATCCCGTTTTCCCGGCACAGTGCCTGCAGCTTCTTCAAATCGGCGATCACTTTCTCCGGCGCGGTCCCATCCCGCAGGCTGTTGGTACCGCCCATGATCAGCAGGGTCTTCAGATGGAAGGGCAGCACGTCTTTTTCGAATCGTTCCACCATCATTTGGCTGGTATCTCCGCTTTCCGAAAGATTCACGGTGGGTACCGATATATACGAGCTGTAGCTGTAGGCAAAATCTGAAGGACTGAAGGACATATGTCCGCCGCCGTGGGAAATGCTGTCTCCGTAGATACCCACCTGGATCCCCTCGTCCGGGTCCAGGCTGATTTTCTGAGGCAGGCTCCATTCACCCACGGGCAGGCCCCGCCTGTCCAGGCCCCGCACCCGCCAGTAGCAGGTACCGATCCGGGGCTGTTTGTCGTACAGGTCCGTCAATTCGGTGATTTCTGCATAGACCCGATGGGCGGAGGGCAGGATCCCGTCCAGCTGCTGCGGCAGGTCATCCAGGACCTCCACTTCGTACTGGGCGGCACCGGGCAGGGCGGTGTAAGAATACACCGGATACAGCAGCCGGGTACCCGGACCCGGTTTGACCGTGGGCCGGGGTTCCGGAGCATAGCGGTGATTGCGCTGGAGGAATGTTCTTAATTCCCGGACGGAAGAATAGGCCCCAATGGGGGCACCCTCCATATCCAGAGGCCGCACCCGCCAGAAAAGAGGCTGTTCCTCCTCCAGACCGGGCAGTTGTTTTTCATCCAGGAGGAGCTGGTTCCCGTAGAGTTCATCATTCCGGTAAAGGACGGTATCCACCGGGAGCCGGGGATCCAGGCTGTCCGGTACGTAGGAGAAGATTTCCAGTTCGTAGCGGACGGCCTGCAGATTTTCCGGCCACCGGAGCAGCGCCAGCTGGGGGGCCGGCTGGGAATATCGGCTCAGGAACCGGCTGATACGGTGCTGCAGGGAATTGCCGAACTGGCCGGCAAACAGCCCGGGCAGCAGGGCCATCACCAGCAGGAACCGCCACAGCCGTCCGTTTTTCAAAATGGACTGGAACATCCCCACCCCTCCTTTCGTAATGGCTTATTTTACCAGATTTCCACGAAAAAAAGAGGGCTTTTCTATGACATTTTCCATAACAGAAAAGGATCCGCCCTGCCGGGCGGATCCTTTCCACAGGCTCATGACACATGGTTCATGGTCGCATTTCTTTCCTTATTCACCTTTGATGGTCTTGATGATCAGTTTGTTGACCATGCCCGGGTTGGCTTTGCCGCGGGATTTCTTCATGATCTGGCCCACCAGGAAGCCGATGGCCTTGTCCTTGCCGGCTTTGTAATCCGCAACGGATTGCGGGTTGGCGGCAATGACTTCGTCCACCATCTTCTGGATAGCACCTTCATCGCTGACCTGTTCCAGGCCCAGTTTCTTCACCAGGGTGGCAGGAGCTTCATCCTTTTTCAGCATTTCAGCGAAGACCTTCTTGGCCAGCTTGCTGGACAGCACGCCCTTCTTGATCAGGGCAACCATCTGTCCCAGGTGAGCCGGGGAAACAGGGAAGTCGCCGATACCGCAGTTGTTGCTGTTCAGGTAAGCGGACACATCGCCCAGGATCCAGTTGGCCACGCCTTTGGCGTCATCGGTTTCCGCAGCGGCGGCATCGAAGTATTCGGCCATCTTCTTGTCGGCTACGATCAGTTCAGCAGAGTAGTCGTCCAGGCCTTTTTCGTTCATCAGACGGGCTTTCCGGGCATCCGGCAGTTCCGGCAGTTCGCTCTTGGCTTTTTCCACCCATTCTTTTTCAATGATGATGGGGGCCAGGTCGGGTTCCGGGAAATACCGGTAGTCGTGGGCTTCTTCCTTGCTCCGCATGGAGAAGGTCATGCCCTGGGCATCGTCCCAGGTACGGGTTTCCTGGACCACATGGCCGCCGTCTTCCAGGATTTCCTTCTGCCGTTCCACTTCGTATTCAATGGCCCGTTCCAGGGCTTTGAAAGAGTTCAGGTTCTTGATTTCAGCACGGGTGCCGAATTCCTTGGAACCCACCGGCATGATGGAAATGTTGGCATCGCAGCGCATGGAACCTTCTTGCATCTTTCCGTCGCAGACGCCGGTGTACTGCAGATAGGCACGGAGTTTTTCCATATAGGCACGGGCTTCTGCCGCAGACCGCATATCCGGTTCGGATACGATTTCGATCAGGGGAACGCCAGCCCGGTTGTAGTCAACCGCGGAAAACTCGGACGTGCTGATGGAAGCACCGGAATGCACCAGTTTCCCGGCATCTTCTTCCATATGGATCCGGGTGATGCCGATCCGTTTGGTCTTCCCGTCCACGTTCACATCCAGATGGCCCTTCAGGGCAATAGGCTGATAGAACTGGGAAATCTGGTAGGCTTTGGCCAGATCCGGGTAGTAGTAGTTCTTCCGATCGAATTTGCTGTAGCGCTGGATTTCGCAGTTCACAGCCAGTGCAAAGCGCAGGGCAAATTCCACCATTTGCTTGTTGATCACAGGCAGAGCCCCGGGCATACCCAGGCAGACCGGGCATACGTGGGTGTTGGGAGCACCGCCGAATTCCGTAGAGCAGGAGCAGAAAGCCTTGGTCTTGGTTTTCAGTTCTGCATGGACTTCCAGACCGATTACGGTAGTATATTCTGTCATTATTTCAACCCTCCCAGAGGTGCCACGGCTTTATGGAAATCCGTAGCCTGTTCAAAGGTGTAGGCAGCCCGCAGCAGGGTTTCTTCGCCCAGTGCTTTGCCGATGAGCTGAGCGCCCACAGGCATGTTGTCTACGAAACCGCAGGGGATGGAGATCCCGGGCAGACCGGCCATGTTCACCGGAATGGTGGTCACGTCCAGCATGTAGACCGTCAGAGGATCCATCTTGGCATCCAGCGGATAAGCCACCACAGGGGAGGTGGGGGTCAGCAGCAGGTCGCACTTCTTGAAGGCGTCTGCGAAGTCCTGACGGATCAGGGTCCGCACCTGCATGGCTTTGTTGTAGTAGGCGTCATAGTAGCCGGAGCTCAGTACATAGGTCCCCAGCATGATCCGGCGGCGGACTTCCTTGCCGAAGCCTTCCGTACGGGTCTTGCGCATCATTTCCGGAGCGCTTTCTGCGGAAGTTTCCCGGAAGCCGTACCGTACGCCGTCGAAACGACCCAGGTTGGCGGAAGCTTCAGCCGGAGCGATGATGTAATACGTGATGACGGCATATTCCGTATGAGGCAGGGACACTTCGACCACATGGGCACCCAGTTCTTCGAACTTTTTGGCAGCCAGTTTGATCTGGGCAGCCACTTTGGGATCGGTGCCTTTCCCAAAGTATTCCTTGGGCAGGCCGATGGTCAGGTCTTTCACGTCCTGACGCAGGGCCTTGGTGTAATCAGGGACAGGAGCGTCATAGCTGGTGGAGTCATGGGCATCCAGGCCGCTGATGGTATTCAATACCAGAGCCGCATCCGTCACATCACGGGTGATGGGCCCGATCTGATCCAGGGAGGAGGCGAAAGCCACGCAGCCATACCGGGAAACCCGGCCGTAGGTGGGTTTCAGACCGACGCAGCCGTTGAAGAAGGCCGGCTGCCGGATGGAACCGCCCGTATCGGAGCCCAGGGACCAGATGGCTTCCCCGGCTGCGATGGATGCAGCGCTGCCGCCAGAGGAACCGCCGGGTACACGGGTCAGATCCCAGGGGTTATGGGTAATCTGGAAATGGGACGTTTCCGTGGTGGACCCCATGGCGAATTCATCCATGTTGGTCTTGCCCAGGAAAATGGTTTCCTCTTTCCGCAGGTTTTCGATGACGTGGGCATCATACACCGGCGTGAAGTTTTCCAGGATCTTGGAAGCGCAGGTCATGCGCACGCCCTTCACACTGATGTTATCTTTGATGGCGCCGGGGATCCCGGCCAGGGGTTTGATGGATTCGCCGGCAGCGATCATCTTGTCCACTTTGGCAGCCTGGGCCAGCGCGTTTTCTTTATCCAACGTAATATAGGCCTTGACCTGATCTTCCACTTCGTCGATCCGGTCGCAGACCGCTTTCGTCAGTTCCACGGAGCTGATTTCTTTCTTGACCAGCTTGTCGTGGAGCTCATGTGCAGTTTCTCTATACAGTGCCACTGTTCTGCCTCCTCTTATTCGATCACCCGGGGAACTTTGAAGCCGCCTTCATATTCCTCCGGTGCATTCTTCATGGCATCCTCATGGGACAGACTCTGGACCGGAACATCTTCCCGCAGCACATTGCTGATGGGGAGCACATAGGGAGAAGGTTCGATTCCCGTGGTATCCACTTTCTTTAAGATTTCAGCATAATTCAAAATCTGGTTGAACTGTTCAACGAACTTGTCCATTTCATCGTCCGGAACATTTAACCGGCACAGATTCGCGATATGCTTTACATCATTGACTGTAACGCTCATTTTTTTCACCGCCTATCGAAAATCTATTCCAGCAGGCCGTCATTACCCGCTGAAACCAGTTTTACCTAAAGATTATATCACAGGTCGGATAAATAGAAAACCGGTTACCGGGCTTTTCCCTGTCTCCAGGCCCTTCTCCGCCCTTGACAAATGGCCCTGGGAAACAGTATTGTATAAGGGAATTGATTGTCTATTATATTGGTATAGTTTTGGTGCTGCCATGCACCTGTAAGGAGGAACCCTGTCATGAAATTCACCACTGCCTGTATCCACGGGAGCGGCCCCAACGATGCCACCGGTGCCGTTTCCCCTGCGTTGTATCTCACATCCACTTTTGCCCACCCCGGCCTTGGCCAGTCCACCGGCTGGGCCTACACCCGTGAATCCAATCCCACCCATGCCCGCCTGGAAAAAGTCCTTTCCACCCTGGAAGCCGGTGTCGATGCCCTGTGCTTTTCCTCCGGCATGGCCGCCATCGACGCCGTGATGCGCCTGTTCAGATCCGGTGACCACATCGTGACCGGCTTTGATCTGTACGGCGGTTCCTTCCGGCTGTTCGAAAAGACCTATGAACCCTATGGGATGACCTTCACGGCGGTCCACACCTGCGATCTGGATGCCGTAGAAAAGGCCATCCGGCCCAACACAAAGGCCATCTACCTGGAGACGCCCACCAACCCCACCATGGAAATCACGGACCTGGAAGCCCTCAGCGCCCTGGCCCACAAACACGGCCTGCTGGTCATCGTGGACAACACCTTCCTGTCCCCGTATTTCCAGCAGCCCCTGACCCTGGGTGCCGATATCGTGCTCCACAGTGCCACCAAATACCTGTCCGGCCACAACGACCTGCTGGCCGGCTGCGTGATCAGCAAAGACCCGGACGTGGCTGCCCGGCTGCGTACCATCTATAAGACCACCGGCGCCGTGCTCAGCGTGTTCGACAGCTGGCTGCTGCTGCGCAGCCTGAAGACCCTGCCCGTGCGCATGAAACAGCACCAGGAAAACGCCCTGTACCTGGCCCAGTGGCTGGAAGAACAGCCCATCGTGGAAAAGGTGCTGTATCCCGGCCTGCCCCAGCATCCCGGCTATGCCATCCAGAAAAAACAGGCTAGCGGCTTCGGGGGCATGATTTCCTTCTACGTAAAGAAAGAAGCCTACGTAAAGACCATCCTGCAAAGCATCCGTCTGATCCAGTTTGCCGAAAGCCTGGGAGGCACCGAAAGCCTCCTGACCTATCCCATTACCCAGACCCATGCGGACCTGACCCCGGAAGAAGCAGAGGAGAAAGGCATTACTCACACCCTGCTCCGGTTCTCCGTAGGACTGGAAGACAAAGAAGACCTGCGGGACGACCTGGCCCAGGCATTCCATCAGTGCAAATAAAAACAAGGCTGCTGCATGTCCAGTGCAACAGCCTTGTTTTTTATTTCTCCAACAGCCGGACTGCTTCGTCCCCCACTTCTTCCGTGGTGGCCGTTCCGCCCATATCCGGGGTCAGGACCTTCTTTTCCACCATCATCTCTTCGATAATATCAATCAGTTTCTTTCCCCAGTCCTTATGCCCGAAGAAATCCAGCATCTGGCTGGCGGACCAGATGGAAGCCAGGGGGTTGGCCTTGCCCTGACCGGCAATGTCCGGTGCACTGCCATGGATGGGTTCGAACATGGAAGGATACTTCCGTTCCGGGTTCAGGTTGGCCCCGGCTGCCAGTCCCATGCCACCAGAAATGGCGGCGCCCAGGTCGGTAAGGATGTCGCCGAACAGGTTGGAACACACGATGATCCCGTACCGTTTGGGGTCTTTCACCATGAACATACTGGCCGCATCCACCAGGTAGGAATGGGTTTCCACATCAGGATATTCCTTACCCACTTCGGCAAAGATCTGATCCCAGAACACCATGGAATAGTTCAACGCATTCCCCTTGGAAATGCTGGTCAGGGATTTATGTTCCTTCCGGGCCAGCTCAAAGGCATACCGGATGATCCGTTCCGTGCCGAACCGGGAGAATACACTGTCCTGGATCACCACTTCCCGGGGGGTATCCTTATACAGCCAGGCGCCGGCCCCGGCATATTCCCCTTCGCTGTTTTCCCGGACAAAGACCATGTCGATGTCCTCCCGCTTCACGCCGGCCAGGGGACAGGGAGCCCCTTTCAGCAACTTCACCGGCCGCAGGTTCACATACTGGTCAAAGCTCTTGCGGATCCTGATCAGGAGGCCCCGCAGAGAAATATGGTCCGGCACCCCGGGATAGCCCACGGCCCCCAGGTAAATGGCATCAAAACGGGACAGCTGTTCGATTCCGTCTTCCGGCATCATTTCCCCGTGTTCCAGATAATACTGGCATCCCCAGGGAAAATACGTAAAGTCAAAGGCAAAAGAACCATCCAGTTCCGCCGTCCGGTTCAGCACCTTGATGCCTTCCGCCAGCACTTCCGGCCCGATGCCGTCTCCTCCGATGACTGCAATTTTGTAGATTTTCCTTTCCATTGTTTCTCCTTCTTTCTTCCAGGTTCCAAAATCCCATGGACGGTCTCGTCGTTTCATGGTATTACTATACTATAGGAGCCGTATTTTGTGAACTTTCAGTCATTCATCCAGACTAACAAAAAGTTTGGCAAACCCAAAAGAATCAGGAGGTCGCCCCATGTCCATTACTCCAGATCAAATCCGCTATTTCATCACTGCCTGCCACTACATGAATTTCACCAGGGCCGCTGAGGAGCTGCATCTCTCCCAGCCCGGCCTCAGCAAAGCCATCCGGGAGCTGGAAGCCCATTGTGGAACGCCCCTGTGGGAACGAAGGCACAATGCCCTCATCCTCACCCCCGCCGGACAGGTATTCCTGGAGCAGGCCCGGAAATTCCAGAAACAGTACGAAACCCTGGAAGAAACGGCCCGTTCCCTGGGCTCCGGGGAAACCCTGCTGCGCATCGGCCTGGTGCCCATGTGCGGCAACACCCTGTTCCCCGGTCTGCACCGGGCCTTCCTGGATGCTTTTCCCAGGATGCGGATCCAGACTACCGAAGCCACCGGCCCCATCCTCTACTCCCTTCTAGAGCAGCACGAGATCGATGTGGCCCTTTGTGTCACCACCCATCTGCCGGAAAAGCCCTATTCCTGCTACGTGGTCAAAGACAGCCTCCTGATGCTGTTCGTCCACAAAGACCATCCCCTGGCCGGACGAAAAGCAGTGGATCTGATGGATCTGGCCCAGGAACCCCTTGTCCTGTTCAAAGATACCTTCGGCCAGACCCGGTATCTGCGCCGGCTCTTTGCCGCCTGTCAGATCCATCCCCCTATTCTCCACCAGACTTCCCAGGTGTTCACCATCCTGGAATACATCCGGCACCAGGCAGCGGTGGGCTTTTTGTCCGAGGAGTTCGCCCGGGATGAAAAGAACCTGGTGGCCATTCCCGTAAAGCAGATTGCCATCGGCCACGTGAATTTTGTCTGGAACCGGAATCCGGAGCAGTTCCCGGCGCTGAAGCGTTTCCTGGAATTCGTGAAGAAACGGTGGCCCCGGCAGAAGCAGCAGGTGTGATTGGCCGCCAAATTAAAGGGCGCTGTGAAAAAATCATCCACAGCGCCTTTATTTTGCTAGCGTCAGCTAGCTTCCATCGGCTAGTGACTAGAGACTAGTGACTAGTGACTAGTGACGGGGTGTGAAAAACCATTTTTTCACACTCCCTTTGCCTTCTTGTCGTCCTTTACTTCGCCATCAGCTGTGCCACCAGCTGTTCCAGTTTGGCGATCCGCTGGTTCTGTGCCTCCAGTTCCCGGTCCTGGCTGGCCAGACGATGGATCATGGCCTGCCGGTCCATACCCGCATAGGGGCTGTTTTTCCCCAGTTTCACGCTGATCCCTGCGTTGACCATATTTTCTCCATTGCCGAAGTTCCCGGCCACACTGAACATAGTCCGATCATCCGGGCGATAGAAAGCACCCAGAGCCATGGCATTGGCATCTCGGTAATTGCCGAAGCCTACGGCGAAATCCCATTTGTCATCAGGATTGAAATCCTGGGGATGGAGTGCTGCCAGTGCCGCAGCCCCGGCCCCCACTTTGTTCAGACGGCTGTCCAGTTTGGAGACCCGGCCGTTGACCTGGTTGATGTTCCGGGTATTTTCTGGTTCTTTGTCAAATGTTGGGGTAAGCTCCAATTCATCTACCACACACGGACGTGAGCGATTTTTGCTCACGTCTGTTTTTATTTTAATTTCACCATCGAAAGCAGTAAAATCCGAGAACGGAATCGTTCAAAGTTGCGAAAACCAAATGCTACTCTCTTTAACACCTTAATCTTATTGTTCATTCCTTCCGTAAAACCATTCGAATACGCTTGACTCAATCCTTCCAAAATCTCTGTCTTCCAATCAGTGAACGTCTTTATAACACTCTTGAATTCTTCAACCCCACTTTCTTCGACTAATGATAACCAACGAGATAAGAATGAAGCAACAGCAGACCGTTCTTTCATAGAAAACACCTTAAAGAATGCCTCTTTTAAGGCATAGGCTCTCTGTAATTCTGAAGACTGCTTCAAGATTTCCCGAAGGCTGGCCAGTTCTTCTTCTGTCAGACGATCACCCCTCTTGTTCAAGATATGTTTGTTTCTCTTGAAATAAATTCTTTTTTCGTCGAATAACTTTTGTACATTTTTCCTAACCCGTTCAAGCGCCCAAATGACCAGTCTCTGTATGTGGAATCGGTCACCAATAATTGTTGCACCAGGAAACATCGCTCTGATGACCTTGCGGAAAAGTGACGAAAGGTCCATTACGACAAATTTTACTTTCAATCGCTCTGCTCTTGAAAATTGGCTAAAATAACGAATCAATTCCAGCGCTGTCCTCTTTGGCAAAATATCGAGAGTTTCATGACGCTGAGGGTCATTCACAGCGACCTGGTATCTTTGCCCATGAGCGTTCCCACGAAATTCGTCTAAAGAAAGAACTTCAGGCAGATGGAGAGGCCTTTTAAAAGTAAGTCCATCAAAATACCGGATTACGGTGGAAACAGAGACACCATGGCTTCTGGCAATAGCTTTAAAGCTCGCCAGTTCAGAACAGGCTTGGATGATGCTGTTCTTTACATCGTTAGAACGCCGCTGGTAATGCTCGACGCCAGGAATTTTTTCATAAAATGTCTTATGGCAGCAAGGGCAAAAAAATCTTCTTTTATGAACAATAGCAGAAACAGGATGGGTGTTCCAGTGCCCTAAGAGGACTTTTTGGTCCCGATAGTCCTTAATATGAAGAATTTTATGATGACAGTAGGGGCAACGAGAAGCTGTAGAAGTGAATTCCACGTAAAGGAGGAGGCTGGATCCCAATTTTTCAAATTCTTTTATGGAACCCTCTTCCCAATGGAAGCTTTTTTCGATAAAATGAAAGAAAGACATATCTATTCTCCTTTCAGTTCTTCGTGGTGGTTGAGGTGAAATGTAGCTTAGATATGTCTTTATTTTATCGTAAGACAAGGGGTCTTGTGAACAGGAGTGTCCACAAGACCCCAACATTTATTATAGAACCTATTTTCTTCCACCCGGTTTTCCACGCCTTTCAGCTGTCCATAGTTCACTCCATCCGTCTCTTCCGTTCCCGCTGCCACGTTGGTGATTTTTTTACTTCCGGCATCCAGCCCATCCTTTGTCATAGAAGGACCGCCGGCAATGGTTACCCCATCAGAGGAAAGTTTCGTTCCCCCTGCGGTTACGCTGTCCACGGCAAGGTCTTTTTTCAGATTCACGGAAAGGGTATTCCCTTCCACTTTGGTTGACAGGTTCTTCCCATCTCCTGCGACATGCAGGGTTTCCGAAGGTTTGACCGCTGCAGACCCCTCATCTGCGGCAAATTTGGTGGCCTTGGTTTCTGCCAAGATTTCCAAGGGTTTCCCGTTCCCCGGGACTGTTTCCTGGGAATCGCCGGATCCAGAGCCCGTGCCTTCCGTCTTGGGTTCCACTTTTGTGCTGTCGGTCGCCGTTTCTCCCCCAGTCAGATTGGCACTGATGGTATAACGCTTGCCTGCAGAATCTTTTTCGATTTTAATGCCGTCCCCCGCCAGCAGTTCCAATTTGGGAGCTGCATTTTCCATGGCAGCTTTCAGCTGTGCCACGTTCACCGCATCCGTATCCGCAGAACCTGCTGCCACCCGGGTAATCTGCCGGGTATGGGTGCTGTCCCCTACGGAGACGGCTGCCCAGGAAGATTTCCATACAGGAGAATCCAAGGTGCTTGCCTGCTGCGTCCCAGGGTCCCAGCCAAAGATCCCTGCCTCCGTGTCGGCAAGGGAACCGGCACCAAGAGCCACACTGCCGTTAAAAGAGGCATTGGCGTTGAAACCCAGGATGACCGTTTCTTTATGGGAAGTCGTCAGCGGCGCCTTTTCATCAGCATTGCCGATAATCACGTTATGGGTCTGGCCTTCTGCTACGGTGCGATAATCGCCGATGACCGTATTGGAATCTGCCTCTTTGCTGATGGTGACGCTTTGTCCCAGCACCTTTACATGGCTGGCATCGGTAATGGAACTGTTGAACCCATCCAGATAGTTGTACTGTACTTTCTTGTAAGTCGTCGATTTCATGGAGTTCCCCACGCCCATGATTTGCGAGTTCTGTGTCTTTTCAGCGCTGTTGGCACCGCCGATGACCAGGGTAGCACCGCCCGCACTTTTGGCAACACCATCCATCAAAGCTTTCTGCATATCGGCAACAGAGTCAAAGTGCGTACTGTAAGGAGAGGCATCAATGTAGCTGCTTGATTCTTTTACACTATTTCCGGCCCCCATGACAATGGCCCCGTTGCTGTTGGTCACTTTGTTGGCCATACCGGAAATCATATTGGCGACGCCGCTGCTGCTGCTTCCTGTCATGGATTCATTGGAATTAAAGGTGCCGATAACCGTAGAAAATGCATTTTTCGTCGCATTGAATAACGTATCCCATCCATTTTTTGCTTCATACTGATTAGTTTGTACATTATAGCTGCCAATGGTAGTAGCAAAGCCACCGCCGGTATAGGAATTGGTCCCCAGCGTGGTGGAGGCTACACCAAACTGACGCAGTTGGTCCGCCGTGGTATCCCCAATGGCGATTTGTTTTTCAGCCAACGTGTGGGCCCCGATTTCAATAGCTCCTGTGCGGGCATAAGAATTCGTCCCCACGGCGATGGCTTCCGGCAGATTCTGCTTCGCATGGTTGTTATCATGGATGTGCATGCTGCCGGACCCCTTGACCTCTTCTCCAAACGAAAGCATGGATTCCTGGGTCCCGCCACCGATAAAGACCTTGGCATTCTTGCCGATGGCAATATTGGTCCCGTCGTTGACCGGACTGATATCGTAAGCAATGGGCTGTGCGCCCTTGTCCACAATGTCCTTGTCTGCAGCCGCAACGGTGCCAGACATCCCTGAAACCATGAGGGCCGCTGCCGCCAGAAAAGCGGTTCTTTCTCTTAACGTCCCCCCCGTGGACATTTTGTCACAAGACAGCTCCCGCAGGATTTTTTCCTTCAATCTTCTTTCCATATCATTTCCTCCCCTGTTTTGGGTATTTTTGCTTAATTCTGTATTATTATATGGATATGTGTCATTTTATCATCCTGCCACTTTTCTGTAAAGTACAATCATTCTATATATCCTGTCATACATAATGATTGCGTGCCAATCTTTTCCCAGGAGACATTGCTTCCCGCAAAAAAAGACTGTGAAGGTCCTGCCAACCCATGGCAGGACCTTCACAGTCTTTTGAGTTCCCTTCAGCAGCGGCTGTACCGCTTTCTTTCTCTGTCCGCAGGGCGGATCGGAGCGTTCTCTTATTTCATCACCAGTTGGCTCAGATCGGCCACCTGGTTCACCTGTTTCTTCACCTGGTTCAGCAGGGCCAGACGGTTGTTCTTCACCTTCTCGTCCTTGTCCATGACCATGACCGCATCGAAGAAGGCGTTCACCGGAGCGGCCAGTACATCATTGGCAGCCAGCAGGTCGGCGAATTTCCGTTCTTTGGCCAGGGCAGCCGTTTCCCCAGCCACCTTTTCCACCGCTTCGAACAGATCCTTTTCGGCGTCATCCTGGAACAGCGCCACGTCCACAGGGGCTTCCACCACATTATTCCTGCTGATGTTCTCCACCCGGGTAAAGGCCTGGATGCTGTCTGCGGCTTTGTCACTTTCCAGATACCGGGTGAGAGCTGCAGCCCGGTCGAAGATTTCGGCCAGATCATCCACGCTGGCACCCAGCACTGCATCCACCACATCGTAACGCACACCCTGGTCCAGCAGCATGTTCTTGGCCCGCTGGGCGAAGAAGTCCACCACTTCATCCAGCAGCTGGTCTTCCTTTTCCACTTCCACCGGCAGGTTCTTCAGGGTTTCTGCCAGCACGGCCCGGAGCGGGAAGTGCACCCCTCCATCGGCCACAATGTTCAGGATGCCCAGAGCCTGACGACGCAGGGCGTAGGGGTCCTGGGAACCGGTGGGAGCCTGACCCCGGCTGAAGGTGGCTACGATGTTGTCCAGCTTGTCGGCTACAGCCAGGATCCGGCCTTCGTTGCTCTGGGGCAGTTCATCGCCGGCGAACCGGGGCATGTACTGTTCCCCGATGGCCTGGGCCACTTTTTCCCCTTCATTGTCCAGCAGGGCATATTCCCTGCCCATGGTGCCCTGGAGTTCGGTGAATTCAGTGACCATGCCGGTGACCAGATCCGCTTTGGACAGAAGTGCTGCCCGTTCCACAGCCTGGGCATCCACGGGGAGACCGGTGGCTTTCACCAGCTCGTCACACAGCTTCTGCAGCCGCTCGGTCTTGTCGTACATATTGCCCAGCCCATGCTGGAAAGCCACTTCGTGCAGGGCTTCCCGATGCTGTGCCAGAGACTTCTTCCGGTCGTTGTCGAAGAAGAACACCGCATCGTCCAGACGAGCCCGCAGCACCCGTTCGTTGCCGTGGGTCACGATGTCCAGATGTTCCTTGCCGCCGTTGCGGACGGTGATGAACTTGGGCATCAGCTTGCCATCTTTATCGAACATGGGGAAGTAGCGCTGATGGTCCCGCATGGGGGTGATGATGGCGCAGTCCGGCAGCCGCAGGTACTTGTCATCGATATGGCCGCACAGAGCCGTAGGCCATTCCACCAGGAAGGTGACTTCTTCCAGCAGGTCGGGAGAAATGGCCGCCCTGCCCCCTTCGGCGGCAGCCAGGTCTTCGATCTGCTTCCTGATGGTAGCCCGGCGTTTGTCCACATCCACCATGACGAAGTTGTCTTCCAGGGTCTTCACATAGGAGGCAGCGTCAGGAATGGTGATCAGGTGGTTGCTCAGGAACCGATGGCCCCGGGCCTGGTTTCCGCTCTTCACATCGTTGGCTTCCACCGGGATCACTTTGTCGTCCAGGAGAGCCACCATCCAGCGGAAGGGACGGACGAACCCGAAGTCGTAATCCGCCCACCGCATGGTCTTGGGGAAGGTCAGGGAATGGAGGATGTCGTCCAGGATGGCCGGCAGCAGTTCTTCCGTCTTTTTGCCTGCCAGGTGTTTGATGGCGTACACATAGCCATCTTTCTGGACCAGGTCCTTTACGTCCACACCCTGGCCCCGGGCAAAGCCCTGGGCAGCCCGGGTGGCATTGCCGTCGCCGTCGAAGGCAATTTTCAGGGACGGCCCCTTGCTTTCCACGGTGCTGTCTTCCTGTTTGTCCGCTACCTCAGAGGCCACAAAAGCCATCCGCCGGGGCGTACCATAGACCTTCACATCTTTGAAGGGGATGCGGGCTTCCTCCAGCTTTTTGGCAGCCAGTTCCCTGTATTCCTTCAGGATGCCGGGCATGTATTGGGCCGGCATTTCTTCCGTTCCGATTTCATATAATAAATTTGCCATGATTCCTTACCCTCTCTTCAGCATGGGGAAACCCAGTTTTTCCCGTTGTTCCACATAGGCCGCAGCGCACAGACGAGCCAGTGCCCGCACCCGAGAGATGTAGTTGGTCCGTTCGCTGACGCTGATGGCACCCCGGGCATCCAGCAGGTTGAAGGTGTGGGAGCATTTCAGCACATAGTCGTAGGCCGGACGGATGTTGCCGGTGAGGATGACCCGTTTGGCTTCCTTTTCGTACTTGTCGAACAGATCGAACAGCAGGTCGATATCGGCAATGTCGAAGCTGTACCGGGACTGTTCCACTTCGTTGGTGTGGAATACGTCACCGTAGGTCACATTCCCCACCCACTGCAGGTCGTAGACATTTTCCACGCCCTGGATGTACATGGCCAGCCGTTCCAGGCCGTAGGTGATTTCCACAGCCACCGGTTTGATGTCGATGGAGCCTACCTGCTGGAAGTAGGTGAACTGGGTGATTTCCATCCCGTCCAGCCAGACTTCCCAGCCCATGCCCCAGGCGCCCAGGGTGGGAGATTCCCAGTTGTCTTCCACGAACCGGATATCATGTTCTTCCGGATGGATGCCCAGTTCCCGCAGGCTTTCCAGGTACAGTTCCTGGATGTTGCAGGGGGACGGCTGCATGATCACCTGGAACTGGTGATGCTGGTACAGCCGGTTGGGGTTGTCGCCGTACCGGCCGTCAGCCGGACGACGGGAAGGTTCCACATAGCACACGTTCCAGGGTTCAGGCCCCAGTACCCGCAGGAAGGTGGAAGGGTTCATGGTGCCGGCGCCCTTTTCCACGTCGTAGGGTTGTGCCATGATGCAGCCCTGGTTGGCCCAGTACTTCTGCAAGTTCAAAATGATGGTTTGAAAATCCATTTTCTCTCCTCCTATACAAAAACTCCCGTCTCTGTAATATAGACAGGATACTCTACATTACAGGGACGGGAGGTTGTTCCGCGGTTCCACCCTGTTTGCTGCCCAAGGCAGCCTCTCTTGTGAAGCGAACGCTCCGGGATGCCAACTCCTTCATTGCGTATTACAGAGGAACTATAACAAATCCGGCGGAACTTGTCAAGTTCCGCCGGAAGGTTCGCAGTTGGTGGGCCCACTTGGATTCGAACCAAGGACCAACCGGTTATGAGCCGGGGGCTCTACCGCTGAGCTATAGGCCCAATGCAAAAATTATATAACAGGAAGCAAATCCCTGTCAATCATTCCAGGAATTCCTTCAGCGGTTTGCTCCGTTTCGGGCTCCGCAGCTTGCGCAGGGCCTTGGCTTCGATCTGCCGGATCCGTTCCCGGGTGACCCCGAAATACTGGCCCACTTCTTCCAGGGTACGGGTCCGTCCGTCCAGCAGGCCGAACCGCAGTTCCAGCACCCGCCGTTCCCGGGCGCTCAGGTGTTCCTGCAGGACCTTGCCCAGCTGTTCCTGCAGCAGGGTATACGAAGCTGCATCAGCCGGAGACGGTGCTTCCTGGTCTTCGATGAAGTCCCCCAGATGGGAATCTTCTTCTTCGCCGATGGGTGTTTCCAGGGAAACCGGTTCCTGGGCGATCTTCTGGATTTCCCGGACCCGTTCCACAGGCACATCCATTTCTTTGGCGATTTCCTCCGGAGTGGGTTCCCGGCCCAGTTCCTGCAGCAGCTGACGGGATACCCGCACCAGCTTGTTGATGGTTTCCACCATGTGCACCGGGATCCGGATGGTCCGGGCCTGGTCAGCGATGGCACGGGTGATGGCCTGCCGGATCCACCAGGTGGCATACGTACTGAACTTGAAGCCCTTGTTGTAGTCGAACTTTTCCACGGCCTTGATTAGCCCCAGGTTCCCTTCCTGGATCAGATCCAGGAACAGCATCCCCCGGCCCACATATCGTTTGGCAATGCTGACTACCAGACGCAGGTTGGCTTCGGACAGGCATTTCTTGGCATTGTCCCCGCAGAATTCCATGCGGTGGAGCAGCCGGTTGAACTTTTTCCGGGCTTCCTCGATCTGTTTCTGCAGGTCTTCATCCACCTTCTGGTGGGCAGCCTTGTCCTCGATCACTGTGAACAGTTCCTGCAGGGTCCCCAGATAGCTTTTGTCAGCTTCTTCCCCTTTGGGGAGGTCCACCGTTTTCACGTCATGCATTACTTTGTACTTATTTTCCGTGAGCAGCCGGTTCAACCGCTTTTTTTCGTCCATGGTGAAAGCGGTAATCAGATCCTGGTACTGATCATGATCCAGTACATGATCGGTGTTGGCCAGCATCTGGGCCCTCTTGTAAGCCAGGGAAACGCTCCGGTTGTCCACCCATACGCTTTCCCGGGTCAGCAGGTCATTGGCCTGTTCCAGCAATTTGCCCACGGACAGGCGCTTGTTCACCGGTTCGAATTCTCCGTCGGGTTGTTCCCCCTTCAGGATGGCCTTGGCCTGGTTGCCCTTATCGGCCCGTTTGGCCAGTTTGATCTCATCATCCCCGGCCAGCAGGGGTACCCGGCCGATTTCCTTCAGGTACATGCGGACCGGATCATCGACGATGACCCCTTCCGGAACGGACAGGTTGGCCAGTTCCGATTCATCCACCTTCAGTTCATCTTCATCGATTGTATCCGGTTCTTCGTCTTCGGAACCGTCATCGACCACTTCAATGTTCTTTTCAGCCAGTTTGGAATAGATGGCATCCATTTGATCAACAGACACATCATCTACGTTCTGCATCCGGTCCTGAATCTCTTTATAGGTGAGAACGCCATGATTCTTTTTGGCCAGCGCTTCAAACTCGGCTAAATACTCCGCCGCGGTCTTGGGCTTATCTTTTTTGCTCGTCCTGCTCTTGCTTTTCGTTGCTGAACCCGCCTTTCCCGTGGTTTTTGCCGCCTTCTTCTTTTTTGGAACAGCCTTGGCTTTCCCCGCCGTAGTGGTTTTCGCCTCACTCTGTCTTTCTTTCGATGTCACGCTCTGAGACACCTGCGGCTCCAATTCTTTCTTTTCTTTTTCAGTCATTGGGGCGTTCCCTCCTTTCTACCAAATGAGAAAAACAGACAGTTCCGGTCACTGGACCGGATTTGCCAATTTCCCTATCTCCATTTTTATTCGCCGACATTCCTCTAATTCCTGCAAAAATTTTTCATTTCCCTCTTTTTCATACTTTTCCGCCAGCTGACTGTGTTTTTCATATTCTTTATCAAGGGCTGCCACCTGCAGCCGGTTCAGGCAGTCCGTCAGGATGGAAGGAAGGGTTTCCGTCTGCACATTCAAGCTCAGGATCCGGGTCAGTTCTGTCTGGGCCTCCTGGCCAAGGCTGGCAAACAGATCCCGGGGATCCTGCAGCGTTCCCTGCTGGACTGCCTGGAGAAAGGCCCGGAAGATTTCCTGCCGGGCCGGAGTGGTAAAGGTGGCCAGGCTGGCGATTCCTTCCTGCCCGGGCTGGGGCGGAATGCCCTCCAGGAACGCCCGCAACACCAGACGCTCGGCCTGTTCCGTAGGGTTGGTCAGCTTCACCTGCTTCTGGGTCAGCCATTCCGGATTGAACGGCTTTTGCTTCCCATCCTGGTGGGTCAGCTTCCGGTATTCGCTCTGGATCAGCCCTTCATCGATGGACAGCCGCCGGGCCAGGTCCCGGATCCGCTCCCCCACTTCCACGTCGCTGGTGCAGTCCAGAAAAAAGGGTAGCACCCGGGCCACCGCTTCCACTTTGCCCCCCAGGGTCTCCGTGTCGCAGGCCGCCAGGGTGGAATCCACCTGATAGTCCATACCGGGTTTGGCGTTCTTCAGCAATTCTTCGAACGCCGTCCGGCCCTCCTTTCGGATGAACTCATCCGGGTCCTTTCCATCGGTCACGTGCATCACCCGGCATTTCAGCCCGGCCCGCAGCGCCAGGGGAATGGCCCGCATGGCTGCTGCCCGGCCGGCCCGGTCACTGTCGAAGCAGAATACCACTTCCGGGGTCAGCCGTTTGAGGAGCGCCGCCTGATGCTCTGTGAAGGCCGTTCCCATGGAGGCCACGGCCCAGTCGATACCGGCGGCATGGAGGCTGATGGCATCCATATGGCCTTCCACGATCAGGGCCTGCTGCCGTTTCCGGATGGCGGGAGCCGCCCGGTCCAGGCCGAACAGCAGGTTTCCTTTGTGGAACCAGGCCGTTTCCCCGGTATTCATGTATTTGGCCGGAGAGGCCTCCTTGTTCAGGATCCGTCCTGTAAACCCCACCACCCGGCTCCGGGGATCCCGGATGGGAATCATGACCCGCTCCCGGAATTTGTCGTATACTCCGCGTGTCTGCCGCCGGTTCACCAGCCCGGCCTTCAGCAGCACCTCTTCCTTTACGCCCCGTCCTTCCAGGGCACGGGCCAGGGTGGTGAAGTCCGGCGGGGCCATGCCCAGGCCGAAGGAATCGATGATATCCCGTCCAATGCCCCGGCCGGCCAGATACTGGATGCCCAGCTGCCCGTAGTGGGTGTTCACCAGACAGGAATGAAAGAACCGGGCCGCCAGGTCGTTGGCCTCCAGCACCTCCCGGGTTTCCTTTTCCCGGGCGATCTCCCGGGCAGTCTTGGCCCGCTCCGGCACCGGGATGCCGTACTTGCCCGCCAGCTGCTTCAAGGCCTCGGGAAAGGTCAGGTTGTCCCGTTTCATCACATAGGAGAACACATCGCCTCCGGCCCCGCAGCCGAAGCAGTGGAACAGCCCCTTGGCCGGATCCACCGTAAACGAGGGGGTCTTTTCCCCATGGAACGGGCAGCAGCCCCAATACCGGCTGCCCTTCCGCTTCAGAGCCACCGTCTCTGAAACGATGCTCACCAGATCGGCTGCCTGACGCACCTGCTCTTTGAAATTGGCGAATTTCTCTTTCATGTCATCCATGGAACTCATCCTGTTCTTTCTGCAATAGTATTCTTATTCGACGAAAAAGAGGAAATTCCTGCTTTTGCAGGGATTTCCTCTTGACAAGGCAAAAAGCGCTGTTTTCAGGATTCGTAATCGAACCGTTTCCGCAGGTATTCCAGGATCAGGCTGGCGGTTTCCTCGATGGCCCGGTTGGACACGTTGATGATCATGCAATGGAGCTGCTGCATGATGGCCCGGGCATATTCCAGTTCCTCCTGGATCCGGTGGATATCGGCATAGTTGGCCCCGTCGGTGAGGCCCATGGCCTTGAGCCGGGCACAGCGGATCTCGTTCAGCTTGAAGGGGTCGATCAAAAGACCGATGATCCGGCTGGAAGGCACTTTGAACAGTTCCTCCGGCGGCGGGATCTCCGGTACCAGCGGTACGTTGGCCACCTTCAGCTGTTTGTTGGCCAGGTACATGGAAAGGGGCGTCTTGGAAGTCCTGGACACCCCGATGATCACCAGGTCGGCCTTGGCCAGGCCCCAGGGGTTCTTTCCGTCATCGTACTTGATGGCGAATTCCACCGCTGCCACCCGTTTGAAGTATTCATGGTCCAGGGCGTGGATCAGACCGGGCTGGTTCTTGGGCAGCAGGCCGGAGGTCTTTTCGATGGCCTTCAGCACAGGACCCAGGATGTCCACCACTTCCACATCCAGTTCGATGGCCTTCTGGGCCACCGCTTTCCGCATTTCCGGAGAAACGATGGTATAGCACACAATGGCATTCTGTTCCCTGGCTTCCGTCAGGATCTTGTTGATCTGCTCCACGCTCTTCACATAGGGCACCCGGATGATATCGAATTTCTCCTGGACGAACTGGCTGGTGGTGGCCTTCACCACCGATTCCGAGGTTTCGCCGATGGAGTCTGAAATGGCATAGATGATCGGTGCTTTAGCTATGATAGGTTCCTCCCTTCCCTTCTGCCAGCTCTACCAGAAGACGGGTAAAGTTGGTCTTGGTCACCCGGCCCACCAGCTGCAGCTTGCGGGGGTCATCCCCCACCTGGCGCACCACAGGCAGGCAGTCGATTTCGCTGTCCATGAGCCGCCGGGCTGCCGAGGCCGCCGGTTCTTCCGGCGCGGCTGTGACGATTTTGCTGAGCGGGGTCATCACCATGGCCACAGGCAGCTGGTGCAGGTCCGAGCCGGGGGTGATGGCTGCCTTCAGCAGGTCTTTTCGGGAAACCACCCCATGGAGCAGCCCTTCCGGCCCTTCCACCACGAATACCGTTCCCACATCTTCCAGGAACATGGTGATGGCGGCATCATAGGCACTTTTGTCGCTGCTGACCACAATGGGGACGCTTTTGATGTCCTCCACCGTAATGGAGGACAGTTCCTCCTGAAGCAGTCCCAGGGTATTCTTTCCGGTGTAGAAATACCCTACCCGGGGCCGGGCATCCAGGATACCGCTCATGGTCAGGATGGCCAGATCGGACCGGAGAGCGGCCCGGCTGAGCCCCAGTTCCCGGGCGATGGCTTCCCCCGCCACAGGACCTTCCTGGCGCACGATTTCGGCGATTTTCCGTTGTCTTTCACTCAGAGGAATGGGGCTCATCTCCCTTCCAAAGGATTCTGATTCCATTATAAGAGAAAAGGGGCCTCCGTGCAAGGAGCCCCTTTGGGTTACTGCTTACCAGGCCAGTTCTTCATCGTGCAGGTTCCGGCCCCGTCCGGTGAGTTTGTCCAGGATCAGCCGCTGTTCCACCTGGGCAACCATCTTTTTGGTGAACTTCACCGCATCCGGGTTCACGGACATGCTGTCGATGCCACTTTGCACCAGGAAGGCAGCAAAATCCGGGTACACGCTGGCAGCCTGGCCGCAGAGAGAAACGGTCTTTCCATCCCTGTGGGCCACTTCGATCAGGTGACGGATGGCCCTGCGTACGGCCAGATTCCGTTCGTCGAACAGATGGGCAATGCCATCGTTGTTCCGGTCGCAGCCCAGGATCAGCATGGTCAGGTCATTGGAACCGATGGAATACCCATCCACGAACTGGTTGAACTGATCCGCCAGGATGATGTTGGCCGGGATTTCCGCCATGAGCCATACCTTGAAATCAGGCCCTCTGTGCAGCCCTTCTTCAGCCATGATTTCCACCACTTTCTGGGCTTCGTCCACGGTACGGCAGAAGGGGATCATCACGTTCAGGTTCTTCAGACCGTATTCCTCCCGCACTTTCCGCACGGCTTTGCATTCCAGCCGGAAAGCTTCCGTGTATTTGGGGTCGTAGTACCGGGAAGCGCCTCTCCAGCCCAGCAGGTCACTGGGTTCGTGAGGTTCGAATGCTTCCCCGCCCTTCAGGTCCCGATATTCCGTAGACTTGAAATCGCTGAACCGCAGGGTCACCGGCCGGGGTGCCATGGCAGCACATACCTTGCGGAACCCTTCTGCCAGCATATCCACCACTTTTTCCGGATGACCGGTCTTGATCAGATACAGGGGATGTTCGTGGATATAGGTGGTCCAGATGAATTCTTCCCGCATCAGGCCGATTCCGTCGCAGGGCAGCTGGCTGTATTTCTCGGCCAGGTCCGGATCCCCCAGGTTCATGTAGATCCGGGTCCCGGTCACAGGGAAGGTTTCCTGGGCCACTACGGTGGCCGCCTGGGGTGCTGCGGCTGCTTCTGCTTTCTTCACCTGCAGGTTGCCGGCAAACACCACGCCGTTACTGGCATCCACCGTGATTTCTTCCCCGTTCTTCAAGACGGAGGTGGCCGCCTGGCCCCGGCTCTTGGTACCTACAATGCAGGGAATGCCCAGTTCCCGGCTGACGATGGAAGCGTGGCAGGTCATGCCGCCGCTGTCGGTAACGATGGCCTGGGCCTTCTTCATGGCCGGAACCCAGTCAGGGGCGGTCATTTCGGTGACCAGGATTTCGCCGTCCTGGAATTCATCGATGTCCTTGGGGTCTGCAATCACATGGACCTTGCCGTAGCCCATGCCCGGGCTGGCCGGCAGGCCTTTCAGAAGGACCTTTGCATTGGCTGCGCTCTGGGGTTCCTTCTCCGTTTTCCCCTTCTTCTCCTTATTTCTCCGGGACCATACGGTTTCCGGACGGGCCTGAAGGATCCAGATCTTCCCATCCCGTTCATCGATGCCCCACTCCATATCCATGTAGCAGCCGTAATGGGCTTCGATTTTCCTGGCATACCCGGCCAGTTCCAGGATCTGCTGGTTGGTCAGGGTCTGGCGTTTTCTGTCCGCTTCCGGCACCGGCACTTCTTCCGTGTCGCCGCCCTGTTTGCGGACCAGCATCACGTCCTGTTCATTCACCGTGGCGGACAGAATCTTCATATCCTCCTTGGACACAATGTAGGTATCCGGCGTCACCACACCGCCGACCACATATTCGCCCAGGCCCCAGGCACCTTCGATCATGATGTTCCGGTCATCACCGTTGGCCACGTTCACGGTGAACATGACCCCGGCAGCTTTGGAGAACACCATCATCTGCACCACCGCGGACAGCGCCAGGGACAGATGGTCATAGCCCTGTTTTTCCCGGTAGTACACGGCCCGGTCCGTAAAGCAGGAAGCATAGCATTCCTTCACCTTGGCGATGACCTGGTCAGCGCCCTGTACGTTCAGGTAGGTATCCTGCTGGCCGGCGAAGCTGGCATCCGGCAGGTCTTCCGCCGTGGCGCTGGAACGGACAGCCACGTAAGGGGCTTTTTCCCCCATTTTATCGGCCAGTTCCGCATATGCCCTGCGGATCGCATCCTGGAGATCCTGGGGCATTTCCTGTTCCATGATGGCAGCCCGCAGCTGGCTGCATACGCTGCTCAGCTGGTCGTTGTCATCCACATCGGTGAGGCTGGCCAGCAGGGTGCGCATCCGCTCCTCCAGGCCGGTTTCCTTGATGAAGTACCGGTAGGCATAGGCCGTGGTGGCGAACCCATAGGGAACGGGCACATCCGTCTTGGAAGTCATTTCCCCCAGAGAAGAGGATTTCCCCCCTACGATATCCACGTCTTTCCGTTCCAGCTGTTCGAACCACAACAAATATGCTTTGGACTTATCCATGGTATACGCTCCTTTGCTCTACGCTATTGGCGGTTATTTCTTTAATATAGTGTATACTATATCACTATATGGTGCATTATTCAAGGAGTATACCCAAAAATAAAGGCGCTGTGAAAAAATCATCCACAGCGCCTTTATTTCGCTAGCGTCAGCTGGCTTCCATCGGCTAGTGACTAGTGACTAGTGACTAGTGACGGGGTGTGAAAAAGCATTTTTTCACACCCCGTCGATTTTTACCAGCACAGCTGATTGCCACCAGCTGGAGGTTTTTACAACTTATTCTTTTCCCGGCGCTTCCGGATGGGCAAAGGCCTTGCCCACCGTCCTGGTGGCCACCAGGTAGGTATGGTTCATGGCATCGAACACCAGGGGACGCAGCTTGGCCGGATCCACCTTTCCCTCGGTGAGTACGCTTTCATCAGCGCTTACATTCACGATTTCACCCACCAGCCGTTCGTTTTCTTCATCATAGCTCTTCACCCTGCATTCCAGCACCATGGGCAGCTCTGTGATGATGGGGGCATCCACCCGGCTGGATTTTTCCACATGGAACCCGGCCCTGGCCACTTTGTCCGGCACCTTGTTGCCGGATACCATGCCCACATAATCACAGGCGGCCAGCTGGGCCTCCGTAGCCATGCTGACCGTAAAAGCCCCGGTTTTCTTCAGGTTGGCTACGGTTTTGTGGGTCCGGGCCAGGCAGAAGGAAATCTCCGTATCATTGCTGATGCCGCCCCAGGCTGCATTCATCACATCCGGTACCCCGTTTTCATCATAGGTCCCGATCATATACACCGGCTGAGGATAGGTCACCGGTCTGGCGCCAAAATCTTTCCGCATTGCTATCACGCTCCTTACAGGTTCTTCTATTTCCATTATACGAAAAGCTGTCAACCCCGACGGCGCAGCAGCCACAGGAAATAGGGGGCCCCGAACAGGGCCGTGACGATTCCCACCCGGATTTCACCCCCGGGCAGCAGGGCCCGGCCCAGGCTGTCGCACAGCACCAGGAACAGAGCCCCGCCCAGGGCGCTGAGAGGCAGCAGGCTCCGGTGATCGGGTCCCGTCAGGAGCCGCAGCATATGGGGAATGATCAGGCCCACGAAGCCAATATTCCCGCCGGCACATACGGCCAGTCCCATGAGCAGGGAGACCCAGCCCAGCACCTGTTTCCGCCACCGGGGCGCATCCAGGCCCAGAGCCAGGGCCTGTTCCTCCCCCAGGCTCAGCAAGTTCAGCGGACGTCCCCACAGGCAGAGGACCAGGAGCACAACCAGCAGCAGGGGCAGCAGCACCGCCGCCTGCTGCCAGGTTCCCACCCCCAGGTTCCCCAGGGTCCAGAAAAAGTACTGGCGCATGATGGCGTCCGGAGCAAAACTCAAAAGACCTGCCGTCAGGGCTCCGCAGAACAGGCTGACAGCCACCCCGGCCAGGAGCAGCCTGACCGGTTCCCTGTCGTTCTCACTCCGGCCCAGGATCCCCACCAGCAGGGAAGCCAGCGCCGCCCCGGCAAAAGCCCCTAGAGGCAGGAACAGGTACTGCCGGGCCGGCAGCCCGGTGAGCAGCAGGATCACCGCTCCCAGGGAAGCCCCGCCGGACACCCCCAGGATGCCCGGATCCGCCAGGGGATTGCCGAAAAGCCCCTGGAGAGCTGCCCCGGAAGCCGCCAGGGCCGCTCCCGTGCCCAGGCCCAGCAGCAGCCGGGGCAGGCGCAGGTTCCATACCACATTCTGCTCCAGGGGCGTCAGGCCGCCGGTCAGGAGATGGGGCAGGGACACTGGCACCTGACCGGTGACCAGGGCCATCAGGCAGACGGGAACCAGGGCCACCAGCAGGATGCCCAGCAGTTTTCCCTTTCTCATCAGCAGTTCCTCCTTTTTCTGTCCAGCCAGCCGGGACAGGACGAGACCGGCTGTTTACCAAATAATCATCCACCCGCATAGCGGGTGGTTTTTCCTTTTCGGGCATAGCCCTAATACTACTGGCAACGTACAAGTACGTTAAAAAATTGGCCTGTCAGCCACGCACAGGATTACTTGCTACCCGTAAACGGGTCCCTGGGGTCGAAGATACTTAACTGATCCGCTACCCTATCCTGCTTCAGCTGATTGGCAATATAATTTTTAATTGCCACAGTATTTTTGCCGACAGTATCGACATAGTATCCCTTGCACCAAAATTCGCGATTTCGGTAAGCAAATTTCATATTTCCAAACTTCTGGAAAATCATGAGACTGCTTTTGCCTTTCAGGTATCCCATGAATCCCGAAACGCTAATTTTGGGCGGGATACTTACTAACAGATGCACATGGTCAGGACAGATTTCTCCTTCGATAATCTCTACCCCTTTCCATGAGCAAAGTTGTCGTAAGATTTCTCTGATCGCCAACCTTTTTTCTTCATAGAAAACTTTTCTCCGATACTTTGGAGCAAACACAATATGATACTTACAATTCCATCTTGTGTGTGCTAAGCTATAGTTAACATTACTTTGCCCACTTGGCATTGTAGTGCACCTCCTAATGTTTTACTTTGCATGACTGACAGGTCAATTGCATCGTACTACATTGGGAGTTTTTTTCATAGCTATAAGCTTTCCGGAACCACGCCACTATGGCGTGGTTTTCAAAAGAACACAAAAAAGGGCTGCCGCACAAGCGACAGCCCTTTCCTATATGATGCAGTATCTTCCTCACGAGTATATGGCCCGCAGGGGACTCCTACGTATAAACCTTGGTAGCGCCAACGAGAATCGAACTCGTGATTTCGCCTTGAGAGGGCGACGTCTTAGCCGCTTGACCATGGCGCCAAGATAAAAAAATGGCTCCGGGACTAGGGCTCGAACCCAGACTAGAAGATCCAGAATCTCCTGTGCTACCATTACACCATCCCGGAGTAATCTCTCTCGATTGCTTTTTTGTTTCTTGCTTCTCTCGAGAGCACTTCTATAGTATAACCGGGAATCCCATAAATTGCAACCCCTTTTTCAAAAAAAGTTGAAATTTTTTCAGTCCAGGATTTTCTGGGGCACGAAATCCACATAATCCCCTGATACCAGCCGGTAGTACACTCCATTGTACTCCCCTCTGTAACTGTCATCAAAGGTATTCTCTCCATGGCAGTGGGCATAGATCACCTGCCGGGCCCCATACTGCTCTGCCATGCGGGTGAAGACGCTGTCTTCCTCCAGGATGCTGGTGGGCGGATAGTGGAGGAACATGATGAATTTCCTGTACCCGGCCGCTTTGGCTTTTTCAAAGGATTCTTCCAGCCGCCGGGCTTCCCGATTCACCAGTTTCCGGGCATGTTTCTCCGCCTCTTCGTCCCAGCTGAGGACCTCGCCGGTGAACCGGTTGATCAAAAACGGTCCCTCGAAGGTGAAACCCTTGGTCCCCACCAGGGCGTAGTCCCCATAGGTGGCAAAATTGTTCTGCAGGAAGAACAGTTTCCCGGCATACCGTTCGTTCAAGGCCTCCGTCTTCTGGGCCTCCCAGAACATATCATGGTTGCCCCGCAGGAGGATCTTCCGGCCGGGCAGGGCAGCGATGAACTCCAGGTCTTTCTGACACTGAGGCAGCTTCCGGCCCCAGGAGTGGTCCCCCAGGAGCACCAGGGTATCCTCCGGTTTAACCAGTTCCTGGCAGTTTTTCCAGACTTTTTCTTCGTGGCGGACCCAGACGGGCCCCATGGCGTCCATGCTCTTGTCGGGCCGCTGAAAGGCCAGATGGAGATCTCCCAACGCATAAAGTGCCATCTGTTCCACCCCCTTTGGTGCTATCATCCAGTGACCAGGCTGCTGCGCCTCCGTTATCCGTTATTTCAAAGTAACCAATTCATACTCTCTTGTCCCGATCCCGATCTTTTCCCCGTGTACCAGGGTGGTTTCCCAGTCCACCCGGGGATTGCTGTCCAGGAAATGGTCGTGGTGGCACTGCCAGCCCTTTTCCGCCAGATGGTCGGACAACTGGCTGTTGGGCAGGGGCTGGGCTTTCTGGCAGGCATCGGCACAGGCCTGATCCAGGGCCACCGGGTCAAAGGAGTCAAACATACCGATATTGGGCAGGATGGGCGCATCGTTTTCTCCGTGACAGTCACAATTGGGAGAAATGTCCATGACCATATTGATGTGGAAACTGGGCCGGCCATGGATCACAGCCAGGGCATATTCCGCCATTTTCCTGTCCAGCAGCTCGTTGGCATCCCACTGTACCGTCTCGATGGCATCAAAAGCACAGGCCCCGATGCAGCGGCCGCAGCCGGCGCATTTTTCCTCATCGATATGGGCCTTGTGGTTCTGGTAATAGATGGCATCAGAGCCACATTCGGAGGCACAGCGCTGGCAGCCCCGGCACAGTTCCTCATTCACTTTTGGCTTGCCGGAGGAATGCTGTTCCATCTTGCCTGCCCGGCTGCCACAGCCCATGCCGATATTTTTCAGGGCACCGCCGAAACCGGTGGCTTCATGGCCCTTGAAATGGGCCAGGCTGATGAACACGTCGGCATCCATCACCGCCCGTCCGATTTTTGCGTTCTTGATATATTCTCCGTTCGGCACCGGAACTTCCACTTCATCGGTCCCCTTCAACCCGTCGCCGATGAGGATCTGGCAGCCAGTGGTGGTGGGATTGTACCCGTTCAGGGCCGCACATTCCAGGTGGTCCAGAGCGTTCTTCCGGCTGCCCGGATACAGGGTATTGCAATCTGTCAGGAAGGGCTTCCCGCCCCTGGCCTTGATCAGGTCTGCCAGGGCTTTCACATACTGGGGCCGGATGGTGGCCAGATTGCCCAATTCCCCGAAATGCATCTTGATGGCCACATATTTGCCTTCCAGTTCCATGCTTTCCAGTCCGGCCCGTTTGCACAGCCGTTTGAATTTATCCAGCAGGCTGGTCCCCACCGGACACCGGAAATCCGTAAAATATACCTTTGCTTTTTCCATGATTTTCTCCCCCTTGCAGGCCGCATGCGCGACCCAGTCTCTACTCACTACCCACTAACCACGTATCCCCTCAATGATGATACTTCTCTTTCCGCAGGATCTTGACCCCCCGATAGATCTGCTCCAGCAGCAGGATCCGGATCATCTGGTGGGTAAATGTCAGCGGTGAGAATTTCCAGCGGAAGTCCGCACGCTTCCGCAGGTCATCCGTATATCCGAAAGGACCACCGATCACAAAGGTCAGGTGGCTCACTCCCTCCACCATCCACTGGCCCAGTTTCCCGGCCAGTTCCGGGGAAGAGATTTCCTTTCCCTTCAGATCCAGCAGCACCACATAGCTGTGTTCCGGGATCAGCTTCAGCACCCGTTCCGTTTCCCGGGCCAGGATCTGGTTCTCCTCTGCCGGTGAAGCATTGTCGGGCATCTTCTCCTCATTGATGCACCGGGTCTCCAGCTGGCAGTAAGCCCCCAGTCTCTTGGTAAATTCCGCTTCCGCGTCCCGCAGGTATTTTTCCTTCAGTTTGCCCACGCAGGCAATGGTGATCCTAATCATTGCTGGCTGCTCTGCTGAGGCATCTCGGTCAGCGTCACCGTTTTGGTCACTTCTTCGTCCCCTCTCAGGATGGTCACAGGAACCTGTTCACCCACCTGGCACTTGCCCAGTGCATCCCGCAGGTCGGCTACAGAATCCACCGCAGTACCGTTGAACTTAACGATAATATCGTTTGGACGGATTCCACCACGATATGCAGGGCCGTTTTGAAACAACTTTACAACAAACAGCCCTCCTCTCAGATCCAGGTCAAAGCCCAGCCGCTGGGCCAGGTTCTTGTCCAGCAGGCTCACCCCCAGATACGGACGGACCACCCGGCCTTTGGTGGCCAGTTCCTGCAGGATGGGTTTCGCTTCGTTGATGGGGATGGCAAAGCCGATGCCTTCCACCCCGGAGGCAGCGATCTTGGCACTGTTGATGCCGATGACCTGACCATCTGCATTGACCAGGGCACCGCCGGAATTCCCGGGGTTGATGGCCGCATCGGTCTGGATCAGCTTGAATCGCCGTTCGCCCATATCCAGGCTCCGATTCAGAGCACTGATCACGCCCGCCGTCACACTGCCCCGGAATTCCATCCCCAGGGGGTTGCCGATGGCAATGGCCGGTTCGCCCACCATCAGGGAATCGGAATCTCCGAATTCAGCCACAGGCAGATCTTCATTGGCCTCGATTTTCACCACAGCCAGATCCGTGGTGGGATCCGTACCCAGCACTTTCCCATTGTAGGTCTTGCCGTCCGGCAGGCTCACCACGATTTCCTGGGCCCCGGCCACCACATGGTTGTTGGTGGCAATCAGGCCATCCTTGCTGTAAATCACCCCAGAGCCGCTGCCCTGTTCCACCAGCTGGGTCCGGTTGAAATAATCCCGTACCAGCGCTTTGTTGGTGATACCGACCACGGCAGGCCCCACCTTCTTGGCGGCCTGGACAATGGGAGTATTGCGGGCGGAACTGAGTTTGGCTTCCTTCTGCTTGATCTGTTCCGCCTGGTTTACGGCCGGTTTGGTCTCCGCCTTGTTGGCAGCACTCTTGCTGCCGGCGGCACCGCAGCCCGCGGCCAGGATGCTGGTGCTTACAGACAGGGCCAGCAGGATTCCTGCTGTTTTCTTCTTGATATCGTATCTCATGATGGTTCTCCTTTTTACCACACGTTGCTGACCAGCGTCTGCTGGCTGGCCACATAGAGTTGAATCTTCCGGATCCTGGAAGCCCCCTCCAGGGCATCCTTCACGGTCTGATAGGCCCGATCCGGCGTATTGTTCTTTTCACTGAGATGGGCCAGGAACACTTCCCGTGGGGGCGACTCCAGAGAAGCCAGGAACTGACCGGCTGTCTTGTTGGACAGATGCCCGTCCTCTCCCATGATCCGCCGCTGGAGGGCGATGGGATAGGGTCCGTTCCGCAGCATGGTCTCATCGTGATTGGCTTCCAGGACCATTACATCAGCCCCTTCCGCCGCCTGCTCCACTGTTTTGGTGATGGTCCCGCAGTCTGTCAGGTAGGTACACTTCTCATCCCCGCTGAAGATCTCGTAGCCCACCGGATCCGCTGCATCATGGGGGATCCGGAAGGACTTGATTTGCAGGCTGCCCAGGGTACAGCTCCGGGGAATCACCCGCACCTGGGTACGGGGCAGCCGCCGCCGTACCGGAAGCTGGGCCCAGGTCCGTTCATTGGCAAAGATGGGGATCTGGCTGTAGTGTCTGGCAAACACATCCAGACCGGCCACATGGTCCTTGTGTTCATGGGTCAGGAAAATCCCGCTGAGGGCTTCCGGCTCCAGGCCGCAGGCCCGGAGTCCCTGGACGATCCGCCGACAGGAAATCCCCGCATCGATCAATATAGCGGTCTGTCCGCATTGGATCAGGGTAGAATTGCCCCGGCTTCCGCTGGCCAGTACCGCAACAGCAAAATTCGTCAAAGTCATACAAACACCGTTCTATACAAAAATGTCGGGGCAATCCTTCTCCCCGCTATTATACTTATCATTATAGCAAAAACAAGGAAAGAAATGTAAAAAAATACCGAACTCTTGCGAGTCCGGCATTTTGTTTCGGCTTCAGTTTTTTTTGGGCTGACAATCCGGGCACAGACCATAGAAATAGAACTGATGGCCCTGGACAGTGAACCCGGTTTCCGCTGCCACCAGGCTTTCGATGGCTTTGGCATCCAGATGGGGTACATCGCACACCTTGCCGCATTTCATGCAGCGGATGTGAGGATGCTCCATCACATTGGCGTCATAGCGAAAACTGTCTTCCCCGGTGTTCAGCACCTGGATGATGTGCAGCTTGCTGAAGATTTCCACGGATTTGTACACCGTAGCGAAACTCATGGTGGGGTATTTCTCCTTCACCTTGTTATAGATCATTTCTGCGGTGGGATGTTCCGTGGTATGGGCCAGCATATCGTATACGGCCAGTCTCTGGGGTGTAACCTTACAGCCATTGTCCCGGAGCAGTTGGGCCAATTCTCCTGCAGTTAACGTATCCAACACCTCCTTCTTATCTTTTTTGTGGATATGTCTTTTTAATAATAATTACTATATTTAATATACAGGTTTGTATTTATTTTGTCAACTCTTTTTATGTTAAAAAAGCTTGATATGACGCTGATTTTTGTGTTTTCTGGAATGATTATTACAAAGCGTATTTGGTATCAGTCCTGAATGGTCACAGGCATGCCTATATAAGCAACTTGTTTCAATTGCTGCAGATTTGTATTATCCAGACGGACACATCCTTCCGAGGCATCGGTGCCGATGGAAGCCGGATCATGGGTGCCGTGGATTCCAATGCCGTCCCAGTTGCCCTGACTCAGTTCTTCCGTATCCAAGCTCAGGAACCAGGGGCCATAGGCTCCCTGAATCTCGCCGTTGCCGTCACCGAAATCATGGCTCCATCCGGAGGCATCATCGATTTCATCAATGGTAAAGGTCCCGGTGGGGGTCATATTATCACCCCGGCGTTCCTTCTGGCCCAGGCCTCCTTTTCCGATGGCGCAGCCCCAGGTTCGTACCACCGCATCCCCGTCTTTCAGATACAGTTTGTGCTCACTCTTATCCACCAGGATGGAATACTTCTTCCCGGGCTCCAGGGGCTGCTGCGCAGCCGGCTGGGCCGTCTCTTTCTGGTCTTCTTTAGGCTGCTGCAGGCTTTCCACCGGTGACTGCTGTTTTTCCGGGGGTGTCTGCGGCTCTTTCGGTGCCTCTGTCTTCACCGGCACGGTAGGTCCCGGAGCTCCCACTCCATGGTACCCCAGGGCAAAACAACCGGTGAGCAGCACGCCCAGGAACACCAGGACACACACCATCAGCAGCAGGCCGTACTTTTTATGGTTCTTTGAGGAGTTTCTCCCCTGATCCTTCTCCATTACTTTCTGCCTTCTTTCATTTCAGTAAAGAATATCATACCATTTTCCCGTAAGAGGCTGCAACGGGGACCCTGTAAAAATTTTTAATAAAATAATACTTGACAAGTGTATTCGAAAATAATACAATACAGCCATATTCAAAACGAAAATGCAATGACCAAAACAAGTACCCTTCAAAAAGTGGCACAGAGAGCGCGAATCACCGGCTGAAAGTTTGCGCTGAAGCTTGAGAAGCGGGAATGCCTTTGGGAGCAGAAAGTCCGAACCTGAAGTAGGGCTTTACGGGTAGCCGCCGTTACCGGTATGAGTGGCAGCAGAAGTTTTGCTGCAATCAGAGTGGAACCGCGAGAGATCGCCTCTGTCAGGAGGCGGTCTTTTTTTGTATCCAAAAAGGGAGGAGATAGGCTATGTTCGCATCCATGCGCAATGACATCCGGGTCATCAAACAACGGGATCCAGCAGTGAAAAACACACTGGAAGTGCTCCTGTGTTACTCCGGTCTCCATGCCATCTGGGCCTACCGGCTTTCCCATTTCTTCTATGAAAAGTCCTGGTTCGTGACGGCCCGGCTCATTTCCACAGTGTCCAGATTCTTCACCGGTATCGAGATCCATCCCGGTGCCCAAATCGGCGAAGGACTGTTCATCGACCACGGCACGGGCATCGTCATCGGCGAGACCACCATCATCGGCAACAACGTGACCCTTTACCAGGGTGTGACCCTGGGCGGTACCGGCAAGGAAAAAGGCAAGCGCCATCCCACCATCGGTGATTATGTGGTGGTGGCCTGCGGTGCCAAGGTTCTGGGATCCTTCACCGTAGGAGAAGGGGCCAAGATCGGCTCCGGCAGTGTGGTGCTGAAAGAGGTCCCTCCCTACTCCACCGTGGTGGGCATCCCCGGCCATGTGGTGGCCCGCAAGGGCATCCGGGTGGCACCGGCCCACAGTGAACGGGATGTGGATCTGAACCACAACCGGCTGCCCGACCCCATTGAAGATCAGATTACGGCCCTGGAAAAACAGGTGGCCATTTTAAAACGGCAGGTCAATGACCTGCGCGCCCAGCAGACAGCAGTCCCGCTGAAACGGGCTGTGAATTTCCGATAACCAGGAGGAGGCTTCCTTATGCAGACAGAATGGTGGAACGGGCCCCTCGGTCCGCGATGTTGACTCTCTTTTGATTTGCCTGCAACCATCCAACAACATCATCTGTGAATATCAAAGGAGAGAATATGATGTCTAAAGTATATACGAGTGTCCTGGATCTGATTGGCCATACCCCCCTGCTGGAACCGAAAAAGTTTGCTGCAGACAAGAACCTGGCAGCCCGCCTGCTGGTGAAACTGGAAAGCTTCAACCCGGCTGGTTCTGCCAAAGACCGGATTGCCAAGGCCATGATTGAAGATGCGGAAAAACGGGGCACCCTGAAACCCGGCGGCACCATCATCGAACCCACCAGCGGCAACACGGGCATCGGCCTGGCTGCGGTAGCTGCCATGAAAGGCTATCGGGCCATCATGGTGATGCCGGAAACCATGTCCATCGAACGGCGGAACATGATTGCCGCCTACGGTGCGGAAGTGGTGCTGACGGAAGCCGCAAAGGGCATCGCCGGTTCCGTGGAAAAAGCCAAGGAACTGGCAGCCGCCATCCCCGGCAGCTTCATTCCGGAACAGTTCGACAACCCGGCCAACCCGGCGGCCCACAAAGCCACCACGGGCCCGGAAATCTATGAAGACACCAACGGCGAAGTGGACATCTTCGTAGCCGGCGTGGGCACCGGCGGTACCCTGACCGGTGTAGGTGAATATCTGAAGGAAAAGAAACCTTCCGTACAGGTCATCGCTCTGGAACCGGCGGATTCTCCCCTGCTGAGCAAGGGCAAACCCGGTCCTCATAAAATCCAGGGCATCGGCACCAACTTCCTGCCCAAGACCCTGGATACCAAGATCTACGATGAAGTGCTGACGGCCACCACCGACCAAGCCTACTCCACCGCCCGGGACTTCATCCACAAGGAAGGGTTCCTGATCGGGATTTCCGGTGGTGCTGCCCTTTCTGCGGCTGTACAAGTAGCCCAGCGTCCGGAAAACAAAGGTAAGGCCCTGGTGGTTCTGCTGCCGGATAACGGCGACCGGTATCTGACCACGCCGGGATTTTTGAAAAAAGATAAGTAAAAAATAGGGGCTGTGACAAAAGTCACAGTCCCTATTTTTTGTGGTTAGTGGCTAGTGATTCGTGGTTGGTGAAGGAAAAAATTTGCTATGCAAATTTTAATGACAAAACCTTCAGACCTGGGAACGGGCTCCCCTGACGGGTAGCCCCTACGAACGGATCGCACTCACACTAATCACTACCCAATAATCACTAATTCACGGATTCTGCTTCAGATACTCCGTCCACGTTCCCGTAATGGTACCCTGCTGCAGCCCTTTTACATAGGTATAGAACTGCTTCAGGCGATAGACTTTGTTGTCGTCGATGGTCTGGCGCCAGGCTTCCTTATGGGTCATGTGGAGCACATCCTGGCCGCCCAGGGCATGCTGCCGGTCACAGATGGTCTCCAGGCTGTCCTTCTGCCCGTTCAGCCAGATGTCCCGCATGATCATGTAAGCCGTGGTCCGGCCCTTGCCCGCCTGGCAGTGGAAATGCAGCCAGGCGTCTTCCGGCAGCGTCTTCTGCCAGGCCAGGAACGCATCCACTTCCTCCGGTTCCGGCCAGATATGGTCCGTACTGGCAAACCGGGCATATCCCAGACCAAAGGACGCAGCCGCCTGCTGCTCCGTCAGGGCTGCCACCACATTTTCTTTTCCTTTGAAATGGGGTTTCTTATTCTTGTCCAGTTTGTAATAGGAAGTCTCTGTATCCAGGGTCTTCTCCAGCCGGCGGTTTTCGTCCTTCTGGATGGCATCGCCGGTCCTGCCCACATTGGCCCAGTTGTTGTCCCCGTACCAGCTGACAGCCTGGCCGTTCACGAACCCGTGGGATTCCTGCCGCAGGTCTACCAGGATGATCTGTTTGGGCTTTACCCCTTGCTGGGCCAGCTCCTGGACCAGAGAGGACAGCCCCAAAATGGAAGGCTGAGCACTGCCGCTCATGCGGTTTTCCACGTCTGCCCGGTAATTCCGGGGCAGTTGCAGTTTGTTCTTCGTATCCAGCCGCCATACGTACCCTTTGGAAGGTTTCACAATGGCTGCAATGGAAGGGGCATCGGCCCAGGCCAGCCCCAGGGAGAGCTGGCTCATCAGCAGGATCCCCGTTGTAATTTTCCAAACCTTCATCTCATTGCCTCTTTTCTCTGCACTCTTCACTTTGCGGGCTCCCCTGACGGGTAGCCCCTACGGAAAGGAAGGTAATTGTTAGTCGGGCTCCCCTGACGGGTAGCCCCTACGGAGGGGGAGTGTTTACTTCGTGATCCACCCGAACTTCCGGCAGGCGTTCAGGATGCCTCCCTTATCGTTGTCATCCGTCACGTAATCAGCCCGCTCCTTGATCACCGGTCGGGCGTTGCCCATGGCCACGCCGAAGAAGGGCTTCCGGAACATGGTGATGTCGTTGAGTCCATCCCCGAACACAACGGCGTCGTGGGGATCGGCTCCCAGCCGGTGCATCAGCTTTTCGATGCCGGCGCCCTTGTCCACCGGCTCCACCAGCCAGGTGTCATCGATGAAAGGCAGATGGGGCAGACCCTGCCGATCCGGTTCCCTCTCCCCGTTTTTTCCCCGGACATACATGATCTTATAGATGGCCGGCAGGTCGTCGATGGGCAGCGGCTGTACTTTGGTTTCCATATAATTGTGAGGGTCCTCCCGGGGATAGTCCTCATACGGGGTGTACCGGTCCAGGGTGTTGTCCAGCACCACGGACCAGGGCCGTTTCCAGTCTTCCAGCTGACGGAGCAGGGCCTTGGCCGGAGCCAGGGGCAGTCCCTCCATCTCCAGGATTTTTCCGTCCACCGTAAGGCTGTTGCCTCCGTCCGCCACCAGAGAATGGATGCCGTGCTTTTCCGCAAAAGCCGCCGCATCACACTGGATCCGTCCGGTAGCCAGGGCTACGAAATGGCCTTCCCTCTGGAGTTCATCGATACAATACTGGGTATCGGGCGGCACCTGCCGGGTGATGCCCAAGCCCAGGGTCTGGTCGATATCAAAAAAGAAGTATTTTTTCCGCATGGGTTTCCTGCCCTTTCTTTTCAAGACAAAATCAATTCAATGCTTTCCTATTATATCACAGAGCTTTCATCCCTGCCGATTGTAATTTTGTCGGGAGAAGGATACAATAGGCTCAGACTCTTGATTTCTGTATATGAGAAAGGATGTACGATATGCTGAAGAAAATCCAACAATTCCTGTTGGAAGGATTCCGAAAAAAAGACGGGGATAGCGGCCCCCGCTCTCCTCTCCACCAGATCTTGGCTCTGGTGGTCCTGGCAGTGCTGTGCCTGGGACTGTTTTTCTGGCACCAGCATTCCACGAAACAGGCCGCCAAAAAAGCCGCCCAGGAACGGCAGCAGCGGATGGAGCAGGAAGCCCTCCGCCGGGCCCAGCAGAACCGTCCCCAGAAGGAAATGCCGTCCCAAAAGGCCCATCAGCCCCAGGGACAGCACCTGGACAGGAACAGACAACAGGGCCAGATGATGCAGCAGCAGAACCCCCAGAACCAGCCCATGCCCCAGGCACCCATGCCCACCGGCCCCAAGGTACAGGCCCAGACCCCGCCCATGATCCAGCCAAAAGTCCGTTAAAAGTCCTGTTGCAACTTTTTACACACTATAATACAATAGAAGTCACAGATTTGTTACATTTTGAAATGAGGTGTTTTTTTGACTGAGAAAGCTGTTTCCACGGAATCCTTCAGCTCCCGGCTGGGCTTCATCCTGGTCAGTGCCGGCTGCGCCATCGGCATCGGGAACGTCTGGAAATTCCCGTACCTGTGCGGCCAATTCGGCGGAGCCGCCTTCATCCTGATTTATCTGATTTTCCTGCTGATCATGGGCATCCCGGTGATGGTATGTGAATTTGCCATCGGCCGGGGCAGCCGCTGCAGCGCTGCCCGAAGCTTCGAAGTCCTGGAACCTCCGGGCACCCGCTGGCACCGGTTCAAGGGCATCAGCATCGTGGGCTGCTACATGCTGATGATGTATTACACCACGGTCACCGGCTGGATGCTCTACTACTGCTGGCTCCACATCAAGGGCACATTCGTAGGGGCTTCCACCCAGTTCATCGGAGCCACGTTCGGCGCCATGCTGAAGGACCCGGCCACGCTGCTGTTCTGGATGGTGGTCACCTGCCTGCTGGGCTTTGCCGTATGTTACCTGGGTATCCAGAACGGTGTGGAACGGATCACCAAATGGATGATGACCGCCCTGCTGCTGCTCATGATTGTCCTGGCTGCCCATTCCCTGTTCCTGGACGGAGCGGAAAAGGGCATCGAATTCTACCTGGTGCCCAACTGGGGAACCATGAACAAACTGGGCTGGGGCAACGTAATTTACGCCGCCATGAGCCAGGCTTTCTTCACGCTGTCCATCGGCATCGGCGCCATGCTGATCTTCGGGGCCTACCTGCCCCACGGCCGCAGCCTGTTCGGCGAAGCGTCCACCATCACGGCCCTGGATACCTTTGTGGCCCTCATGGCCGGGTTCATCATCATCCCCGCCTGCTTCGCCTACGGCATCAAACCGGATGCGGGTCCGTCCTTGATCTTCCTGACCATCCCCAACCTGTTCACCCTCATGCCCGGCGGCCGGTTCTGGGGCATGCTGTTCTTCATCTTCCTGTCCTTTGCGGCCCTGTCCACGGTCATCGCCGTGTTCGAGAACATCATCGCCTTCGGCATGAACCTGTACGGCTGGGAGCGAAAGAAAAGCGTGTGCATCAACGGGGTGCTGATCATCCTGCTGAGCGTGCCTTGCGTGCTGGGTTTCAACCTGTGGAGCGGCTTCCAGCCCCTGGGCCCTGGCTCCTCCGTGCTGGATCTGGAAGATTTCATCGTTTCCAACAACCTGCTGCCCCTGGGCAGCCTGGCCTTCGTGTTGTTCTGCACCAAGAAGAACGGCTGGGGCTGGCAGAACTTCCTGGCCGAAGCCAATGATGGAGAAGGCCGCAACCTGCCCGCCTCTCTGCGGAATTACCTGCTGTACGTACTGCCTATTTTGATCATCACTATCTACATCAAAGGCTACTACGACATGTTCGTAAAGCAGGGGCCCCAGGTCCTGGCTTTCTGGCTGTGCGTAGCCGCCCTGTTCCTGGGCTTCATCTTCTATACAGCGGCAGGGAAAAAGAAGGAAGAGCTGTGAATGTTTTTTCACAGCTCTTCTTTTTTATGTTCCATTTGCAAGATATGCGAATATATTGTAAAATCGTATCGTATGTAACCATAATTGTATATGTATTTGTAGCAAAGAAGCGAGGTAGAACTTTATGACAGAACCATCTTCCCAACGTGACTCCTTTCAATCCCGGCTGGGCTTCATCCTGGTCAGCGCTGGCTGTGCCATCGGCATCGGCAATGTGTGGAAATTCCCCTATCTGTGCGGCCAGTACGGCGGGGCGGCTTTCATCCTGCTGTATCTGCTGTTCCTGCTGATCCTGGGCATCCCGGTGCTGTTGTGCGAATTCGCCATGGGCCGGGGCGGCCGCCGCAGCGTGGCCCGATGCTTCGATGTGCTGGCTCCCAAAGGCAGCCGCTGGCCCCATCTGAAATACATCGGGATTGCCGGGGTCCTCATCCTGATGCTGTACTACACCACCGTCACCGGCTGGATGCTGGAATACTGCTGGTTGCACCTGAAAGGCACCTTCGTGGGCCAGTCCCCGGCCTTCATCCAGACCACGTTCAAGCAGATGCTGGCCCAGCCCCTTACCATGGGCTTCTGGACGTTCCTGTCCTGCCTCATCGGCTTCGTAGTCTGCTACATGGGCCTGGAAAAGGGCATCGAACGGATCACCAAGGTCATGATGAGTGCCCTGCTGCTGCTCATGATGGTGCTGGCCGTCCATTCCGTGTTCCTGCCCGGCGCGGAAAAGGGCATCGAGTTCTACCTGGTTCCCAACTTCCCTTCTCTTGAAAAGATTGGCTGGGGCAATGTGATCTACGCCGCCATGAGCCAGGCCTTCTTCACCCTGAGTGCCGGCAACGGAGCCATGATGATCTTTGCCTCCTATATGGACAAGAAACGGAGCCTGCCCGGGGAAGCTATAACCATCACCGCCCTGGATACGTTCGTAGCCCTCATGAGCGGGTTCATCATCATCCCCGCCTGCTTTGCCTACGGCATCCAGCCCGACGCCGGTCCGTCCCTGATCTTCCTGACCATCCCCAACCTGTTCACCCTGATGCCCGGCGGCCGGATCTGGGGCAGCCTGTTCTTCATCTTCCTGTCCTTCGCCGCCCTGTCCACGGTCATTGCCGTCATGGAAAGCATCATCGCCTGCTTCCGGGAACTGTTCGACTGGGAGCGGCCCAAGGCTGCCTGGATTGTGTTTGTTCTCATTGCTGTGGGCAGTATCCCCTGCGTGCTGGGCTTCAACGTGTGGAGCGGCTTCCAGCCCCTGGGTCCCGGCACCGGTGTGCTGGACCTGGAAGACTTCATCGTCAGTAACAACCTGCTGCCCCTGGGCGGCCTGACTTTCGTGCTGTTCTGCACCCGCAAGAACGGCTGGGGCTGGAACAATTTCCTGGCGGAGGTGAACGCCGGCCAGGGCCGGAACCTGCCCGGTTTCTGGAAGCCCTATTTGACCCATGGCCTGCCCCTGCTTCTGCTGGGTGTGTATCTCAAAGGCTACGAGGATATGTTCATCAAACAGGGTCCTGCCACCCTGGCCCACTGGCTGGGCATTGCGGCAGTGTTCCTGGTATGGATCTGGTATTGTGTGAAAGGGAAAAAGGGGGTGTGAAAAAATGCTCTTTCACACCCCGTCACTAGTCACTGGTCACTAGTCACTAGCCGATGGAAGCCAGCTTACGCTGGCGAATTTAAGGAGCTGTGAAGTATTATTTCACAGCCCCTTTTTTTATGGCAGCAAGTTCCCTTTTTCCACGTTTCTATCGATGATGGCCTGGACGGCTTTCCCGATTTTTTCGCTGCCCTCGTGGGTACGGGCATTGCGTTTTTCCACCTGCTGCCGATGCACCTGATGGGCCCGCCAGTCTTTGCCGTCATTGGCATCGTTCAGCAGGATGGGCTGGAAGTTGTCCAGGGCGTGGGCGTACCGGGCTTCCGGCGTATCTCCCCTGTCGAATTCCTCAAAAAGGGCCCGGAATTCCCTGGCCTGGTCCTCGGGCAGCAGGCCGAAAATCCGGTCCGCCGCCTTTTCTTCCCGCTGCCGCTGGCTCTTCACCGCTTCCGCATCATAGGCATACGTATCCCCAGCGTCGATTTCCACCACATCGTGGAGCAAGATCATGAGCAGGGTCTTGGCCAGGTCAAAGGGCTCGTTGGCATATTCCTTCAAAAGGCACGCCATCACCGCCATGTGCCAGGCGTGTTCCGCATCGTCTTCCTGCCGTTTGTACCCGGTGAGATGAGTCTGCCGCAATATGGTCTTTTCCTTGTCCAGCTCCAGGATGAACCGCAGCTGTTTCGCAAAGCGTTCGTCCATTCTTTTATCGCGCCTCCCGTTCCAGTTCCTGCACCGTCACTCTCGGGTGACGCCACTGGTCTTCCTTGAGTACCACCCGGCCCCGCACGGTGATGGCCTGGTACGGGCAGCCGTGGAGGCAGGCCAGGCACTGGATGCAGTCCTTCCCCATGACGGCCGCTTTCTCTCCCATCGTGATGTTCTGCTGCGGGCACGGCCGCACACATTCGCCGCATTTTTTGCACCGGTCCGGATCCACCTGGATGCGCATGTACCAGTCGCCGATGGCGTGGCCGATGGGATTGTCGAACAGGCTGGCCATGAGGGACCCGGTTTCCAGGCTGTGATCTTCTTTCCGGTTCCGGATGGCTTCGACCGCTTCCTTCACTACTTCCGGTTCCTTGTCCAGCTTGTGCAGATCGTAGCCGATGTGGGACCTGCCGCAGATGGTGCTGTTGGCGATGAGAGGCACGGCCCGGCTCCAGGAAAGCCTGCAGCCCTGCGCCTGCAGCAGGTTCTGCAGGGTCCGGAACGTGCGACCCCAGGAACTGCCGCAGGTGGCCAGGGCATAGATATAGGCGTCTTTGGGAAACTCATGGGTACGGACGAATTCTGCCACGTTCACCGGTACATCCCCATAGAACACCGGGAACACCAGCCCGATGGTTTCGCCCTGCAGAGCTTTCTCGCTAACCCGGGTGATGGACTGGAAGGAATCCTCCAGAGCCTCGCCCAGCTGCTTTGCCATGGCCAGGGAATTCCCCGTGGCCGAAAAATAATAGATCATATGTGTGACTCCCCTTTAGCAACGATTGGTTCTTCCTATTGTACCGCATTTTTGTCCAAAGAAAAAAGGAGACTGTGAAAACTCTTCACAGTCTCCTGTTCCTTTATTTCTCCGCAAACACTGTATTGGCGTTCTTCAGACAGTTCAGGGTCCGCGGGAATCCAATATAGGGATTCATCACGGTGATCACCCCGATGACCTCTTCTTTGGAGGCCCCGGCGGCCAGCAGACCCCGTACATGGGAAATGAACTGGGGCTCACCGGTCCCCAGGGTCCCGATGGCAGCCACTGTGATCATTTCCCGGGTCTTCAGATCCAGTGTCTTCCGGGTATAGATATCCCCGAAACAGAAGGCAGACAGATCATCCTGCAGGTGCTTCTGTTCTTCCGGGGTGTTGGCCCGCATCTGGTTGATCCGTTCCCCATAGGTCCCCACCTGGAAGGCCAGACCTTTGTCGAACCGGTCTTCATCCGTGGTGGTTCCGTCCGCCGGCAGAGGCAGGGCCACTCCATTTTTGCGGAATACGCCATTCACAGTCGTCATGGCGTCCGCCACCCGGCCGAAACCGATATAGGGTGCCAGCTGATACACAGTTTCCCGGATTTCCAGGGGACTGACCCCATCCTGCAGGGCTCCCTGCACATTTTTATCGAGAAGACTCTGGTTCTGCTGGGTCACCAACACCGCCAGGGTAAGCAGATGCTGTTCCCGGCTGGGCAGTTTGGCCTGCCGGGCAATATCGCCATAGATATATTCCTTCAGCATGGCATCCAGTTCCGGATCGGTCTTTTCCAATCCGGTTGTCTGTCGTCCCATCATCTTTTCATAGGTTTTCCGGGCAGCAGCCGCCCGGTCGTATCCACTCAAGGTACTTTCTGCTGCCAGTGCCATTCCACTGCCTCCCAACATGCCCACAAGAGTCAGGCCTACGGCCAGTCTTTTCCATAAAGTTGTCTTTTTCACAGGACCTTCTCCTTATTTGGCCAGGCCTTTCTGCTCCAGCCACTTTTCCATCTGCTCCGCCACCTGCTGGTTGTTCAGGTCACTCATCAGGAAATGGGTATTCCCCTTGATCCCGATATCCGGCAGATGGACCAGCGTGGCATCGCCGCCGTGGCGGTTCACCGCTGCCACGAATTTCTTTGCCATATCCATTTCACTGCGCCATTTATCCGGTCCCACTTCCGTCGTAGGTTTGTCCGCAATGTTATCTCCATAGAACAGGATCATAGGAACCCGGGTCAGTTTCAGGAAATCTTCCAGAGGCACACCCTTGGCCGTAGCCTGGACCGGTGCATAGACGGGGATTTCTGCCTTCGGCACTTCCCCTTCCGGGAACAGGAACGGACTGCCGCCCGGTTCGAAGGCCACGATGGCCTTTACCTTATCCGTACGGAACGGGGTTCTCCAGCCCACCGTACCGCCCATGGAATGGGTCACCAGGATGGCCGGCCCCGTTTTCTCGAACAGAGCCGCCAGGGCATCTGCACTCACATCATCATCCAGCTGGCCGGTATAAGGCGTCCAGGTCCGCTGGAACTGGTTCACGCTTTCCGCATCTTTGGGGAACGCCGAATTGGCAAAAGCCACCGGCTTGCCATCCTTGAACGTCCCCAGCCGGCAGAGCATATACATGGTATGATCGGCATACATGGGATTGGCCGCATAGGGGTTCTTACCGTTATCGGCCTGCAGGGCCAGTCCGGCTTCCCCGATTCGGGGCTGATCCAGGATATAGGTAGTATACCCCTTCCGCAGGAAAATGGTCTGGAAGCCTTCCCGTCCATCCGGTGTGGTTTCCCAGGTCCGTTTGGTCTGGGCACCCCCATGCTGGAAAATCAGAGGGTATTTCCGGGGATGGACCGGTTTCTGGTATTCCACATAGGCATGGTCCCCATAAGCCGTCTGACCCTGGGGTTCCAGGAAATGTTCCGGAGAGAAGGTACAGTCATGGGCCAGTGTCTTTCCGCCCACTGTAAAACTTCCCTGTTCCGCGATGACAAGGGGAGCCTGGGGCTTTGCTGCCGCAGCTGCGAACCCGGACGGGACACAGGTCGCCAGGCTCATGGTCAGAGCCAGGGCCGCCATTGTTTTCTGCATCACTTGTTTTTTCATGGTTCTCTTTCCTTACTTTGTCAGGCCTTTTTCCTTCATCCACCGTTCCATTTCATTGGCCACCTGCCCGTTGTTCAGATCGCTCATCAGGAAGTGGGTATTGCCCTTGATGCCTTTTTCCGGAAGCAGGATCACCTGGGCGTCTCCGCCGTATTTCTTCATGACCGCTTCCCATTTCCGAGCCAGGTTCAGACGGACACGCCAGTTATCGAATCCCCAGTTCGCCAACGGTTTATCCCCGCCGGTAATGTTATCACCGAAATAGACCACCATGGGGATCTTCAGCAGCTTCTGGAACTGTTCTTTGCTGACAGCCATCCCTTTGGCTGGCCAGGGACTGGTGGTTTCCTCCACAGCCGGAACTTCGCCTTCCGGGAAGGGGAATGTCCCCGGTTCCAGGGCGATGACACCCTTTACATGAGGAGACTGAGCAGCCACCAGCCAGCCCGGACCACCGCCGGCAGAATGGGTAATCAGTACCCCGTCTCCGGCTTTTTCAAAGACGGCCGTCACCCCGTCTGCCACCAGTTTCCCGTCAAAGGACCCGGTATCCGGCGTCATGGTGCGGAAGAATTGGTCCAGGTATTCCTGGGTATGAGGGATGGCTGCATTGGGATAGATTTCCGGCCATTGGCCCATCCGAAAATTGTCGAACCAGAGCTGGTCATCCGGGGTTGCCGAAATGGTCGTCGGTACCGTGGACCGACCTGCCTTCCCTCTTCTGGGTTCATCCACCAGATAGGTCTTATACCCTTTTTCCAGGAAGATATTCTGGAAACCGCCCCGTCCATCCGGCGTAGTTTCCCAGGTTTTGGCACTCTGGCCATACCCGTGGAGGAACACCAGGGCATTCTTGTGGGCATGCTGGGGGACCTGATAGAACGCATAGGCGTGATCCCCGTGGAGCGTCTGCCCGCCCATGGCTTTGGGATCCGCATTCACGTTGAATTTTCCAGGCGCGGTAACGACTTTTCCGCCAGCCGCAAAGCTGCCCTGGTCCACGATCGTCACCGGTTTCATGGCAAAGGCCGGTGCCGCCTGGAGCAGTCCCAGGAGGATGGCTCCGGTTACCCATCTGTTGATTTTCATACTAGCCCTTCCTTTCTTTACAAAGCAATTGGATTTACTGTTATTTTTTCTTCTATTTTACAGGATAGCACCCGGTAGTAACTACCGGTCAATTGGTGGCAACGAATCTTGATACCCAGGATCCACCAATTTCAGCAGAGCATAGTCCGGTGCATCAGCCAGCCGGACCTGGTCGTCAAAGATCATGACATTTTCCTGCTTCCGTGTAAACGGTTTCCATTCCGGGCCTCCCGGCACCGCCGGTTTTCCGGTCCGGGCAAAAGCAATCCAGGCATCGCTCATCTGATCCTGCAGTTTCCGGGCATCCGCCCCGTCTCCGATACGGGCTTCCAGTTTATCAATATTATGGAAGACAAAGGGAATCTCTGCCGTATGATAGGACATATAGGAGCCACCCATTACCGGAGAATCCCAGGTGAACAGATAGTTGTAGACAGGGGCCCCATCCTGGGCCACTTTGTGCCGGGCCACTTTCAGGATGGGCTGACGGATCATGGTGTCGATATACAGCGCATCGGCTCGGGTCTTGTTGGGATAGGCTTTCAGGAACTCGCGCACCACGGCTTCTTTTTGTTCTCCATATTTTTTATCCAGAGCCGCTTCGATCTGCTGCTGATTCCAGGAATAGATATTATCCGACTGGCTGTGCTGCAGGTCCAAAAGCAGCGTGAAATTGCTCCATTCGGTCCGGTTGCTCCCAATCAGCAGGGGGATGTCACGCCCTGCCTCCGCAAAGCCCTGGTCCGTGGCCGGGTTGGTGGGCAGGAAACTGCCATCGATGATCGGTTCCCAGCTGAGTCCGTACCCGCTGTGATCCCACAGGGGTACATCGAATTCTTTGCCGGCCTGAGCCAGGGCTGCATCAGAAGCCTGGGCCAGCTTGTCATAGGGAATGGTTTCCAGCTGGTCCACCTGCGCCGGTGCCAGCCCCAGGTTCTGCAGGGTCAGCTGGGCAATCCGCCGGCTCTGCTGCCGGGGCATGAAGTACGGTCCCATGGATTCCACGGCACCGCTTTCCACGATGCCCTTCCGGAACAGCCCCTTGGCTTCCGGAGTGGTCATCAGAGCCAGGACTTTGGCTCCCCCGCCGGATTCCCCGAACAGGGTCACATTCCGGGGATCTCCTCCGAATTCTGCAATGTTATCCTGGACCCAGTGCAATGCATCCACCAGATCGGTGATGCCCACATTGGCCGAATCTTTGTATTTGGCTCCGTACTGGGAAAGATCCAGATGACCCAGCACATTCAACCGATGGTTGACGGAAACCACCACCACATCGCCCCGGCGGCTCAGGTTCTCCCCATCATAGGCAGGGGATTCTGCCGACGAACCGTTGGAAAAACCACCGCCGTGGAGCCAGACCATCACAGGCCGTTTCTTTCCATCATGGATTCCCGGCGTCCACACGTTCAAGTTCTGGCTGTTGTTGCTCATGGCGAAATCCCGTCCGGGTTCCACCCAGTTGCTGGTGGGGAAGCTTCCTTTTTCCTGCTGGGCAATGGGACCATACTCCACAGCCAGCCGAATCCCTTGCCAGGGTTTCACCGGTTTGGCCCGCTGGAACCGTTCCTCAGCCTCCGCATAGGGGATTCCATGGTATGTATAGATGCCCTGCCGTTTGTAACCCTGTACCAATCCTGCACGGGTCCTGGCCACCGCAATCCCGGGACCTGCCTGGAAGGGAACCTGCTGGATCCGTTTTGCAGGCTGTGAAGCAGCCCCTGCGGCCCAGACCGGAACAGGCGCCAGGATGCCACTAGAAAAAGCCAGCACACTGGCCAATATGCCCAAAGTTGCTTTTTCTCTGATTTTCATGCTTTCACCCCAATCCCACAGCCAGTGCCACCAGCGGCATGGTCACCACAGCCGCACCCGTAGTCAGTGCCACACACTGGACGGAAACCGGATAGGCTTCTTTATTATACAGAGCTGCCAGGAGCGGCAGTACATTGCCCGAAGGGGTAGCCAGCGTAGCCATACAGGTGGCCAGCAGGTACGTATTGTCCACAAAAGCTTTCAGGGCCAGCGTCCCCACAATGGGCAACACCAGCATCTTGATTCCAGTATAAACCAGGATCCGCCGGTTCACCATGGTTTTCCAATCCGTTTCCAGAAGGGCCGCCCCCAGCAGCATCATGGCCAGAGGGCCCGTCATGCTTCCCAGCATCCGGATGGAAGCCGTCAGTACATAGGGCAGCTTGATCTGCCCCAGATAAATGATCAGGGCCAGTACACAGGAAATCATCCCCGGATTCAGGAGATTCTTCAGCCGGAAGGGTTCAGCCTGTGCACCTCCGCCCTTGATCGTCTGGATTACATAGGAAAAGAAGAGCAGATTGAAAGGAATCAGCAGCAGCGTCATATAGATCAGGGCATCTTTTCCGTAAATCCCGTCGATCATGGGAACGCCCATAAAACCGATGTTGGTGAAGACCGTCATTACATTGACCATCCCCTTCTCAGCTTTGGGGAAGCCCAGCAGTCGGGGCAGTACCCGGGCCACCACCAGCAGGACCGCCAGCATCCCCAGGATCACGCCCCCTGCCTGGAGCAGTTCAGGGCCAGCGATATGCGGTCCTTCTCCGGTAACTCCGGACAGGATGATGGCCGGATAGGCGATATTCAGCACCAGCTGAGTAATCTGGGCCTGGTTTTCCTCAGTGAGGATCTGCTTTTTCCGTGCCCAGGCTCCCACCAACATCAACAATACAAAAATAATCATTTGCTGCAATACAAGCATCGTTCCAAATCCTCCTGCATTCTGTTTCTGTGATTTCTAATTTGCCAGCGCTTCGTATGTTTTTTCATCTACAGGTTCCAGCCACTGGGTGGTGTGGAAACCGGGTTCCATAACGACCACATGCTGAAAATTCTGTCCCGGTGCCGCGCCATGCCAATGTTTCACACCTTCCGGTATGGTTACGGTCTGTCCCGGTTCCAGTTTCTGGGGCTTCTGTCCCCAAATCTGGTAATACCCATGACCGGAAGTTCCCACCAGGATCTGGCAGGTCCCAAAATGACGATGCCAGTAGGTGTGGGATCCCCGGTAAAAGGTCACATTCACCACCGGGACTTTCTTCCCATCCGTCAGGGCAGCCGCATAACTGTAGCCGGTAAAATGGGCCGCATTCCCTGCGTTATACATCCCCACCGGAAAAATGGCACCTTTGGAATGTCTCAGTTCTTTTTCCACCTGAGCAATGGCCGGAGGGGCAGCCAGCGCCCTTGCTTCCGCTGCCGCACTTCCCAACCGTACCCCCAGGACCGTCATCACACTGAGGACCACCGCCATCCCCGCCATCTGCCGCATCATCATTCCCTTTTTTCTCTTTCCTTTCCTTCAGCCCGGGAGCTTTGTTCCCTTCAGTCTCATTCCTGCCCTTCGTCCTCTTCCGGCAGAAGATTGCTTGTGTATTTGATTTTTCCCGTCTGGACGTCCTGATAGAATTTCTCTTTTTTCTCGATATATTTGATGGACTGTTCCACCTGCCGGATCTGGGCTTTTAAATCCTCCTTCTTTTTCTGGAGCATCGTCATCCGTTCCGGGATGGATTTTTTCCCTTCCAGGCACATGACCATATAATCCCGCATCTCCTTGATACCCATCCCGCAACCTTTCAGGCATTTCAGGCTCTTGATCCAGCCTACAGCCCGATCATCGAAGATCCGCCGGTTCAGCCGATCCCGTTTCAAATTGGGGACCAGTCCTTCGTTGCAATAGAATTTCAATGTTTCATAAGGTAATCCGGATGCCTCGCATGCCTGTTTCATGGTGTACATTACCGCCATCTCCTTTTGTTATTAATTAATTTTTACTTTAGCATCCGGTGCGAACAACCGGTCAAGGGGCTTTTCAAGGCCCCATGCCGATTCATCAGTACCAAACATCGGGAAAGTGGAGAGTCCTTCGCCCCGATGCATCTTCTATTATAAAGAAATCCTTCTCATACAGAAGATTCCCCTGATTAACAGGCACGAACCTTCAGGTTTCTACTGAAGGTTTCACAAAAAAAATCTTGACCGGTAGCGACTCCCGGGTACTACAGTGATAACAGCGAAAGCAAAACCACACAGACTTTACAGAAAGGAACATCCATCATGAATCCATTTACGTATGCGTATCCTGTCAAGACTTATTTCGGGAAAGGCGCTGCTGCCCAATCCCTGCCCGGTGAGCTGGCCAAGGTCGGACCCAATGTACTGCTGGCTTACGGAGGCGGTTCCATCAAGCGGAATGGTGTCTATACCCAATTGACCCAGCTGCTGGAAGCCGCCGGAAAGACAATCGTGGATTTTTCCGGAATCATGTCCAACCCCACCTACGAAAAAGTCCAGGAAGGCGCCCGCCTGGCCCGGGAAAAGAAAATCGACTTCATTCTGGCTGTGGGCGGTGGTTCCGTCATCGACTGCTGCAAAATCGTCTCTGCCCAGGCCCTCCTGGACGAGGATATCTGGGACTATGAATACAGCAAGAAACAGGTTCCCAGCCAATTTATCCCCATGGGAGCCGTGGTCACGGCCTTCGGAACCGGAGCCGAAATGAACAACGGGGCCGTCATCACCCACGAAGCCAAAAAGAGCAAGTCTCCCCTGACCGGTTCCTACTATCGGTTCGCCATCCTGGATCCGGCCTATACGCTGACCATGCCGCTGGAACAGGTGATTTCCGGTGCTTTCGACTCTCTGAGCCACTGTATGGAAACCTACCTGGGCAATCCTCGTACGGTCAATCTTTCGGATGAAATCAACGAAGCCTGCCAGCGGAATATCATCCGCAATATCCGTCAAACCCTGAAGGATCCCCAGGATATCGAAGCCCGCAGCGAACTGGTATGGGCCGCCGCCATGGCTGAAAATGGCATCCTGAAGATCGGGAAACAGGGCGATTTCCAGTGCCATATGCTGGAACACCAGCTGGGAGCCTACACCAACTGTAATCACGGCAGAGGCCTGGCCGTACTGCATCCGGTACTGTACCGGCATTATCTGCCGTCTGCTGCGGCGCAATTCGCCCGTCTAGCAACGAATGTATGGCAGATCCCTGCCGAAGGCAAGAACCAGGAAGCCCTGGCAGAAGCCTTCCTGGAAAAGCTGGCCGCCTTCATCAAAGAAATCGGCCTGCCCACCAATTTCCGGGAGCTGGGCATCCCTGCGAACACCGATCTGAAAGCGGTAGCTGATACCACCATCCTGACCGGTGGATGCTGCAAAGCCTTCAGCCGGGAAGAACTGCTGCAGGTACTGGAAGAATGTAAATAAGTACATAAAAAATAAGGAGTTGTGAATGATTTCTGAGCTGACCCCCAATTGTTAGACCAAAAATCTAACAATTGGGGGTCAGTTTTTTATGGCAAAATACAGCTATGAATTTAAGAAAAAAATAGTACTGGAATACTTGAACAGTGACGAAGGGTGTATTTCTATTTCACGTAAATATGGGATGACAAGCAGCAGCCAGCTGCTAAAGTGGGTTTCTGCTTACAAGGCATTTGGAGATAATGGACTGAAGAGATCCCGCTCTCAAAAAATATACTCTTTCAAAGAAAAACTTTCTGTGGTAGAGTCTTACTTAACAAATGAAATCTCATATCAGGAACTGGCAATTCAAGTAGGGATCAATAATCCATCCATGATTGCCAGATGGGTCAACGAATTCAAGATTGCGGGGCCGGAAGCGTTACGGTCACATAAAAAAGGCAGGAAGAGAACTTTGAACAAATCTCAAACCAAAAAAACAGATACCCAGGTTCAGCAGCCGATGGTCGACATCAGTGTGGAACATGTCCAGGAGTTAGAGGATGAAAATCTTAAACTCCGTATAGAGAATGCTTTTTTAAAAGAACTGAGGAGACTGCGTTTAGAGGACGAAGCAAAAATGAGAGAGTTGCGAAAATCATCTCCAGTCTCCGAAGATCATTCAAATTGAAAGACCTTCTCTCCTATACTCAAATGCCCAAAGCGACCTATATGTACTGGCAGAAACGGTTTGACCGCGTGAATCCAGACCAGGAAGTAGAGGATAAAATACAGGAAATCCGCAGCCAGCATAAAGATTATGGATATCGGTGCATGACCGGTGAGCTGAAGAATCAAGGGATTTGCGTGAACAAGAAGAAAGTTCAACGTATCATGCAGAAACTGAGCCTTCAGGTAACATCCTTTACCCGGAAAAGCCGTAAATACAGTTCCTATAAGGGTAAGGTAGGGACCATTGCTCCGAATAGAATACATCGTCGTTTTGAGACGAATATCCCACATCAGAAGATTACGACCGATACTTCAGAATTCAAATATTATGAAGTAGATACACAGGGACATCTGACCCTGCACAAGCTTTATCTGGATCCTTTCCTGGACATGTTCGATGATGAAATCATCAGCTATGGAATAGCCAAACGTCCTTCGGCTGAAAGCATACTGAAAGCTCAAGCTGAAGCAATCGAAATTACTGCTGATTGTCCATATCGAAGAACGTTTCACTCCGATCAGGGCTGGGCATACCAAATGAAGGCCTATACCAGGAAACTAAAAAAAGAACGAATTTTTCAGAGCATGTCTCGAAAGGGTAACTGTCATGATAACGCTGTAATGGAAAACTTTTTCGGCTTAATGAAACAGGAAATGTATTATGGAGTGATCTACTACAGCTACGAAGAACTAAAAGCCGCTATCGAACGATACATCAAATACTATAACGAGCAAAGGATCAAGGAAAAACTGGGCTGGAAAAGTCCTGTTCAATACAGGCTTTCTTTGCTGGCAGCATAAAAAAGTAACGAGACAGTAAAAACCATCTCGTTACTAAGGTCTAACTTTTTGGGGTCACATCATTCCACAGCTCCTTATTTTTTATCCTTTTTCTGTCCGATGCCCAGCACCGTACGCAGGGCTTTCAGGAAATGCTTGACCGCTTCCGACGGCTGGGGGTTATACAGGATGCCATAGGGCATTTTATACTCCCAGTCCACAGTGCGGCTGGTCAGCAGGGGATGCGTGTTTTCCCACATGGGAAAGCCCACCAGCAGTTCTCCCTGGTTCACGCAGTTATTAAAGATTTCCAGGCTGTAAAAGGGGAAATTCCGCACTTTGATTCCCGGATGGTTCACCGTGATATCCCCCCGCAGTTTGTCCATCTGGCTGCTCCAGCCGGGCTGGATCATACACAGGGTCTGTCCCTCCAGATCCTCCCAGTGGAGCAGGGATTTCTTCGTCAGCGGGTGCATCACCGACATATAGATTTCCATGGGCTGATCCTGCAGGGGAAAGCCGGTGCAATAACTGTGTACATGGAACATGCCTTCATCATATACCCCTGCCACAACATCGATGTTCTGCCCCAGATTTTTCAGGATTTCCCGGGCATTGGCCGGTGTATTGTCATAGGGCACCAGATGGAACTGGATATCCGGACTCACTTCCTGGAGACTGGGCCACAGGTCCAGCAGGAAATCCACAGGTGTCATGGGACTGGCCCCCAGGCGGATCACCTGATGTTCCTTTTCCCGGGCTGCCTGAGCCCGCTGAATGGAATCATCGCAGTACTGTACCAGATATTTGGCATCCTGGAGCAGAGATTCCCCGGCCGTAGTCAGGGAAAGGCCTCTGTGAGACCGGTTAAACAACCGCAGATCCAGGGTATTTTCCAGCAGGTTGATCTGCTTGATGACCGCCGGAGGAGAGATGAACAGCTCCTCGGCCGCTTTATTGAAACTTCCCGCTTCTGCTACTTTGAGAAACGTCAGGAGCTGGGGATTGTACAAGGGGTTTGCCATATTGTTTCATCCTTTCTAAGATCCTCTATACTCCTTATTCTCTCCGGTAGTAACTACTTCCTTCTTTTTCAGCAGAATTTTCCGGTGGAAACGGTCAGAATCAGAATCATCCCGAATATGACCTTGAAGGTATATCCCTGCACTTCCATTCGGAAGCGATTCATAAAGCACATGATTTTCTCCTTTCTGTTATGAAAAAGGCTGCCTGCTAGGCAGCTTTTTTACGCGTGGATTTTCCAGTAATGCAGGTTCCGGATGAAAGTGGGATTGCTGACATCCACGATTTCACTGTGTCCAAGATCCAGAGAGCCTACCTGGGCCATTTCCTCTTCCGTCAGCTGGAAATTCCAGATATCCAAATTCTGTTTCATATATTGGCAATGGGTGGTTTTCGGGATAACGGAAATCCCCCGCTGCACATTCCAGCGCAGAGCCACCTGTGCCGGTGACTTGCCATACCGTCTCCCGATTTCCGCCAGCAGCGGATGGGAGAAAATGCCGAAATTTCCTTCTGCCAGGGGTGCCCAGGCCTGGGGCTGGACCCCATATTCATTCATGGTGGTCAGAGCCATTTCCTGGGTAAGGAACGGATGGATTTCCACCTGGTCCACAGCCGGACGCAGCGTGACGCTTTCACAGAAATCGGTTAGCTGGGCCGGCGAAAAATTAGCTACACCGATGGCCCGGACTTTCCCTTCCTGATAGGCATCCTCCAGGGCTCTCCAGGCACCCATGGTATCTCCCAGAGGCTGGTGCAGCAGATACAGATCCACATATTCCTGGTCCAATTTTTCCAGAGATGTCTCAAGGCCTTTCTGGGCATTCTCATACCCATAATCCTGCAGCCACAATTTGGAAATGAGAAAGATTTCCTCCCGGGGAATCCCGCTTTTCCGGATGGCCCGGCCCACAGCTTCTTCATTGCCGTAGGCCGCTGCCGTATCGATCATCCGATAGCCGGCCTTCAGTGCCCCCCAGGTGGCTTCTTCACATTCCTGTGGATCCGTAATCTGGAAAACACCGAAGCCTTCCAGCGGCATGGTGATTCCATTGTTCAAGGTTACTTCTTCCATACTGTGTCTCCTTACCGGATTTTGGCCGCCAGTGCCTTTGCCTCTTTCTGATTGGTGGCCATCCCTTCGTAGGTCAAACCATACAACCGGGCAAAACGATCCATGGTATAATCTCCCGCTTCCAGCATCCATTTTTCCGGTGCAGCTCCCTGGAACAGGAAGAACAGTTTCCCTTTCAGGCTGCCTTCTTCCACAGGGCCATAAAACCGATCCAGCAGCGTACGGACGGATCCGCAGATATTATGCCAGTATACCGGAGAACCAATGACCAGCACATCTGCTTCCCGGATCCGGTCCAGGACTTCTTCGAACTGATCTCCCGGCAGTTTCTGCCCAAACACATTGATCCGATACTCCACCAGATTCAGGGTCTTGTACTCATATTCTTTCAGTAGCGTCTGTGCCAGGGCTGCCGTGTTTCCATTGGCTTCCGGACTTCCATTGATAAATAAGATGTTCATATCTACTCCAACCTTTCTTGCTTGTTTTTCTGTGTTGCTTCGATTATAAAAGAAAACAGGCTGCTGCAGAAGTTTCTCTCCGGCAACAGCCTGTAACGTACAGGTTATCAGTGTCTAGTACGCTGTCGATACTTCCTGTTCATTTGGAAACGAGCTTGCTGCCTCCGAACACCGGCAGTTCCATCCGGTTCAGTGCCCGGTCGATCCGGCTGATTTCCTCCGGAGAAAGGACCACCCGGGCCGCTTCGAAGTTCTCTTTCAGGCGGGAAACTTTCCGGGAGCCGGGGATGGGAATGATATACGGTTTCTTGCAGAGCATCCAGGCCAGGGACAATTGCCCCATGGAAACCTTTTTCTGGTTTGCCAGTTCTTGGAGCAGCTCCAGGAGCTGTTTTCCTTTTTCCTCTCCTTCTGCCGTAAACTGCGGCATCTTGGAACGGTAATCCTTCTTATCCGTAAACTGACCGGCCTTCGTGTATTTTCCTGTCAGGAAGCCGTTGGCCATGGGAGAAAAGGCCACAAAAGAAGCTCCCAGTTCTTCACATACCGAGAACAGGTTTTCATGCCAGCGAGCCATCATGGAGTACCGGTTCTGGATGGCTGCCACCGGACAGACCGCATTGGCCCGACGCAGATAGTCCTCATTGGCTTCTGAAATTCCCCAGGCCCGGATCTTGCCTTCTTTTATCAGCCGGGCCATGGTATCCGCCACCACTTCCGGTTCCACAACAGGGTCGATCCGGTGCTGGTAATACACATCCACATAATCCGTGCCCAGCCGTTTCAGGCTGCCTTCCAAGCTTTTCCGGATGGCTTCCGGCCGGGCATCGGTGCTCAGAGATTGATCCGGATTGATCCGGATCCCCATCTTGGTGGCGATGACCACCTGCTGGCGTACCGGCGCCAGGGCCTTGCCCACCACTTCTTCGTTCCAGGATAGTCGCCCGTCAGCCAACGTCCCTTTATAGACTTCAGCCGTATCAAAGAAGTCGTATCCCATTTCCTGGGCCTGGCGCAAAACCGTGATGGTTTCCTGTTCATCCATGGCATAACCGTAGGCATGGCTGAAACCCATACAGCCCAGCCCCACCGGATTCACCCAGATACCGCTTTTTCCTATCATTCTTTTTTGCATATTGGACACCTCTTCTAGCGAACAAAATTGGTAAAATGGGGGACTTCTTTTTTCGGCAGACCATATTTTTCCTTCCCCAGGGCAATGCTCTTCATCAGGAAACTCATATTCCGGGCCAGCGTCCGCATGGTCTGGAGTCCTTCCGGATCCTGCAGGGCCTCTCCGGGCATCTGCCCATGGACACTGTTCCAGTACTGACTGGAAGCCAGTGGCATGCCGCATAAGGTAAAGAACTTATTGAGCTCATCAAAGGTGGCTGACAAACCGCCGCGACGGGCTACCACCACACTGGCTCCCACCTTCATGGTCTTGTCAAAATGGGTGCTGTAGAACAGCCGGGTCAGGAACGCTACTAGCGTGGCATTGGCCTGGGCAAAATAGACTGGGCTTCCTACCACTACACCATCAGCTTCTTCCAGAAGGCCGGCCGCCCGATTCACCAGATCGTCAATGATACATTTCCCGGTCCGATAGCAGACCCGGCAGCCCAGACAGCCTCGGATGGGCTGATTCCCCACCTGGAGCCATTCCACCTGGATATTTTCCTGATCGAAGATTTTCCGCATCTCATCCAAAGCAAGGAACGTATTCCCTTTATTATGAGGAGAACCGTTGATCAATAAAATTTTCATGTAGTACCGATCTCCTTTATTCCAGTATAGATAAGATTTTGCTTTGCTTTTACACTATACCGGAAAATGGTCGGAACCAGAAGTTTCCATTGCCTAGAGGGATGAAACCTGGAGGTTAATAGAAACAAGGAGCTGTGATTGATCACAGCTCCTTGTTTACAGCGTCCGCTCTATTTTTTTCGGTTTTCCTTTTTCATCCAGAGAGACATACACAAACAGGGCATCCGCTGCCCGAATGAGTTCCTGGTCTTCCTGTTCCGGCTCCAGCCAGGCTGTCACTGCCACATCCAGAGAGGTATGCCCCACCCGGACCACACGTCCCTCCAGCTGAAGGACCGTGCCATAGGGGATGGGCACGTAAAAATTCATGGCCTTCACCGCAGCCGTAGTCACCCTTGTCCAGGTAAACCGGTGGGCTGCAATGCCGCTCACTTCATCCATCCAGCCCATCAAGGTGCCTCCGAAGAGATTCCCGGCAGAGTTGGCCATTTTCAGCATCACCGACCGGGTCATGATCACCGGTGCCTTGGGATCCCGGGTCATGCCTTGTCCTTTTGGGTCTCATCCAGCAGAGCCACAAAGGCATCGGCAATGGCCCGGTACCCTTCCGGTGTGGGATGGAGCCCGTCTTCGAACACAGAGTGGCCAGCGGCCTTTTCCGCGTCGCTGAGCACCTGTTCATAATCCAGGGTGGGCAGGTTCCGGCGGGCTGCTTCTTCCTTCAGCCACTGCCGGTATTCCTTCAGCACGGCGTTGTGCTTTTCGAATTCGCTGGGCAGCTGCCAGCCCTTTTCCGTGCTCTCGATGCGGGTAAGGGGCGGCAGCCCGATGAAGATCGGATCCAGTCCCGCCTTTTCCGCCTTGTCGAAGGTACCTGCCATGTTTTCCTTCACCTTGCTCAGGGGATCATCCAGCAGGATATCGTTCATGCCACAGCAGATGAATACGCCGTCCGCCTTTTCATCCACCACGTCCATGTTGAACATCCCCCACATGACCAGGGTCAGCTTGCCCCCGGCAGCGTTATTCACCACCTCGAAGCCTCGCTTCCTGGAAGCGATGTCATACCAGGTATCGGACAGTGTCACGTTGGTACAGCTCACCAGGCTGTCACCGATAAATGCCAGTTTCATTGAAATTCTCCTTTTAGTCCTTTTGGGTAAAATCCACGCCCTTCTGCAACGCATCCAGGGCATTGATCACCACCTGGCTCATGAGCTTGGAGCCCACCACCAGGGCATTTTCATTGGGGCACATCTTGGCGTTGTGCAGGCCGTGGACGGGCTGGCCTTCCGTGCCGCACCCCAGCCACAGGAAGGAACCGGGGATATCCTGCAGATAGAAGCCGAAATCTTCGGCCGTCAGGTCCGGTACCACATGGGCTGCCAGCCCGTTTTCGCCCAGGACCTGCCGGGCCGTATCCGCCACCAGTTTCGCCGGTACCGGCCAGTTGTCCAGCACCGGATAGCCATAATAATAATTGAATTCATACTCCACCCCGGCAGATTTCTTCAGTCCATCCAGGATGCCCTGGATGAACTCAGGGATGTTCTTCCGGTTGGTTTCGTCCAGGGTGCGGATGGTGCCTTCCAGGGTCACTTCATCGGGCACCACATTGTACCGGGACCCCCCGTGGATGGTGCCGATGTTGATGGTGGCCGTGGCCAGGGGGCTCACCCGCCGGCTGACGATATGGCTTACCTGTTCCAGGAAATCAGCCGCTGCCATAATGGCATCGATGCCTTCCTGGGGATGACCAGCATGGGAGGTCTTCCCTTTGATCACCACTTTGATCCGGTCGGAACCAGCCATCATGGCACCGGGTTTCACGCCGATCTGGCCGCACACGTAGTTGGGCCAAACATGGAGACCGAACACGGCCTTCACATCCTTCAGGAACCCATCCTTAATCATATATCGAGCACCGCCGGTGGGAGCCAGTTCTTCCGAAGGCTGGAACAGGATCCGCACACTGCCCTGGATCTCGTCCCTCCGGCGCAGCAGCCGCAGGATGGTTTCCAGCAGGGTGGTCATATGGATATCATGGCCGCAGGCATGCATCACACCAGGATTCTGGGATGCATAGGGCAACCCGGTATCTTCCTTGACGGAAAGAGCATCCATATCCGCCCGCAGCGCCACCATAGGACCCGGTTTTCCGCCTTTGAGGGTGGCAGCCACTCCATAATGGCCCTGTCCCCGGACCGGATCCAGGCCCAGTTCCTCCAGGATCGAAAAGATTTTCTCCGAAGTATGCTGTTCTTTCGTGCTCACTTCCGGATGTTCATGGAACCACCGGCGCCACTCCACACATTGCGCTTCCAGTTCATCTTCCGTCATAGCCAATACGTCCATCCAAATCCCCTCCTATATTGATACAACATCAGAAAAAATGATCCAAAATCAACAAGCCCATTGTACCATTTTCCCCAACATTTGAAAACAAAAAAGAAGGATTGTTTACACTTGGTTGAAAATTGGCAGACAGGAAATTCTTCCGTCAACACTTCCCCCTGATCATGGACAAAACAAGGGGGTGTGATTTTTTCACACCCCCTGGCATTCATGCGTATTCCTCTCCGTCCCACAAAACGATGCTGCCCGTTTCCAGAGACCTGGGTACGTTGATGATCCGCTGGTTTTCGCTGCCCTTGAACCGCAGGTTCAGGTTCTTTTTGCTTTCCACGAATTCCCCGTCCACCAGCACATCCAAGTACCCCAGCATCTCCCGGGTAATGGCTGGATCGCCCAGTTTCCCGGCCAGCATGTCATGGTCGAACAGATAGCCGCTGTAACACCAGATGGTCTTTTTCGGATAGCGCTCCCGGATATGACGGAGCACGCCCACCAGTACCTCCTGGTTGGCCGGTTCGAAAGGTTCCCCTCCCAGCAGGGAGAAGCCCCGGATGTAGTCCGGTTCCAGGTCTTCCAGGATCTCTTTCAACTGGTCCTGGGTAAAGGGCTTGCCATATGCGAAGTCCCAGGTTTCCTGGTTGAAACATCCTTTGCAATGGTGGGTACAGCCGCTGACGTACAGGGAAACCCGTACGCCTGGGCCATTGGCCACATCCACTTTCTTGATGGTCGCGTAATTCACGAAAAAGCCTCCTTACAGATGCAGAACCCTTGATTTGATTTCTTTGGTCTTGCCCACGTTCCAGAAGTTTTCACCCAGGTAGCCGCAGGTCCGCCGGGTCACGTTCATCTTGGACTGATCCTTGTTGTGGCATTGCGGGCATTCCCATTCCAGATTGTCGTTGATCTGGATTTCCCCGTCGAAACCACATACCTGGCAGTAGTCGGATTTCGTATTGAATTCGGCGTACTGGATGTTGTCGTAGATGAACCGGACCACGTCTTCGATGGCAGTGGGGTTCTTCTTCATGTTGGGGATTTCCACATAGGAGATGCAGCCGCCGGAGGAAATGGGCTGGAACTGGGATTCAAACTTGAACTTGCTGAATGCATCGATGGGTTCCCGTACATCCACATGATAGGAATTGGTATAGTAGCCCTTGTCGGTGATGTCTTTGATGGTACCGAACCGTTCCTTGTCGATCCGGGCGAATCGATAGCACAGAGATTCTGCCGGAGTCCCATACAGAGCGAAGCCCAGGCCGGTCTTGGCTTTCCAGTCATCACAGGCCTTGCGCAGCCGTTTCATCACCCGCATGGCAAATTCTTCACCCTCAGGAGTGGTGTGGCTGACGCCCTTCATGGCCTTTGTGCATTCGTACAGGCCAATGTAACCCAGGCTCAGGGTGGAATAGCCGCCTTCCAGCAGCTTGTCGATGGTCTCGCCCTTCTTCAGCCGGGCAATGGCACCGTTCTGCCAGTGGATGGGGCTCACATCGCTGCGGATCCCCTTCAGGGCATTATGGCGCACCATCAGGGCATCGTAGCACAGATCCAGCCGTTCATCCAGCAGTTTCCAGAACTTGTCTTCGTCGCCATTGGCAATGATGCCGATCTGGGGCAGGTTCAGGGAAACCACGCCCTGGTTGAACCGGCCTTCGAACTTGTAGTTGCCATCCTTGTCCTTCCAGGGAGACAGGAAGGAACGGCAGCCCATGGGAGAGAACACATTGCCCTGGTAGATTTCCCGCATCTTCTTGGCAGAAATATAGTCCGGGTACATCCGTTTGATGGAGCACTTCACAGCCAGTTTGGTCAGGTAATCGTACTTGCCGCCCTTCAGGCAGTTGAATTCATCCAGCACGTACACCAGTTTCGGGAAGGCCGGGGTCACATAGACACCCACTTCGTTTTTGATGCCCTCCAGACGCTGCCGCAGGATTTCTTCAATGATCTGGGCGTTTTCCTCGATGTACTCATCCTTGGGATCCAGGTGCAGGAACAGGGTTACGAAAGGAGACTGTCCGTTGGTGGTCATCAGGGTGTTGATCTGGTATTGGATGGTCTGTACACCGCTGGCCAGCTCGTCCTTCATCCGGCTGTCCAGGATGGCTTCCATCTCGTCTTCCGGCAGATCCCCATGGGTGGTCTCGATCAGGCGTTTCTTGAATTTTTCCCGGCTGCGCCGCAGGTATTTGCCCAGGTGGGACACATCCACGGACTGGCCGCCGTACTGGGCGGATGCCACGGAGGCAATGATCTGGGTCATGACGGTACAGGCCACCTGGAAGCTCTTGGGGCTTTCGATCAGTTTGCCGTGCATCACCGTACCGTTATCCAGCATGTCACCCAGGTTCACCAGGCAGCAGTTGAACATGGGCTGGATGAAGTAATCCGCATCGTGAAAATGGATGACCCCTTCGTCATGGGCCCGGGAAATCTTTTCCGGCAGTACCACCCGGCGGGTCAGGTCGCGGGAAACTTCCCCGGCAATCAGGTCCCGCTGGGTGGAGACCATGACGGCGTTCTTGTTGGAGTTTTCCTCCATCACGTCCTTGTTCTTGTTGCTGATCAGGCTCAGGATGGAATCATCCGTGGTATTGGCCTTGCGGACCAGGGCCCGGTTATACCGGTAGATGATATAGGCCTTGGCCAGTTCATACCGGCCCCGGATCATGATCTGTTTTTCCACCATATCCTGGATATCTTCCACCAGGAGTCTTTTCTTGTTCTTATGCTCTACGAAAGATGCAATCTCTTCGATATCTTCCTGCGGAAGCCGTTCCTTTTCCTCCACAGCCTTGTTGGCTTTCGATATGGCTTTGACGATTTTGCTCCGGTCGAAAGAAACCGTAGAGCCGTCTCTTTTGATAACCTTCATAGCCGCTCCCCTTTCCTGCAATCCCTTGTTTTCTCTAATCGATAATGACTATTTTATTAAAGCCGTTTTCAAAATGGCTTCGAAAAATCTTTTATTATCATACAATACTTTCCCGTTTTCCGCAAGGGAAATTACTACATATTGTGTTTTTCCATTCAATTTAAACGACAAATACACAATAGACAGTATGTGTATTCTCATAAGACATCTGTTACAGTTTTCGGTTTCCCATCCATTTCCAGACTTTTCCTACTGGATCCAATCCTGAAAAAAAGACGGAAGAAAGGGCTTCTTCCGTCTAATCGATAATTTTTCTTGTTTACATTATTTCTGTTCTTCCGCCAGACGTTCCTTAAATTCCTGTTGGATGGCCTGAAGTTCTTCTGGCTGGTGAACCAGTTCCAATACCGTGGATGCCAGGATTTTCGCCCCATAGACAATGGCTTTATGGGCATCCGTTGTCTTCCCCGCATCAAGGAATTCCTGGGAATGGGCCGTTGCTCCTTTCTCAACGAATGCCACCCGGATGCAGGACCCCGGCACCCGGTGCATGACATTGGCAAAGTCCGTGGAACCGGTCTTCTTGCGAGGGGGCTGGCAGTTGGGGGCTCCCAGGATCCGGGCATATTTCATCAGCAGATCATTCAAATGGAGATTGGGAATCTTGTTATCCAACACTTTCGTTACCTTAATTTCGGCTTTTGTCTCCGTCATCATAGCAGCGCCCTGAAAGATTTTTTCCAACCGGACCATCAGAGCCCGTACGGCACTGACTTTATCTGCCCGGACCAGGATTTCTGCCCGGGTCAGGCTGGGAACTACATTGGCCGGAGTCCCGCCGGTATCGAGGATATTATAGTGCAGCCGCACATCGTCAGCCACATGTTCCCGCAGACATTCCATACCATGGAAGGCCAGGCACATGGCATCCAGGCTGCTGCGTCCGGACTCCGGTTGCAGAGCCGCGTGTGCTGCGATTCCGTGATAGGCCAGATTGTACTTGGCAATGGCCAGGCATTTGATATCGGTCTGGGTAGCAGGTCCCCCATGCATCATCAGCGCTGCATCCAGTTCCTCGAACGTACAGCCATTCTGAATCATCAGGTATTTGCCGCTCAGATTTTCTTCAGCCGGTGTCCCATATACGGTCAGGGTGAAAGGTTTGGCCCCGGCAGCCTTCTGGATGGCTACAGCCGCTCCCAGGATACACGGTCCCTGCATGTGGTGACCGCATCCATGACCCATCCCTGGCAGAGCATCATATTCGCACAGAAGACCCAGATTGGGTCCTCCCTCCCCGTTCTTCCAGATGGCTCGGAAAGCAGTAGGAAGTCCACCCACTCCTTGTTCCACCTGAAATCCGTGGGCTGTCAGATAATCGGTCAGCAGACGGACGGCAAAGAATTCATTGGGCCCGATTTCCGGATGATCGAAGATGGTATCTGCCATTTTCGTCAGGACCGGTTTCTGCTCATCCACACAGGCATTTGCCTGGTCAATTTGCTGTTCCAGCATGTTCTCTTCTCCTTTTACACTTGTGACTCTGTACAGCTCCATCACAGGGGCCCCAAATGGATCAGTTGGGCCACAGAAGCCAGGACGCACCCCATCAGCAGCCAGATCAGGAACAGTTTCCACATAAACCGCATCCACCGGTCATAGGGAATGTTGGTCACCCCCAGTGTCCCCATAAGGGCCGTGGACGTGGGCAGTACGTAATTGCAGAAGCCATCGCCAAAATTAAAAGCCAGTACGGCTGTCTGCCGGGTCACGCCTAAAACATCGGACAGAGGGATCATAATGGGCATCACAGCCACCGCCTGGCCGCTACCGCTGGTCAGGAACACATTGATCAGCGTATTGGCCAACACCATACCGGGTGCGATGATTCCCGCCGGCAGTCCGTCCAGCAGGACAGCCATAGCATGGACGATGGTATAGGTGATTTTCCCGTCGTTCATGATGGTGCTGATGGCCGTGGCCATACCGATGATGTAGGCGGCTCCCAGCATCTGTTTGCTGCCGGCAATGATATCCTTGCACATTTCATTGGGACTGGCACCGCTCAATAAGTCAGCTACCACCGCATACACCAGAAAACCGGCAGACATTTCTGCCATGCCCCAGCGCAAAGCAATGGCTCCGTAGATGATCACTCCAAAGGTCAGGACCAGCAAGGCAAGAGGAATCGCTTTCTGACGGGTCATTTTCCCCGTTTCTTCCAGATCCATTCCTCCAGTGGTAGCCCGGGTCTCCTGATCCAGATCATACATGGGACTCTGTTTGGGATCAGCCTTGATTTTCCGTGCATACCGAATCAGGTAGATATTGGTGATCACATAATATATTGCGAAACAGATGGCCCGATACCACAGTCCGGAATACAGGGGCAGATCTGCTATAGTCTGGGCTACCACCGTGGTATACATATTCAGGGTACCGGTGGCAAAGCCGATGGCCCCGCCCAACAGCAGGATGGATGCCCCGGTGATGGAATCCAGTCCCATGGCCATGGCCAGCATCACCATCACCGGTCCGAAGGGTATGAACGTATTGGCACCCTGGGTGGTGCAGATCAAGCCGAAGATCAGGGTCAACGCCGGCAGGAAGATTTCAAGCCGATCCGAGAATTTTCTGGCTCCTATGGCCAGGATGGCCTGCAGGGAACCGGATTTTGTCACGATGTGGAAGGCAGCCCCTGCCATCAGGATCACCATCATCAGATCGATCCGCTTGTTCATAGCCTTCATGATGTAAAGGGGAATCTTCAGGGGATTGATGCCGCTTTGGGCCACATAATGGAAGGTTGCCGGATCCAGGACTTTTTTCCCCCCTGGTCCTTTGACAAAATCATACATCCCTGCCGGAATGATCCAGGTCAGAAGGACCGCCACCACGATCAATGCAAAGATGATGATGAAAGTATGAGGGAAATTGACTTTCTTTACCGCTTTCAATTTGGCTGTTGCCTCCATTTCATTCACTCCTTTTTTATACCCGCACGATTGATGATTTTATTGTAGGATAGATCATCCATCCTTTCAAATTGTTCTTTTTCATCAAAATTATAAAGTTTATTTATCATTTTACCCGGCAGGCTCCGCATCCATGGTATAATAAATCAATCAACTCCAGGAGTCTAAGGAGGCAAGCCATTATGCCCTTTAATCTGAAACAATGCCACTACCTGGTCACGCTGGCCGACTGTAACAGCTTCCATCAGGCCGCCAGGACTCTGTTCATCACCCAGCCCACTCTGAGCATCGCCATGAAAAAGCTGGAACAGGAAATGGGCCAGCCCCTGTTCCAGAAGCAGGGCCGCAAAGCCCAGCTGACGCCAGCCGGGCGGCTGGCTCTATCCTACGCCCGGAAAATGCTGCAGTTGGACAGAGAACTGGCCAGAGAGCTGAAAGCCCTGCGGCAGAATTCCCAGAGAGACCTGCATATCGGCACCTATTTGCTGTTTTCCACCCTGCTGATGCCTCCTCTCCTGGCCGCCATCCATAAATCCCATCTGCCAGTAGACCTGAAACTACACCATCGCCACGGTTTTGAACTGAAGGATGCGCTGCGCCGGGGTGAGTTCGACCTGATTCTGTGCATCCAGGACAAACCAGATCCGGAATTTTCCTGTGTACGCCTGAAACAGGAGACCCTGCTGGCCATCCTGCTGCCCGATAATCCCTGCTGCCAGCAGGCCCGTCCTCTGGAAGGCCTGCCCTGGCCCTATTTGCCTCCTGCGGCACTCTCTGGAGAGACCCTGTTTCTGCAAAGTCCCATCCAGCAAATTCGCCACCAGGAGGACCGGCTCCTGGAACAGGGTCTGAAACCCGCAGCCTGCAAAGAGATTGCCAGCATCGAAACAGCCCTCGGACTGGCCGCAGAAGGCCTGGGGATTTCCTTTACCATGAGCTGTTACGTGAAGGCCCTGCACCCAGTCCATCCGGTCCGCTATTTTGCCACCGGAAACCTGCAGGAAGCCCCCTGGCTGACTCTGTATTACCGGAATGAACTGGAAGGAGATCCTGTATTGGAGCCCCTGATCCATCTATTGCGTGAAATCGTCCAAACCATCTTATAAGGAGGCATTCTTTTGTCGCTACTGTCCGCCTATAATCAAAAAAAGAAGACCGTCCCGGAGTTGCTTTCCCTGCTCCAGGACGGTGATTATATCCTGTCCGCCCAGGCACTGGCTGAACCGGTGACCCTTTTGGAACAGTTCCCCCTGCTCCACCAATGGGGGCGGAAAAACCTGGTGTTCAATTCCTGTATGCCTGCCCGGGATCTGGCCTGGTACCATGATCCGGCCATGCGGGAAACCCTGGAACATGTCTGCTGGTTTTTCAGTCCTCCGGCCCGGAAAGCCCATCAGGAGGGGCTCTGCACTTTCCTTCCCGGGTACTCCACCAACCTGGTACGAAAGACTTTCCAACAGCTCCGCTCCCAGGGCCGCCGGCCGGTACTGCTGGCTACGGCTTCCCCCATGGATGCGGAGGGGAATTTTTCCCTTTCCATCAGCGCCCTGTTCGAGAGGGAAATCATCGATAACGGGGCCCTGGTCCTGCTGGAAGTCAGTTCCCGGTATCCCCGGACCCATGGAGATACCATCCTGCCCCTGTCCGCCGTGACGGCTTTTGTGGAAACGGACCGGCCGGTACCGGAAATGCCGAAAACGACCCTGCGGCCCGTGGACCAGGCCATCGGCACCCGGATCGCCGAACTGATCCCGGATGGTTCCACCCTTCAGCTGGGGGTGGGGCACATTCCCGATGCGGTAGCCATCCGGCTGAAAGATCGCAGGCACCTGGGCATCCATTCCGGCATGTTCAGTGAGAGCCTGATGGAACTGATCCGCTGTGGCGCTGTGGACAATTCCCGGAAAGGCTTTCATCCGGGAGAGACAGTCACAGCCTTTGCTGCCGGCAGTCAGGAACTGTACCAATTCCTCCACGAAAACAGGGACATCCTGATCAAAGGCGGATATTATACCAACGCTCCAGCTGTCATTGCCCAAAACCGCAACATGGTCTCCCTGAACACCGCCCTGGAAATCGATCTGACCGGCCAGTGTGCCGCTGAATCCATGGGGTTTACCCAGTGGAGTGCTACGGGAGCCCAGACAGAAACCGTGGAAGGGGCCCAGCTGTCTCCCGGCGGAAAATCCATCCTGGCCCTGCCCTCCTGCTATACGGCCCGGAGCCGGACCGGAGAAAAGGTCCTTCGCTCCAAGATCGTACTTTCCTTCCGGCCGGGCACCATCGTCTCCACCTCCCGGAACGATGTGGATTACGTTGTTACAGAATATGGCACAGCCTGGCTCCGGGGACAGCCCCTGGACAAACGGGCTAAAGCCCTGATTGCCATTGCCCACCCGTCCTTTCGGGACCAGCTGACAGCCGACGCCAAAAAATATGGACTGATTTTTTAATACACATAAAAAGGACCTGTCTCTTATAGGACAGGTCCTTTCCATTCGCTGGAGACTCGAGACTAGTGACTAGAGACTCAAAAAAAAGAAGGAGCTGCGCTTGCACAGCTCCTTCTTCGTATCGGCTTACAGGCTTTCTGCGAAAGCTTCCAGAGCGGTCTGGGCTTGCCCGAAGTCACGGGTCTGTTGATCCACACCGATCTTCACATGAGGAATGTGATGGGCATCCAGAGCCTTCTTCAGGTCAGGATATTCCATTTCTTCCGGATCGCAGAACTGCATCATGAAGACCACAACACCTTCAGCGCCGCTGTCTTTGACCAGCTGGCACACATGTTCAGAACGGGTGTTCTGCAGATAGGAGGGGTCATACAGCAGTACGTCGTTCTTTTGTTTGGAGAACTGTACAGCCAGTGCCTGCAGCCCGTTATCCAGGTCTTCCGGAGCATCTACTGCGAAGCTGCGGCTTTCGTAAGCGCAGTCATCAGCAGCGACTACCAGCTTGTTATCGTCCATGGCTTTCAGCAGGCCGGGCATGTTGTAGATGATACCGGAAACAACCACTTTGTGGCCATCGAACTTGCCGGCAGGAGCAGCAGCCAGTTCTTTGTTCAGTTCTTCCAGTTTGGCCGTGTATTCATCCTTCAGCATGAAGTAAGCAGCACGCAGAACGGCAGCACGGGCAGAAGCCGGAATCAGATCCGGATGTTCGTTGGCCAGTTTGCAGAATTCACGACGGGCCTGACGGCTCTTGTTGTACACTTTGATGGCATCAAGGATGGCATCATTGGTGATTTCGTGACCGCAGATTTCTTCCAGATGACCTTTCACTTCGTTGTAGGCGTCATAGGTGAATTGACGGCCGGCAGCGGTTTGACGGACCTGCGGATGGGCCAGGAAGATAACCGGCATCTTGCCGGCCATGGCGACTTTGAAGTTCTGGCTCATAGGACGCAGGGTATCGCACAGTACGGTCGTGATGATCCCGTCCAGGCCATCCAGGGTACCGTCCAGCAGCATTTCCAGGGATTGCTGGGCAACGGTGCAATAGAAGGAAGCACAGTATTCTTTGGAACGGACTTCCTGTTTGCCGTTGCAGCCCCATACACCCATGGGAACCATACCTGCAGCATAGACCAGTTCTTCCGGGCTATAGTAAGGCAGGCAGCCGATGGCTTTTTTACCCTGGGCTTTGTATTTTGCCAGCATGGTTTTCGGGCTGGCAGAGATTTGTTTGAATTCATCAAGCAGTGCACTGATAGCCATTGTTATTTCCCCTTCTTTTCATCATTTGCTTCCATGGCTTCGACCAAGCCCTGAACACGGGTCTCATACTGAGCCGCGTTGAAGTTTCTCGGGTCAGCCTGGTCACCATCGAACCCGGCAGTGGGGATACCCATGTCTTTGGTGAACCGACGCTGCATTTCAGGCATATATCCGCTCCAGGGTTTGCAGGACCGGTTGTAGTGGACCAGTACGCCATCTACCTTGTTATCGCGGATCAGGCCTTCACGCCATGCAACACCCTGTTCGATGCTGACGGAGTTAGGCGCTTTGCAGTATGCTTTCACCAGACCATCCAGGTTGTCGTATACAAATCCGAAAGCAGGCGCATACACAACACCGGTAATGTTCAGGCCGTTGGCTTTCAGCGGTTTGAACAGGTTCGGCAGTTTCGGCCAGCAGGGGATACCTTCGAACATGATACGATGCTGTTCTTTGAACGGAGCCGTGGTGGTGCCTTCTTTGACGTGCTGTTCCAGTTCGCTGGCCAGCAGTTCGAAAGCTTCAGCAGCTTCTACACGGCCACGAGCGGTTACTACATCGGCCATATGGTTGAACAGATCGAATCCGTTGAACGGAGCCGGTTTGTATTGCAGGTAATCGCAGACCTTCAACCATGCCTTGGCCGTACGGTTGGCGTTCTGGCAGCATTGTTCGAATTTGTCTTCATCGAACTTCTTGCCGGAGATTTCTTCCATTTGATGGATGGCCGTATCCAGCTGGGCACGGATGTATTTCACGTTGGATTCGTTTACATGGTCGAATTCGTTGTAGGGAACATCGATCATGATCAGGGGAATGTTATGACGACGGGCAATGTCTTCATACCATTTGGTCATGCAGTTGCAGATGTTGTTGCAGCACAGCAGGAAGTCCGGCTGAGGCATGGTCATCTGACGATATTTATGCAGGGCATTCTGCCGGCGGGTCTTTTCTTCCCCTTCGGGCAGGGCTGCGATTTCGTAGATGTTATCAACGGTCGGATACGGTTTCAGGGTCTTGGGGTCGATTACGGGTTTGCCGTTTTCATCGAAGACCTTCTTGCCGTTTTCATCTTTCATCTGTTTGCCGCTGTTGGGATTGATGACATAATTGCCATCTTTATCCATCTTGTTGGCACCCCGATAGCCGGCGGAATAAGCCAGGGAAATCCGGGCATACCCGCAGATATCGTTGTCGTATCCCATGTCTTCAGCAGCCTGGCACATCACTTCGCCGTCACGGTTGGCAGCGATACCAGCAGCCTGGTTTTCAGGATAACCTACGTGCAGACCGAAAGATTCAGCCAATTCGCAGGGGAACTTGGAAGAGGACCAGCCTACTTTTTCTCCTCTTTCTTTGGCTTCCCGCAGTTCTCTGTAAACCTTTTCAACTACATCTCTCAATGCCTGAACGCCAGGGCTTACTTTCTTTGGCATAATGATCCTTCCTTCTCTCGAAATGAAATCATGCTTGCGCTTGATTTTTTAACGCTTTTTTATACGCATACAGGGCAGCACCCAGGGCACCATTGTACTGTGCCAGCGGAGACGTCTTGATTTCCACACCAAGACCTTCTTCCAAGGCCTGTCTCACGCCATAGTTCTGGGCCACACCGCCTGTCATCACTACGTCCTTCACAACCCCCACCCGGTTGGCAAGGCCGATGACACGGCTGGCTACGGAACGATGGATCCCGGCAATGATGTCGACCTTATTCGCGCCCTTGGACAGCTGGCTGATGACTTCACTTTCGGCAAAAACCGTGCAAGTGGAGCTGATGGAGATCCGTTTCTTGGACTGGGCACCCAGCTCAGCCAGTTGAGAAACTTTCACTTCCAGAATATTCGCCATCACATCCAAAAAGCGGCCTGTCCCGGCAGCGCATTTATCGTTCATCTGGAAATTGGTCATGGCTCCGTTTTCCACATGGATGACCTTCACATCCTGGCCACCGATATCGATGACCGTATGGACGTTGGGCCACAGGAAACTGGCACCCATGGCATGACAGCTCAGTTCGCTCATCTGTTTGTCGGCAATGCCTTCCAGCGAATTGCGTCCGTAGCCGGTAGCCAGGGTAAACGCCATATCTTCCCGCGTCATGTGGGCATTGTCCAGGACTTCCTTAATAGAACGTGCGGGACCGGATGTACCGGTCCCCACGTCTACCAGGGATTTTGCCACGATGTCTTTTCCGTCTTTCAGGATAACGCACTTGGACGCCGTAGATCCAACATCGATTCCCAAGGTATAGATACTCATAAATGAATTGCCTCCGTAAGGATTATTTCTTTACGAAAGTGTCGAACTCTCTGATGGCACGCGGCAACAGCATTTGATGGAACGGGCAGATGCTTTCCGGATTCTGATAAGCAGCTTCCGTGAAGGCAACTACATAGTCACGCAGTTTGTTCATATCCACGATTTCGTCCACCAGACCCAGTTCGGCGCAAACTTTCGGACGAGATTTGGTGTAGAAAGCCTGGATCAGGGCGTTCATCTTATCGATGGTCGGCTGCAGATCCTTACCGGCTTTCCGGTCTTTGGCCAGTCTCCGGGAGTACATGGCCGTAGCAGCGGTTTCACCGTTCATAACGGCGATTTCCGTAGCAGCCGTACCGATGGAGAAGGCGTTGGTGTCGTTGCCCTGCGGACCACCCAGTACATAATGGGCAGCAGCAGTACCTTTTCTCAGGGTGATTTCGAATTGCGGGATCCTGGAGCTCTGGATGGAGTAAATCAGGGATTGGCCCAGACCCAGCAGTTCCGCTTTTTCTGCATCGTTGCCTACGTCGATACCGGTGGTGTCCTGGATCCAGACGATGGGCAGACGATCTCTGGTGCACAGAGCGACGAATTCGTTCATCTTCACCAGGCCCTGACGGTACAGCTTGCCACCGATCCCTACGGAGCCGGCAGCCTTGTATTCAGGGTAGTTCATCAGCAGGCCCTGGACGTTAGCTACGACGCCGACCAGCAGGCCGTTGACTTTGGCCAGGCCCGTAACCATTTCAGGGCCATAGCCTTTCTTATATTCTTTGAATTCGCTGTTATCGAACAGACGACCGATGACATTGTAGATATCATAGGCCCGTTTGTCGTTCAGCGGAACCATGCTGTACAGATCGTCAGCCGGGAAGGCCGGTTCTTTCGGATCGTCCACACGGAAGAATTCAGGATCGTATTTCGGCAGCATGCCTACATACTTCTTGATGCCTTCCAGGACGCCTTCTTCAGAAGCGTACACTTCGCGGATGAAGCCGGTCTCGGTGTAATGGATGTCGACAGCTCCCGGAGGTTCCGTTTTGCCGGTACGATCTACCATATCGGCGATTTCGTTGGCATATTCCAGATCCACATGGCCTTTGGGGTTCATACCACCCATGATACCGGCACCGCCGACAGCCATGTTGGCTTTTTCATGGGCAATGATCACAGTGGGGCTGATGGAATGGTAGCCGCCGCCTGCAGGGTTCGTCCCGTAGATCCCTACGATGACGGGAACACCCAGCTGGTTCAGTTCAGCGTTGCGGAAGAAAGGAGTACCGCCGCCACGACGGTTGGGATATACCTTTTCCTGTTCATCGAACTTCACACCGGAGCAGTTCAGCACATACACCAGAGGAATGTGCAGGGTCTTGGCGGTATCAGAAGCCCGCAGCAGGCATTCAGCCTGGCCGGGGACCCAGGCACCGGCCAGCTTCTTGTTATCGGAAGCAATGACCACGCACCATTTGCCGTTGACACGGCCCAGGCCTTTCAGCACGCCCACGGAACCGTTCTTGTTGCCCTGGGGATTGTACAGGCTGTTCAGCGGTCTCCAGGTACCCGGTTCCACCAGTTTTTCCAGTCTCTGGCGGGCGGTCAGTTCGCCTCTCTTGTTGACGTCAGCGTCAGCCTTGCCGGCATCCTGCGCTTGTTTGATCAGCGCATGGATCTCGTCTTCGATTTTTTTCAGCTTCTCGGTATTGTCAGCATCTGCTTTTTTCAGCGGTTTGCCTACTTGAGGCAGGTGTTGGAAATATCTAGGCATAGAGTAGAAACCCATTTAAATTCTTCCTCCCGAATGGTTTATTTTGCTTCCGGAGCCGGGACTTTGATGAAAGCCTGGCCCGGGTCGATTTCTTCACGGATCAGTTTGATGACGGCGGGATCAGGCGGTTCCAGTTCCACAGCCTGGGAAACGTCCAGATCGAAGCCCGTGTTTTCCAGTACATCTTCCGGAGAAGAAGAAGGATAGTAGGCAGCCAGGTACATCCGTTTGGTCTTGGCATCGAATTTCAGGATGCCTTTATCGGTTACGACCAGTTGCGGACCTACATCGCCGGGCAGACCCAGTCTTTCACGTCCGCCAGGGCCGTCGATCCAGCCCGGGCTGGTCACATAGTCGATCTTATTCATGAATCTGCGTTTTTCATGCTGCATCATGATGATGGTGTTGGAATAGGTGGCAATTCCGTTGGCACCGCCGGAACCGGTGAAACGGGTTTTCGGATGATGGTAGTCACCGATGGACGTGGAGTTCACGTTGCCGTACGGGTCGATCTGAGCACCGCCGATGAAAGCGATCAGGCGGTTGGCCTTGTGCAGGTATTCGTTGATTTCAAAGCCAACGAACCGGACGTTCGGCCAGATGCAGCCGCAGTGAGCCATGAACCGCAGATCACCTACGGAACGGGGCACTTCTACAGGGGAGCAGTCCATCAGACCACTTTCCACGATGATGTGGCAGTCAGGGGCATAGACTCTCTTTGCCACGCTGGCGCCGATCAGAGGCAGGCCGGTACCAACAGTTACGACCTGACCATTTTTGATCTGCTTGGCAATGGTCACAGCCTGCATTTCTTTATTGGTATAATTCGTGTAATCAGCCATTGTTATTTGTCCTCCTTCGTCATGTCGATATGATAGCCCAGACCAGGAACAACCTTCAGGTTGATCAGACGGGTAGCACCCAGTTTGTTCAGGTATTCGTCATGATCTTTCAGGTCAAACACCCATTCTTTGCAGAATGCATCGAAGTCTTCCTGGGTCTTGCTGACTACGTCATAGACTTTCAGGAACGGGTTATCGTAGTCATACAGGCCATAGCACTGAGAAGGATGAGCACCGTAAGGAGCCAGTACCACAGCATCTACGCACATGCCGGGAATATCGTTTTTCGTGGGATCTCTGCGGATTTCTTCATTGCTGACGATTTCTTCGCAGGTAACAATGGTGTATTTAGCAGCTTCGGCAATATCCACATCCTGGAATTTGCCGCCCCAGATGCGAACGGTGCCATCCGGAGAAGCCTGCTGCGCATGGATGATGGCCACATCGATCTGCGGAACCGGTACAGCCACGACTTTTTCACCCGGTTTGAAGGGGTTGTCGATGTATTTGAATTTGTCATCAGGCACTTTGTCCAGAGTCTTGCGGACTTCCTTGCTGATGCCCCATTCATCGGTCAGGCCGGAGCCCTGCATCAGGGTTACAGGCAGGAACGGCAGACCCAGAGCAGCTGCATGCCACATCATGTAGATGACATCCTGGGAGTAATCTTCCATGGTCAGCTTGCCAGCTTCAAACCATTTTCTGAACCGTCTGGAAACGTTGGTTACACCGGAATTGGCGGTATAGCAGTTGATGTAGGCCTTGACCCGGCCATTGCCGATCAGCATATCCCAGTCGCCGCCGGCGGCGCCGCCCAGACCTGTCAGATCGGTGATACCCTGTCTCAGGATTTCATATACAGCTGCGTAAGGTTTGCGGTCAGTCGTAAAGCCACCCAGAGCAATGTGATCACCGCTGTGCACGTACTTTGCGATTGCGTCTTTTAACGTCATTACTTTACTCAAAGCAAAAACCTCCTTAAGATCCAAACCAGTTTCTGTAACAACCGGAATCCTCCTCTAAGAAATAATCCATCCCCCTTTATGAGTATTTTTTACATTCGCATTCCGGTTGGACCGACTGTATTCAGTGTACGAGTTGATTATAACACAAATAATTTTTTTTTTAAATCTTTCTTGACGTCATTTGTTGATTTTTTTGTAAATATATAAGAATTCTAATAACTTCTTGCAAAATTGCGTTTTTTTTCAGTTCTTTTCTCTAATATTGTACATAAAAAATAAGGTGTTTCCAGGGAAACACCTTATTTATGGTTCCAAATCCATTGTCATTACGCCTGTCCCTGCCGTTTCAGCCATCGCTTCACAGCCTCTCCCAGTTCCACCGGGTCATTTTTCAGGGTACCGTCCTGGACCCTCTGGAGCAATACGGGCATAAGCACCTTCAGCTGGGGCGGACGGGCCCCCAGGGCCAGAGCATCCCGGCCGGAAAGATCCAGATCCGATGTATGGACAGGCATCAGATAGGCCATCTTCACCAGCCGCTTGCCATACATCTGTGCGTGGATCACATCATTCTTGTCCGCATTGGTGGCAGCCACATCGGCAATACACACTGCCGTCAGCTGCTTAAAGGCCTCCGCCATCTCCTTGTTCACCCGAAAATGGCCGCTGCGGGCCTCTTTCCGCAGCCAGTGCCACGTCTTATCGTCCTCCTGGGCGCTGATGAAGCCGAAATGCATGTGGTTTTTCACCAGCCAGGCCACCCGATCCACCATTTCCCGGGGCATCCGCAGCCGGGTCAGGATCTGCCGGGCCAGAGCAGCGCCCACCACCTCGTGACCATGGTCACTGGGCAGGCCTTCTCTGTTTACACCCCGGACCCCTTCCAGGCCCTTGGCCACATCATGGAGCAGCAGGGCCCAGCCCACTTCCAGGCTCCGGTCCCCTTTATCCAGTGCCACCGCCGTATGCTGCCAGCCATCATACCGGTGGAAATGGGGATTCTGTGGCAGCCCCACCAGGTGCTGCAATTCCGGCAGGATGGGAACTGCTTCGTACGTTCCCTGCTTCTTCACCCGGCAGCTTTCCGCCGCCAGGCCGCTGCGCACCATAAGATCCATGCCCTCTCCGGCCCAGGCCCCCATCAGCAGCTTGTTCAGCTCCGTGCGTACCCGCTCCAGAGAAAGCCCCCGGACCCGTTCCAGGTTATTCCGGATGGCCGGCAGGATGGAGGCATCCGGCGTAAACCCCAGCTGTCCGATGAACCGACAGGCCCGAAACATGCGCAGGGCATCTTCCCGGAACCGCTGGTCCGCATCCCCCACAGTCCGCAGCACCCGGCCGTGAAGGTCCTCCAGCCCGTGGAAACAATCGATGATCCGGCCGTCCTGCCCCAGGGCCAGGGCATTGATGGTAAAATCCCGGCGGGCCAGGTCTTCCTCCAGCGTCTCACAGTACCAGACCGCTGCCGGCCGGTGGGAATCCTCCACCCCGTAGGCTTCGTTCCGATACGCAGCCACTTCCACGCCGTGTCTCTCCACCCGCAGGATGACCACGCCGAAATTCTGGCCCAGCTCGCTGACCACCGGGATGCCGGCTCCTGCCGCCACACGTTTGATTTCCTCCGGGCGTGCATTCGTGACCACATCATAGTCATCGGGCGTCCGTCCCAGTAAAAGATCCCGGACCGCACCACCCACCACATGGGCCTCATAGCCGGCGTCCAGCAGCACGCCCAGTACTCTATTCACATAAGAAGGAATCCGCAGTTCCATGATGGTTCCCCTTTCTCCTCCCGTTCAGTGATCCACTGCCAGCAGCATAAAGACGCCCACTTCCAGGGCCGGATCACTGGCCAGTTTCAGCGTGCAGTGGAACTCCCGTTCCATATCCTTCACACCCTGTTCCCGCAGCCAGCTGTATACCGTGGGATGGACCGTCAGCAGCAGGGTATGGCTCATATTTCCCTCGCTGAAACTGCTGCGCAGCCGACGCCGGATTTCCACATATACGCTTTCCGGAGATTCCACCCGGCCGCTGCCCCCGCACAGGGGGCAGGTGCTGTACAAAATGCTGGACAGGTTCTTCCGGGCCTTCATCCGGGTCATTTCCACCAGATTCAAGTGGGTGATATCGATGACCTTGGGTTTCATCTTATCAGTGGCGAAGGCATGCTTCAATATTTGCAGGATCTCCTCCTGCTCCTCCCGGTTATCCATATCGATGAAATCGGCCACAATGATGCCGCCGATATCCCGCAGCCGAAGCTGCCGGGCGATTTCCCGGGCTGCTTCCCGGTTCGTTACCATGCTGGTGGAATCCCGGTCCGCCGCCGAAGCGAACTTGCCGCTGTTCACATCGATGACGGTCATGGCTTCCGTGTAGTCGAACACCAGATAACCGCCTCCCGGCAGCCATACCACCCGGTCGGAAAGGCTCTCGATATCTTCCTCCAGGTGATAGAAGGAAAACAGGTCTTCCTTCCCCCTGTACCACTTCACCTGGATTTGGGAAAGCCCCATTTCTCCCAGCATCTCCTCCAGCCGCCGACAGGTGTTTTCCTCGTCCACGATGATACGCTGGATCCTGGGAGTCGCGTAATCCCTGATCAGCCGGATGGCCAGGTCCAGTTCCCGGTACAGCAGTTGGGGGCCCCGCCCCACTCTGCTCCGGCGCAGCAGCACGTCCCAGCTGTGGAGCATCTGTTCCAGGTCGGCCCGGATCTCCTCCTCCTCCGCATGGGAAGCCGCCGTACGGATCACCAGTCCCATATTCTCCGGCAGCAGCTTTTCCGCCCATTCCCGCAGCACCTTCCGCTGGGTCTTGCAGGTGATCTTCCGGGACAGACTGATCCGGCTGCCATAGGGTTCCAGCACCACATAACGGCCCGGCAGGGTGATGTCCCGGGTCACGGCCGGTCCCTTGTTGCCCCGGGCGTCCTTTACCACCTGCACCAGGAGCATCTGGCCTTCTGCCAGTTTTTCTCCCTTCCGCAGCGTCAGAAAGCCGTTCTTTCCCACGTTCAGATCGATAAAAGCGGCCTGGATACCGGGAACCACGTTAGACACCCGGCCCCGGTACACATTGCCTACCAGGTTGTCAGAATGGCGCCGTTCCACTGCATATTCCTGGAGCCGGTCATCCTCTACCAGTCCCATACGGGTCTCTTCCGGCCGGACGCTTACATAGATGGTATCCATGGTGCCTCCTCAGACTTCCCCGATCAGGGGTCTTTTGCGGCCAGCCTCGTCCCGGGTGTACAGATCCACCCGGCGGATATCTGCCTGTTCAAAGGACAGGGGCACCTGGAACTGGTCCTGGAGCACCTGAAGAAATTCAGAAGCCTTCATGCTTCCTGTGGGGGTGATCTTGCAGTCGAAGGCCAGTTTCAATTCTCCGTCCCTCCAGTCACTCTCCACAGCAGGGATGAATTCCTTCACGTCGATGGTCTTGGGCTTCCCCTTCCCTTTTTTATGGGTCTTGGTATACGGGACTGTTTCCGCATCCGCGAAGGCTGCCAGCCCGGCTGCAGGATCTTCGCTGCAGGGGACGGTGACTTGGTAGCGGGCCCCCTGGGCCACAGCCATCAGCTTAGGCACCTTGTCGTCTGCCAGGTCCGCTTTCACAATATGGATTCCCATGGGCAGGGCCCGGCGGATGGGTTCCACCAGCTCCTCCAGGGGCCGCTCCTCCTGGAGCCTGATTTCCACGAATTCACAGGAACTGGTCACGCCCACACTAAGAGCGGAGGCCAGAGAAAACCGCATATGGGGGTTGAATCCCTCGGAATAGGCTACGGGCGTGCCGGCCCGACGCAGGGCTTTTTCGATGCTCCGCTGGTATTCCAGGTGGGAAATGAACCGGATCCCCGGTTCCTTGGTGATCTGCAGCCTCAATTTCATACGTTTTTCCCCTTCCAGTCGATGATCTTGATGCCCAATTGCTGGCATACGCCGCAGCCGGTACAGGTATCCCGCCGGCAATCATGGGTCAGGGCCGCCTGCTGGGCCTTTTCGTATTCGCTCCACAGGAACTTCCGGCTCACCCCGCAGCTGGTATATTCCCAGGGGAAGATCTCATCCTTGCCCCGGGCCCGGCTGTTGTAGAAATCAGTGGTCAGCCCGCAGTCCTCGATAGCCTGTTTCCACCGGTCATAATCGAAGAATTCGCCCCAGCTGTCGAACTTGGCGCCCCGCTGCCAGGCCAGGTAGATGGCTTTCCCCAGCCGCCGGTCGCCCCGGGCCAGCACTCCTTCCATCAGGCTGGTACGGGAATCGTGGTACTGATAGTGGATGTTCTTCAGACTGGCGAAAGCATGTTTCAGCAGCATGTGTTTCCGGTCGAATTCCTCTTTGGTATTCTGCCCCACCCACTGAAAAGGCGTATAGGGTTTGGGCACGAAGTTGGACACACTGACCGTGACCTGGGCCCCCATGTGACCGGTGATCTCTTTGTATTTCCACTGGACCTTCTGGGCCAGCCTGGCAATGGCCAGCACATCCTCATCCGTTTCCGTGGGCAGGCCGATCATGAAGTACAGCTTCACCTTGGTCCAGCCGTTCTCGAAGGCAGCTCCCACTGCATTCATCAGGTTCTCTTCCGTCACACCCTTGTTGATCACGTCCCGCATGCGCTGGCTGCCCGCCTCCGGAGCGAAGGTCAGGCCGCTCTTGCGCACCTGCTGCACTTCCTGGGCCAGTTTCACCGAAAAGCTGTCAATCCGCAGGGAAGGAAGGGATACGCTAACCTTTTCGTCCCTGAATTCCTTCAGCAGCTCCCGGATCAGGGGTTCCAGATGGGAGTAATCCGCTGTGCTCAGAGAGAACAGGGAGATTTCGTTGTATCCGGTGGCCGGCACCAGCTTCCGTGCCAGTTCCAGCACCGTCCGGGGTTTCCGCTCCCGCACCGGTCGATAGATGATGCCGGCATTGCAGAACCGGCATCCCCGGCTGCAGCCCCGGAACAATTCCAGCATGATCCGGTCATGGACCGTATCGCTGTAGGGCACGATGGGATGGGTGGGGAAATCCAGTGTCTCCAGATCCGGTTCCGCCCGCTTGTACACTACAGGAGGAGCCGTGGGTTCCAGCGGTTTCCTGCCGATGATGGTACCCTCCGGCCCATAGGTCACTTCATAGAAGCTGGGAACGTACACCCCCTGGATCTTTGACACCCGGCGCAGGAATTCCAGCCGGCCGCCGGGCTTGCCTTCCCGCTTCCAGTCCCGGTACAGCAGGGTCACTTCCTGGATGATCCGTTCACCGTCGCCCAGCATGCAGAAATCCAGGAAATCCGCCAGCGGTTCGCTGTTAAACACACAGCAGCCCCCTGCACACACAAAGGGATCATCCAGGGTCCGGTCTTTCGCCAGGACGGGTACGCCGCCCATATCCAGCATGTTCAGGATGTTGGAATAGGACATTTCGTACAGCAGGGTGAAACCCAGAAGGTCGAAATCGTCCAGTTTCCTGGAATTTTCCAGGCTGGCCAGGGGAAGCTTCCGCTCACGCATTTTCTTCTCCATATCCACCCAGGGAGCAAACGCCCGCTCCGCCGCCACTTTCGGCAATTTATTCAGGATTTCGTACAGGATCTTATAGCCCAGATAGCTCATCCCGATTTCGTAGGTGTCAGGGAATGCCAGGCAGAAGGACACTTCCGTCTCCGCCTCGGGCTTCACAATGCTGCCGAATTCCATACCCGTATACCGGGCCGGTTTCTCCACAGCACTGAGGATGTCGATGGGAAAATCTTTATGCATAGTCTCTCCTTAATGAAAACGCAGGGTCTGATGATGGGCGTTGATGTTGAGCAGCAGAGCCACCATGAGCATGTTGGTGGTCAGGGAACTGACCCCGTAGCTCATGAAGGGCAGCGGCACACCGGTCACCGGCATGATGCCGCTGGTCATTCCCACATTGACCAGGATATGGAACAGGAACATGGAAACGATGCCCACGGAAAGCAGGGTGCCAAAATCATCTGCTGCATGAAGGGCGATGGAAAGGCCCCGGTAGATCACGATGCCGTACAACAGCAGGATTACAACGGTTCCGATAAAGCCGAATTCTTCTCCGGCAACGGCAAAAATGAAATCCGTATGGTTTTCCGGCAGGAAGTTCAACTGGCTCTGGGTCCCGGCAAACAGCCCCTTGCCCGTGAACATCCCGGAGCCGATGGCGATCATGGACTGGATCACGTGGTACCCGCTGCCGTAGGGTTCCAGGCCCGGGTTCAGGAACACACGGATCCGGTTCCGCTGGTATTCGTGGAGGAATTTCCACACCAGGGGGGCCGAAGCCAGCCCCAGCCCTCCCATGACCAGAAAGTATCGGATGCGGAATCCGCAGCAGATCATGATTCCCAGCAAAATGGCCAGGAATACCAGGGAAGTCCCCAAATCAGGCTGTTTCATAACAAACAGAAAGGGAATCAGCACATACCCGAATACCGGCAGCCAGCTCCGAAAATCCGTCAGCAGGGGCAGCCGGTCATCCACGAAAGAGGACAGGCTGATGATCATGATGGCCTTGGCGAATTCACTGGGCTGGATGCTGATGGGTCCCAGCTGCAGCCAGCGCTGGGCACCCAGGGCACTCTTCCCCACCAGCATGACGGCCAGCAGCATCAGGATGTTGAAGAGGTAGAGCGGCCGTGCCAGGCTTTTCAGCACCCGGTAATCAAAGCGCATGAGGAAGGCCCCCAGCACCAGATTGATGGCTGCGAAACTCAACTGCCGCAGCACGAAGCTGTAGCGTTTGGGCCCAGGGATATTGGCATGGGTGGCGCTGCCGATGAGCAGGATGCCGATGGTGATCAGCAGCAGGACGCTGATCAGCAGGGGCTTATCGATGTTCCGAAAATATTTTTTTAGCGAAAATTGGAAATGCAGACGCATGGTTTCTCCTTACTTGGGCGTGGCCTTTCCCTGCCGCCGTACCCGGGGATCGGTGAATACGTATTCCAGGATGCTCTTGACGATGGGGGCTGCGGAAATGGTCCCGAAGCTGCCCTGTTCCACGATGCAGACCACCACCAGCTGGGGTCTGGTGGTAGGGGCATAGGCGATAAACCAGCCATGTTCCAGGCCATGGGGGTTTTCTGCCGTACCGGTCTTGCCGGCCACAGGCACCGGCAGGCTCTTCAGGAAGGAAGCAGTACCGCCACTTTCCGTGACGGCTTCCAGTCCTTCCTGGATCAGTTTCAGGGTGGATTCGGAAATGGGCAGGCGGCCCTCTTCCTCCGGGTCGAAGGTCTTGGCCACACTGCCGTCATCATTCAGGATCTTGCTGACCAGATGGGGCTTGTACCGCTTTCCATCGGTAGCCACTGCACTGAGCATCTCCGCCACCTGGATGGGCGTGGCCAGGGTAAAGCCCTGACCGATGGCCGTGTTGAAGGTGTCCCCCAGATACCATTCATCATCGAAGACCTTCTTTTTGTATTCCGGCGTGGCAATCAGGCCCTGGGCCTCTCCATGGAGGTCGATGCCGGTGGTCTGGCCGAAGCCGAACTCTCTGGCATATTTATCCAGGGCCTCGATGCCCACCCGGTTGCCCATTTCATAGAAGTACACGTTATCGGAAGCCGCCAGGGCCCGCTTGAAGTTGATGTACCCAAGGGCTTCGCCGCCGGCGTTCCGCATATCGATCAGCCAGTGGCGGCCGGAGTCGTAGATCAGTTCATCCGGCGTCACTTTCTTTTCTTCCAGAGCCGCAGAACCGGTGACGATCTTGAAAGTGGAGCCGGGCGGATATTCCCCGGCAATGACCTTGTCCGTCATGGGGTGGAACGGGTCCGTATTCAGGTATTTCCAGTTCTTCTCGCTGATTCCGTTCACGAACCAGTTGGGGTCGAATCCGGGCCGGGAGACCAGCGCCTTCACTTCTCCGTTGTTGGGATCGATGGCCACTACCGCTGCGCCCCGGGCCCCGATGGCCCGCAGTTGCCGGTCCACGGCTTCCTCTGCCACCCGCTGCAGCTTGGCATCGATGGTCAGCACCAGGCCCTGCCCCGGTTTCGGTTCCACTTTGTCCATGATCTGGACCACCCGTCCGGCCACATCCACTTCTTCCCGGTAGCTGCCATCCTCGCCCCGCAGATAGGAATCATAGTAGTTCTCCAGGCCGAATTTGCCGATGATATCTCCGGCCTTCAGGTCGCTGTAGGCACCCTGTTCGATTTCATAGTCGCTGATTTCCCCCACATAGCCCAGAGCGTGGACAGCCAGCTGTTTGTTGGGATAATTCCGCACCGGCTGCACTTCCAGCATGACACCGGGCAGATAGCGCAGATTCTCCTCTACCTTGTCCACCACTTCCGGGGACGCATTGCGCACCAGCCGGATGGGTTCCGAACTGCCTCCGGACAGCCGGATGGTTTCCTTGATCTCCGCCACCGGAATATTCAGCAGCTGGCTCAGCCGTTCCAGCGTCTCTTCCTTGTAGGCCCCGGTCTGGCGCACCAGGGACACCATGACCCCGGGCTTGTTGTTGGCCAGTTCCTCCCCGTTGCAGTCATAGATAATGCCCCGGGGGGCCAGGATCCGGGTATAGCGGGTCCGGTTCCCTTCCGCCTGACGGCGATAGGTGCTCCCTTTGATGATTTGCAGATAGAACATCCGTCCAATCAGGATCAGGATGACCAGGAACCCGGTCACCATCATGAACTCCAGACGGTATGCATATTTCTTATTCAGCACGGCAGACTCCTACAGATGATAGTAATAATCCATGCGGCTGCGGACCCGTTTCTTCAGCTTGTGGTACAGAAACCACATCACCGGAGCCGCCACCAGGTTCCAGGCCAGACTCTTCAAGGTCAGGAACACAAAGGGCAGCAGGGGCAGCCAGCGTCCCAACGCCACACACAGGAACAGTCCCCGGGCCACCTGCAGCAGCAGGGTCACCAGCCCGGTCAGGATCAAATAGGTGGGCAGCCGGTCAGCGAACATGTTCATCCGGTTGCGTCCCACCAGGTAACCCAGGGCAGCCCGGCTCACCATATGCCAGCCAAAATAACTGAACGTGACAATATCCAATAAAGCACCAATACCCAGTCCGTACCATGCGCCTCTGCGTTCCCCCTGATCCAGAGCATAGAGCAGGAGGAACAACAGCAGCAGGTCAGGAGACTGGGTGGTGTTGAAGAATAGGAACCAATGATTTTCCAGGGTAAAAAGGAACAGGGTAAAAAGCAGCCAGGCCAATGCAAGAAGGATCATCCTTTGCCTCCTTTACCCGACTGGGTATCCGGATCCTTGCCTTCCCGGCGCAGGAAATCCGCAAAGCCCTGATAATTGGTGATGACCCGGGCCTCTTCCAGATGTCCGTAATCCACAGAAGGCGCAATGGTCGCTGTCTTGGTCAGACCGCCGGCGTCCATCTGCACATCCTCGATGGTCCCGATGACCAGGCCTTCCGGATGGTACCCGCTGTACCCACTGGTCACGATGGTATCACCGGGCAGGATGTCTGCATTCCGGCTCAGGTTGCGCATTTCCAGCAGCTGATCCGGACCGGCCACACCGTTCACGATGCCTGCTGCCCGGGAATCCCCGCGCAGGTTCAGGCCACCGATCCGGCTGCGGGGACTGGAGATCAGCAGCACTTTGGCCATGTGGGGATACACCCCGTCCACAATGCCGATCAGTCCGGAGGCATTGACCACGGGCATATTCACTTCCAGCCCGTCGTCCCTGCCCTTATCGATGAGGATCACGTCCCGGAAATCCCCCAGATCCCGGCTGATGACTTTGGTGGACACCATTTTCCACTGGGGATGGAGATTGCTGAATTTCAGCAGCTTGGCCAGCCGCTGGTTCTCGGCCTTCATCCCGATCAGTTCCACATTGCTCTGGCGCAGCTCCTCATTTTCAGCTTTCAGGGCCGCATTCTCTTTTTCCAGCGCCGACTTGGAGGCAAAATAATTCCCTGTTCCCTTGAAACCGCCGCCAATGCCGCCCACCACGAAGCTGATGGGCCGGGTCAAAGTGGATAATACCGTATTCACGGCCGGGAACCGGTGGAACGCATCCCACAGCACACCCCCGATCAGGAGGAGTACCACCAGGAGTGCTCCCAGTCTCGCTTTCTGTTCCTTTCTCATATTTCTTCGATCTCTCCGTTACCCATTCCGCCGGGGCCGAGGCCCTTTCCGGAATAAATTCATATGCTCAGCGGCCACTCCCGTCCCCTTCACTACACAGGACAGGGTATTTTCCGCCACCCGGACCCGCAGGCCCGTTTCCCGGGCCAGGAGCCAGTCGAAATTCCGCAGCAGGGAACTGCCACCGGTGAGGACGATGCCGCCCTCGATCACATCCCGGGCCAGCAGGTCCGGCAGGGCTTCCAGCAGTCCACGGACACATTCCACCATGCGGTGGACCGGTTCCCAGAACGCTTCCCGCATCTGGTTCTGATCCACGGTCAAGCTGCGGGGCAGCCCGGTCACAAGATCCCGGCCCCGGATGTCCATATAAGCCGGAGGTGCCGTCTCCCGCACCGTACCGATTTCGATTTTGGCCTGCTCCGCCTGGAGCAGCCCGATAAGAAGATTATACTTTTTCTTACAGTACTGGACAAGGGCCTGGTCCAGATCCCGACCGCCGCAACGCAGGATCCGGGACAGGGTGATTTTTCCCTGGGTCAGCACAGCTGCTTCCGTACAACCTGCTCCCAGGTCCACGATCAGCTGTCCCCGGGCCTCCTTCACGTCCAGTCCTGCACCCAGGGCTGCCGCCAGAGGACCCTCCAGCAGATAGGCCTCCCCAGCCCCTGCTTCCATGGCTGCATCCAGCACGGCACGCCGTTCCACGCTGTTCACCCCGCAGGGTACACTGAGGACCAGCCGGGGTCGCAGCAGCGGTCGTTTGCCCAGGGCCTGGCGCAGGAACCGTTTCAGCATGTCCCGAGTCAGGTCGAAGTCGGCAATGACGCCGTCTTGCAGGGGCCGGACCACCCGGATCCCCTCCGGAGTCCGGCCCAGCATCTGCCGTGCTTCCTTTCCCACAGCCAGGATCCTGCCACGCCGCTCTTCCACGGCCACCACGGAGGGTTCATCCAGGACGATGCCTTCCTCCTTCAGCAGGATCCGGGTATGGTCCGTTCCCAGATCCACTCCCAGGTCCGTACTGAAAGATCCAAAAAGCTCAAACATCCCGATTTTCCTCTCTTTCGTTATAACAACCCATGTTCTTTAAAACTGTAATAGACGCCATCGCCGATGATCAGATGATCCACCAGGGGAATCCCCATGACTTTTCCCGTATCCCACAGGGTCCGGGTCAGTTCCCGATCCTCCCGGCTGGGCGCAGGATCTCCAGAGGGATGGTTGTGCACCGCCAGGATGGCTGCTGCATGGTGCAGCAGTGCCGGAGCAAATGCTTCCCGGGGATGGACCACCGAAGCGTTCAGCGAACCTTCGGAAATGGGCTCGATGCCGGTCACCTTCCCCTTGCTGTTCAGCAGGATCACCCAGAAATGCTCGTGGGTCTCATAGCGCAGCCGGGGCATCACCAGCATGGCCCCATCTTCGGGACAGTGGATGGTCTTCCGGGGCTGTCCCTCCGCCCCGGCCAGACGGCGCCCCAGCTCCAGAGCCGCCATGATCACGGTGGCCTTGGCCGGTCCGATTCCCGGGATCCGGGTCAGTTCCCGGGGATCCTGGGTCCGGGCCAGCCTGGCGTCCTTCAGGAAATCCCCTGTCAGTTCCCGGGCAATGTCCAGGGCCGAATGGTCCCTCCGTCCGGTGCCGATCAAAATGGCCAGCAGCTCCGTGATGCTGAGGGCTGCCGGTCCCCGGCTCAACAGCCGTTCACGAGGCCGTTCCTCCGGTATCATTTCTCGTATCAGGTAGTGTGTCATTGGGTGTCACATCCAATTCTGCGAATATTGTGCGTAACGGGGCCAGCGGAAGACCCACCACATTGCTGTAAGACCCTCTGATGGAGGGAATGAAAAGAGCCGCCCGCCCCTGGATCCCATAGGCGCCTGCCTTGTCCAGGGGTTCTCCGGTGGCTGTATACTGTTCGATTTCCCGATCCGTAAGCCGAGCAAAAGTCACCTCCGTGACTTCCACATGCTGCCAGACCTTTCCCCGATAAAACAGAGCCAGTCCGGTAAGCACCTGATGGGTCCTCCCACTGAGCTGATGCAGCATGGCCCGGGCTTTTTCCGGCGTTCCCGGTTTGCCCAGGATATGCCCTTCCAGGGCCACCACCGTATCGGCAGCCAGAACCGGCACCCTGTCGCCCACCTTTTGGACCACATCCCGTCCCTTCGCCAATGCATTGTCCTGTACCAGCGCAGCCGGTGATACAGCCGTTTTCTCTTCTTCGCTGTGGCTCACCACCACCTTCGGTTCCACTCCGATCTGCCGGAGCAGTTCCAGACGGCGGGGCGAACCGGAAGCCAAAATCAGCTCCATGGTCCCTCCTTACAGTTTATGGAACAGGAAGCCAGCCAGGAGCATGCCCAGGATGGCCACCAGATTAGGAGAAAACACCAGTCCCAGGGTCAGTTTGAACACATACAGATCCAGCTCCGTGGGCGGAATCTGCAGCACCTGGTATTTCCGCACCAGGAAGTCCGTAGCCGAGCCGAAGGGCTGAGCCGCCTGGAGACTATCCCCGGCCAGTCCACCCATGATGGCTCCCGCTGCCAGGACCAGGAAAAGGGTCAGGTTGTTTTTCCCCAGCATGGATCAGACCTCCACTTTTTTCCCCTTGGCATCATAGATTTCTCCATCACTGAAATATCCGGTGATGGTCCACTGTTCCACTTTCGTCTTGACGCTCTTCTTGAAGTTCCGGGCATAGTACAGACCCAGGGCCAGCCATACGATCACGCTGCTCAGGATCACCAGCCAGCTGTCGGCGGCAAAGAAATGGGCGATGGCCTTGCCGAAGGCCAGCCCGGCCAGGGTGGTCAGCACAGGGATCCCATAAACGATCATCCTGGCCCGTTTTTCATCCAGGGACTGTTTCCCCACGATGACCCGGGTGCCCCGCTTGGCTTCACAGGCATTCCAGCAGTCCAGCATCTTGGGACGCTGTTCCCCCGGACGCTGTTCGATCTTGACTTTGGCACGCTGTTTATTGACAGCGATGACTTTCCCTACATACACACTGTTGTTGCTCATGGTTCTACTCCTTTATTCTGGAAAATCTAAAAACTGATTGGGATACCGCCGGGCCAAAAGATCGATCATCCGGTCACTGCATTTGAACAGAAGCCCGCACAACGTTCCCTGATCCTGATACACCAGCAGACGATCCGGCTGGGGATCGAGAGAGGAATACCGGCGGACATACTTTTTGATGGCGGTTTTGCGGAAAAAGCTCCGCTTGTAATGGTTGGTGAAGCTTTCCATCTGGTCCAGAGGGATGCACAGGGTGCGATGCAACCCCAGTCCCAGCATTTCGATGACCAGTTCCCGGTCCGTCAGTTCGTAGCTGTACCGGAACAGGCAGCGCCAGCCCCAGAGGATCACAAAAAGCACATTGTATCCCCAGCCCATCAGGCTGAACTGTCCCAGGGCAAAAGTATGGTAGGCCTCATAGATCCAAGACAGAGCAATGAGGCCCAGGGTGGTCCATTGCAACAGCTTCCGGCTGGTGCTCACCGTTGAATATTCTTTGTACTCTTCCAAATTCGACTCCTTTGTTCCATTTCCATCATGAAAAGCAATATCCCTTTTATTATAACAAAATTTCCCCCAATAGAAAGGCGTTTTTCCATAAAAAAAGAGCTGTTGCCGAAGCAACAGCTCTCTTAACCATTCAGTACAGGTTCATTATTTCGGGCCAACCATTGCCAGCATGGTACCAGCAGCAACAGCCGTACCGATAACGCCGGCCACGTTGGGGCCCATGGCGTGCATCAGCAGGAAGTTGCCCGGGTCAGCCTGCTGCCCCACAACCTGGGACACACGGGCAGCCATAGGCACAGCGGATACACCGGCAGAACCAATCAGCGGGTTGGTCTTGCCGCCATCCAGGTGACTCATCAGCTTGCCGAACAGCACACCGCCGGCCGTGCCACCGATGAAGGCAACCAGCCCCAGGCAGATGATTTCGATGGTCTGCAGGGTCAGGAAGCTTTCGGCCTTCATGGTCAGGCCGGTACCGGTAGCCAGCATGATGGTCACGCTGTTCATCAGGGCATTTTGTGCCGTGTCAGACAGACGATCCATACAGCCGGATTCGGTGAACAGGTTGCCCAGCATCAGCATCCCGATCAGAGAGCATACGGAGGGCAGCAGCAGGGAGATGAAAATGGTGGTCACAATCGGGAACACCACTTTTTCGAAGTGGGTTACCGTACGCAGCTGGGCCATTCTGATGCGCCGTTCTTTTTGAGAGGTGAACAGCTTCATCACAGGCGGCTGGATCAGAGGCACCAGAGACATGTAGGAGTAAGCAGCCACAGCGATGGCGCCCAGCAGATGGGGAGCCATCTTGGAAGCCAGATAGATGGAAGTCGGGCCGTCAGCACCACCGATGATGCCGATAGCGGAAGCTTCCTGTACGTTGAACCCCAGCAACATAGCGCCCAGCAGAGCGACGAACACGCCGACCTGAGCAGCAGCACCCAGCAGCAGGGTCTTCGGGTTGGCAAGCAGCGGTCCGAAGTCGGTCATGGCCCCTACGCCCATGAAAATCAGCGGAGGGAAGATTTCGTATTTGATCCCGCCCAGGATCAGCTGCATGACACCGGGATCGGTTTCGAAACCGGTACGGGGCACGTTGGCCAGAATGCACCCAAAGGCAATCGGGCTCAGCAGCAGGGGTTCGAACCCCTTGGCAATAGCCAGATACAGCAGGATGCAACCTACCAGCATCATGACGGCATTGCCCCAGGTAAAAGCCACGAAACCACTGTCAGTGATGACAGAAGTCAGGGCTACCACAAAAGCATCCATGTTCTAAAATCCTCCTTTAGATACGGAGACGTATTAGAGAATTACCATTACGTCGCCGGTGCTTACGGTATCGCCAGCGTTAACGCGGACTTCGGAAACCGTACCATCTTCAGGAGCCATGATTTCGTTCTGCATCTTCATAGCTTCCAGGATCAGCAGTACATCGCCAGCTTCAACTTTGTCGCCAGGTTTTACGTTAACGGACAGGATCTTGCCAGGCATAGGAGCAGCCACGGTCACAGCGCCGGCAGGGGCAGCAGCAGCCGGTTTGGCAGCAGGAGCAGGAGCAGCAGCAGGAGCAGCAGCGGGAGCGGCAGCAGGAGCAGCGGCAGGAGCAGGAGCGGCTACAGGAGCAGCAGCAGGAGCAGCGGCAGGAGCAGCAGGAGCTGCAGGAGCTGCGGTTACAGCGCCGCCGACTTCTTCAACTTCTACAGTGTAAACAGTACCGTTAACGTTAACATTGAATTTTCTCATGAGAATACCCTCCTTAAATTGTGTAAAACGCAAGCGTTTTGATTGGCAGATCGTCCCTCAACAATCTGTGTGGTTAGAAGAAATGATGAGGCAGAGCCATGGGCTCCATCTTCCTCTGGTGTTCGGCAATGGCTGCCGTCAGAGCAGCGGCCACCATGTCGTCCTCATCCTGGATCATTGCCAGGACAGCAGCCATGGCTGCCACCTTTTCCTCGTCCTGCCGTTTGCTGGCTGCAGCCGAAGCTGCCGGTTTAGCTACAACAGGCTTTTTTTTCCCTTTTGCCTTGTTCTTTGTGGGGTCGACCGCATGGATCAGGACCATCAGCAGACCCAGAACAATCAGCACGCCGAATACGATGGTCATGTTGATCAGCATAATCAGCCAAGGATTGTTGGTCATGAACGTTTCACCTCTCTTTCCTGTACCTGAATGGTTGAAAATGGTTTATATCAAAATCACAGAGGAATGTTACCGTGTTTTTTCGTTGGCCGGTCTTCCTGCTTTGATTTTAACATACGCAATGCTTTGATCAACGTGGGACGGGTGGTCTTGGGTTCGATGACCATTTCCACCATCCCGTGTTTCGCCGCATAATACGGAGTGGCGAAGTTGGTGATGTACTCCTGGGTTTTCTGTTCCACATCCGGGTCATGGCGGAAGATGATCTTGGCAGCCCCCTGGGGTCCCATGACAGCGATTTCCGCTGTGGGCCAGGCAATGACGTGGTCTGCCCCCAGATCCTGGGCGCACATGGCCAGATAGGCACCGCCGTAGGCTTTCCGGGTCACCAGGGTGATTTTGGGCACCGTGGCTTCGCAGTAGGCGTACAGCATTTTGGCACCGTGACGGATGATCCCGCCGTATTCCTGGTCCGTGCCCGGCAAAAATCCCGGGACATCCACGATGTTGATCAGGGGAATCTTGAAGGCATCACAGAAACGGATGAACCGGGCAGCCTTGTCGGACGCATTGATGTCCAGGCAGCCGGCCATGATCCGGGGCTGGTTGGCAATGATCCCTACCGTGGAGCCATCCATACGGGCCAGGCAGGTGATGATGTTCCGGGCGTACATCCGGTGGGGTTCAACATATTCCCCGTTATCCACGATGCTGCGGATGACTTTGTACATGTCATAGGGCATCTGGGAATCGTCGGGGACGATGGTATTCAGTTCTTCATCCATCCGGTAGGCGCTGTCACCCGTGTCATAGACCGGAGGATTTTCCCGGTTGTTGCTGGGCAGGAAGCTCAGCAGGTACCGGATCTGTTCCAGGCAGTCCGCATCGTTTTCAGCAGGAAAGTCTGCCACACCGCTGCGGGTACAATGGGTAAAGGTGCCGCCCAGGTCTTCCTGGCCCACTTCTTCGCCGGTCACGGTCTTGACCACTTCCGGCCCGGTGATGAACATCTTGGAATTCCGCTTTACCATGTAAATGAAATCGGTCAGCGCCGGGCTGTATACAGCACCGCCGGCGCAGGGTCCCATGATGGCAGAAATCTGGGGGATCACACCGGAAGCCAGGGTGTTCTGTTTGAACATCTTGCCAAAGCCGGCCAGGGCATCGGTGGCTTCCTGGATCCGGGCACCGCCGGAATCGGCCATGCCCACAATGGGTGCACCGGTTTTCAGTGCCATGGCCTGGACCTTGGCGATCTTGTTGGCATGCATTTCACCCAGAGAACCGCCTTCAACCGTGAAATCCTGTGCAAATACGAACACCGTGCGGCCGTTCACTGTACCATAGCCGGTGACGACCCCATCCCCGGCCAGATACTTCTTTTCCTGGCCGAAGTTGGAGCACCGATGTTCCACAAATTTATCCAGTTCTACAAAACTTCCCTCATCTAAGAACGAGTTTATACGTTCACGGGCTGTCATTTTACCCGCATCGTGTTGTTTCCCTACTCTTTTGGCACCGCCGCCCGCTTCGATCTTCTCGTAGCGTGCAAACATATCATCGATTTTTTCTCTTGTTGTCAAAAATATGCACCTCCTGGGACTTCATGGTTCCAACGAAATGAAAACACGGTAATTGTAACATAAATACGAGCCTGTTACCACCTGTTTTCCGAAAATTTCGTGGCACTGTGAATTATTTTTTCTCCATGGTGCCGGTTTCCAGCATTCTTTCGTGGAAAGAGAAGGCTTCTTTGAGGATATGCGGTGTCTGGCTGTTATGGCAGGCAACGCAGGCCCGTTCGAAGTAATCTTTCAGGATGGGCTGGTACCGCGGGCTGGCAATCTTGTCAATGATGATCGGAGCTCTTTCTTTGGGAGACAGGCCACGCAGGTCAGCAACGCCCCGTTCGGAAACGATCACATCCACATCGTGTTCGTTGTTGTCGATATGGGAGCAGAAGGGAACTACGGAACTGATCTTGCCGTCCTTCCGTTCGGATTCGGCAAAGAAGATGGACAGATAGCCGTTCCGGGCAAAGTCACCGCTGCCGCCGATGCCGTTCATCAGGTTGGTCCCGTTGATGTGGGAAGAGTTCACATTGCCGTACAGGTCCACTTCGATGGCGGTATTCATGCCGATGACACCCAGACGCCGTACCACTTCAGGGTTATTGGAGATTTCCTGAGGACGCAGGATCAGGTGGGATTTGTATTTGTCCAGGTTGCTGTAGAACCGTTTCTGGACTTCGGCGGACATAGTCAGGGAAGCACCGGAAGCCACCCGCAGCTTACCGGCATCGATCAGATCGAACATCCCGTCCTGGATGACTTCGGTATAGACCGTCAGGTCTTCGAAATCAGAATGGACCAGCCCGTTGATCACAGCATTGGCTACAGAGCCCACCCCGGACTGCAGAGGCAGCAGGTTCTTGGGCAGACGGCCCTGTTTCACTTCATTTTTCAGGAAGTCCACCAGGTTGGCACCCATGGCCCGGGCAATATCGCTGATGGGAGCCAGTTTGCTGGGGGTATCGGGGATGTCGCAGGGAACGATGGCCACCAGTTTTTCCAGGTCACAGGGAATGTAGGTGGTACCGATCCGGTCTTCCGGCCGCTCAATGGGGATGATCTTCCGGTTGGGAGGATCCAGCGGTACATAGCAGTCGTGCATACCTTCCAGGCCTACCGGCTGGGTGGTGTTCACTTCCACGATCACTTTTTTGGCACTCTGCACATAACCGCAGCTTCCGCCCAGGCTGGTGGTAGGGATGATGCCGATCTTGCCCTTGCCCAGATCCTTGATGGCACAGGCTTCGATGATGGCTACATCCACATCCCGATGATCCGGCAGGAAACCGAACCGGGCCATCTGGTTAAAGGTGCTGATATGAGTGTCCAGATACCGGATCTGACCATTGTTGATGGCGTTCCGGCAGTTTCTATCCGTCTGGTAAGGCATCCGGTTCCCTACGATACCGGCTTTGACCATTTCCGTATCTACTTCAGGTCCAGGAAGCACTGTCCATACATTCACTTTGAAAGGATGTTCCTTCCCTCTTGCGGCCAGTGCCAGAGGTACAGCCTTGGGATAGCCGGACGGGGTGAAGCCGCTCATGCCCAGGTTCATACCATCTTGAATGAATTCGGCTGCTTTTTCTGCCGGCATGATCTTGCTCAGCGCAGCCGCACAATGGACTCGATCCGTAATATCGATCATTTGCTTTTCCTCCTGTTGCCTGTTTGCCAGGCGTTTTTTTCTTCTGTCTGAATATTTAAATTTGGAATCTTCGTCATAAATAATAGCAATATTTTAGGAAACTTGCAAGGAAAAAGCCCTTTTTCGCAGCCATAAGTTGTCGAAATAGCAGCATTTTTCCTGTCTTTTCTCCCACCTTCTCCCTATTTTTCTCTTTTTTGCTGTTTTTTCTTCAGGAAGATACAGTCTTCCTTCTGCCCCAGCCCCCGGACCACATCTTCAGCAAAGGCCCTGCAGGTGGGAGCCCCACAGGCTCCGCAGTCCAGCTGGGGGAACTCCTGTTCCAAGGCTTTCAGCTGCTGCATCTTTTCCAGAGCCTCACCGAAATCTTCGGCCAGCGGCGGATGGGGGTGGGGTTCCAGGGGCTTGATATAGCGCCAGGATGCAGGAAAATCCTCCAGGATCCGGCAATTCTGCATGGCTTCCAGCCGGTGGGGATCCTCCCGGCTGCGCCGCCGCTCCACCCGTACCCGCAGGTTCTTTTCGGCCACAAACTTATTGATGGCTACGCAGGGACCACCCACGCAGCCGCCGGCACAGCTGTAGCAGCAGGCATACCGCACATCATTCAGTTTGGCCATGCTGATCTGCTCCAGCAGCTCATCCACTTCCTCCGGACCCTGGGCACACACGGCATTGGTCACACCGGTGGATTCCAGTTCTCCCTGCCAGCTGCCCCAGCTGAGACTGTAGGAGGACCCCAGGATGGCCTCCGGCACTTCGTACCGGGTCTCCTGCACATGCTTGATGGCCTTGGTGAGCGGCCCGTAGATGGAAGCAATGGTGAAGGAACCGGTGACAGCCGTATGGGCCACGTCCACGGACTGGTGGATATTGGTCCCCTTAGCCGGGCAGGGAGAGATGAACCAGATTCCCACCTGCTCCGGCGCCACCTTGAGCCGCCGGGTGGTTTCCCGCCGGGTATAAATGGCCGCCGCCTCGGCCGGGGCCAGGATGGGCAGTACCTGCTTCACCAGTTCCGGGTATTTGGTCTGGATCAGCCGCAATACAGCCGGGCAGGCCGAGGAAATCAGCGGGAACGGCCCCTTGTAATGGGCGATGTACCCTTCCATCTCCCGGCTCACATAATCGCCGGCCAGGGCCACGTCGAACACCGTATCAAATCCCAGCTCACGCAGGCCTTCCCAGATCACCGAAGCAGCGATGTTGCCGTCGAACTGGGCGTAGAAGGAAGGGGTGGCCAGAGCGATGTTCACTTTGTACTTTTTCAGTTCATCCAGGGAATCAGCCCATCCTTCCATGGCCCGCACCGGACAGCAGCGGATGCATTCCCCGCAGTCGATGCATCGATCCGACAGGATCTCTGCCTTGCCACCGCGCACACGGATGGCCTGGACCAGACACTCCTTCACACAGATCAGGCACCCGGTACAGCGCTCCCGATTCACCCGCACCGAATTCAGATAGGGTTCCACCACCCTGGATCACCTCCTTCCTGACAGGGTCTTCAATGGGTCAGATGGAAGGTCAGGGTGACTTTCGTCCCCTTCCCCACCTGGGTGTCGATCTTCATCTCATCCGATACCTTCTTCATGTTGGGCAACCCCATGCCTGCGCCAAAGCCCATGGCCCGGATTTTTTCCGAAGCGGTGGACCAGCCTTCCTGCATGGCTTTCTGTACATCGGGGATGCCGGGTCCATGATCTTCGATGATGACCTGGATGGCCTGGGGAGCCAGCTGCACCCGGATAGTACCCCCACCGCCGTGGATCAGGCAATTCATCTCACCTTCGTAGGTACCGATGGCAATCCGGCGGATCAGTTCCGGAGGCAGCCCCAGCTGTTTCAGGGTGCCCTTCAGGGAGGTGGACGCCGCCCCGGCCCGTTCGAAGTCATTGGGGATGACGGTATAGGTCTCCTCCATCCCTTACTTCCTGTCCTTGGCGGTGCAGCCCCGCAGGCCCAGTCCATACAGCCGGCCGCAGGCTTCGAACATGGTGCAGCGGGTATACAGCACAGGGATGTTCTTGTCCCGGGCTGCCAGCAGCACATCGTTTTCCGGATGTTTGTCACGGACGAAGATCAGAGCCGCTGCGTCGCTCACATCTGCCGTGCGCACCACCTGCACATTCAGAAGGCCCGTAAGCAGTACTGCATCATCTTTGGCATAGGCCAGCACATCACTCATCATATCGCTGCCACAGGCAGAGCTGACCGTCCGGTTCAGGAGTTCCTGCCCGGAAATAACCCGAGCTTCCAAAACTTCTGCCACTTTTTTCAACGTAACCATTTCTTCTTCCTCCCTCTTTTAAAACAATGCTTCCAATTGCTGCCGTTCCCAGGAATCCCGATAAGGGTCCAGTACCTGGAGGGCCCGAGTGGCATAGGAGGCCACCGTTCCTTCATAATGACCGGCAAGCCGGCCATCCGGATGTTTCTGTTTCAGCAGCGCAATGGCCATATATACATACCCAGCTTCCCGTGGGTTATTCATATTGCCCAGTTTGTGAAGGGCATCATCCAGGTAGCTGATGGCTTCTTTTTCCTGATTGTCCTGCATGGAGAGCAGTGCCAGATACGATTCCACAATGGGATGGCGCCAGTAGAACACATACCGGGGAAACAGTTCATAAGCCTGCAGGAAATACTTCCTGGCTTCCGGATAACGGCCCATATTGTAGCAGGCCACTCCTGCGTTACAGGAGAACACCACCCAGCTGCTGTAGGCTTCCTGTCCTCTGGCATATTCCAGGGCCTTTTTGTACTGGTCCAGCGCCTCCTGGAACTTTCCCTGGCCCCGGCGGATCTCCCCCAGATAATTATACGCCCCAGCGATGTTCAAGGCATACCGGTGCTGCACATTCTGGGTCACAGTAAAGGTGGAGATTGACTCTTTCAGCAGCCGCTCTGCCTCCGGGAAATTTCCCTGCATGATCATGTTCAGGCCCTTCAGTCGCAGCAGGATGCCCATTTCCTTATGGTAGTTGCATTCATCTGCCAGATTCAGGGCTACTTCCAGATAATTTTTCATTTCTTCCGTATTGCCGATCTGGATATCGTAGTAAATCATCTGTTTATAGCCCATGAGCATATAGTCCCGGTTATGGACTTCCGCTGCCTGTTCAATCAGGTTCAGGATATTCCGGACCCCTTTTTCATATTCGCCCACCCGGATGTAATGGCGGCCCATAAGATGGAGATAGGTCATCTCCAGGGCCTTCACATCCGGCGTTTCGCCGCAGGTCCGCTTGATGGTGTGCATCATTTCATCCACTTCGGCCAGGAACTGATCCAGATTGGTCTCGATGAACCGGCTTTCCCTGTCATCGGGCATCATTTCCGTACTGTTGAGCACCGGGAACAGTTCATTGCTGAAATTCAGATAATACATGAGGATCTTCAGCTTGTACCGCCCCATATTCACCAGATCGCCGGCCTCCTGGTAATGGTATTCCAGATGATGGTACAGCCGGATATCCTGGGAGGAATGGGTCAGCCGTTTCTCCCACAGGCTGGCGATGTAGCTGTGGAGGATCCGCTGCTTGTCCACCGAAATCTGCTGTTGGATGTAATCTTTCAGCTTCTGATGGACCAGCTTGTAGATGACCTCCGGCTGCTGGGGAACCGGACGGATGAAATTGGCTTTGCGCAGGCTCTCCATGTTCTCCAAGGTCTGCAGGTTGTTCATATGCATATATTCGGAGATCATGGCCAGCGGAGCTCCATCATAGAACAGAGAAATAAAATCCAGGATTTTCTGCTGGTTGTCCGTCAGGGCAAAACACCGGGCCTTAAAGATGTTCCGCATGTTTTCCGTCAGATTGTCCAGCCTGCCAGTGGTCTTCAGGGCCATGAGGCATTCCCGCAGCAGGAACAGATTCCCTTCCGACTCTTCCCAGAGCTGCTGGACCAGTTTGTCATCCACAGGGACAGAGAGTCCGGCCTGGGTGGCATAGCGACGGATGCCCTCCCTGTCCAGCGCCTTCAACTTCAAGATCTGCAGTTTGTGGTACATGGTCACGGAGGTCTCGAACTGCTGGTAGGGCTTTTCCCGGGACGGTTGGGCCGTCAGGAGGAACAGGAACCGGTCAGACCGTTTGTGGAGGATCAAGCTGCTGAGCAGGGAAAGGCTCAAAGAATCCATCCAGTGGATATCTTCGAAGACCAGCAGGATCCGTTTCATCTGGGCTGCATTTTCCAGGACCGTATACAACGTGTGGAACACCGCATCGAACTTCAGCAGATCCTTGATTTCGGCCAGGCCCGCTTCCCGATCGCCGCTCATATCCATCTGGGGAAACAGATCACTGAGCTTCCCCGGCTCCACATTGGGGATCTTGATCTTCTCCCGGCGCACCAGGTTGTCCAGTCCTTCCACGATCCCAGTCCAGGGCCGCAGAGGGATGTTCTGCTCCGGTTTGAAGCAGTTGCTCTGGATGACTGCCACATCCGGCGGCAGCTCCCGGACCAGGGCATCTTTCAGCCCGGTCTTGCCGCTTCCTGCATCCCCCTGGATCAGCAGGGTCTTACAGGGCCTGCCTGCCAGGAATTGCTCCAGCAGTCCGCTGAGCTGGGTCAGCTCCGTTTCCCGTCCCGGTACCGTCCCCGGGATTTTTCGCGGGACGGTGGTCTCCCTGTCTTTCTCATGGTGGAGATACTCCCGCATCATCTTCTCGATTTCCGGAGGGACACTGGTCTGGAGTTCTTCCTGGAACAGGGCCTTCATCTCTTCATACAATTCGGTGGCCTGTTTCATATTCCCCTGCTCGCAATACGTCTGGAGCAGCAGGGTATAGATGGATTCATCATAGGGATCGTGTTTCAGCAGCATCCGCCCATACCGGGTCACCTGGGGCAGGTTCCGCACCGCCACCGCATCCTTCAGTTTCTGGAACAGGGCCTCCATATACAGGCTTTCCAGCCGGTCCCGCTCTGTCAGGTACCAGTTTTCGTATTCCTCTGCATCCTTGATGAAAAAGCCCTGGAGAAAAGATCCCTGGTACAGCTCCAGGTGCCGCCCCGGAGCTGCCTCGAATTCTTTCACATCCACCTTCACCTGGATTTCAGGATTGACCTTGATGATGGCCTTCCGGGGTGAAATGAACACTTCCGTACCCAAGATTTTTTTGGTTTCATACAGGGCATTCCGCAGATTTTTCCGGGCCATGGCATCGGACTTATCCGCCCACAGGATCCCACTGAGCTCATCCCTCAGGACCGTCCCCTTGACCAGGATATAGTAAACCAGTGCATTGACTTTATTATAAGGAAAGAAAATCTCCCTTCCATCTTTCCGGATGACCGGAGCCCCCAGAAATCGTGCTTCAATCAAACTTGACATGGCCTACACCTCATAAAGAAAAGTAGCTGAAATCAGTTGATCAGCGAAATCCCCTCAAACATTATAAGAATTCAGTTTTATTATCATTATAATATAAAACCCCTGCAAAAAAAAGCGGGACGTGCGTTTCCGCACGCCCGCTCTCGGGGTCCAGTCCGGCTCAGCGTACCACCACTTTGCCGTTTTTGACCACAGTTTCCACAATATTGATGCCCGTGTGATAGGGCAGGAATTTATAGGATGGATACTGGAGGATGACCAGATCGGCCTGTTTGCCCGGTTCCAGAGAACCGATCCGATCGGCCCGGTCTACAGCCGCCGCCCCGTTCAGGGTCAGGGCCGTAATGGCTTCTTCGGCGGTCATCTTCATGTAGATCACAGCCAGTCCGATCATCAGGGGGATCGAGAAGGTGAACCCGCTGCCGGGGTTGAAATCCGTGGCCAGGGCCACTGCACACCCTGCATCGATCATTTCCCGGGCCCGGGCAAAGGGTTCCTTCAGGCAGAAGGCCGTGGTAGGCAATAAGGTGGACACCACACCGCTTTCGGCCATGGCTTTGATCCCTGCATCACTGGCATGGAGCAGATGGTCAGCACTGGTGGCATGGAGTTCGGCCGCCAGTTCAGCACCCCCCAGGCTGACGATCTCATCTGCATGGATTTTCAGTTTAAAGCCCATTTTCCGGGCTTCCTGAAGCAGATGCCGGCTCTGCTGGATGGAGAATACTCCTTTTTCGCAGAACACGTCGCAGAATTCCGCCAGATGGTCCCGGGCCACTTCCGGCATCACCTCTTTCAGCAGGAACTCTATGAAATCGTCGCCCCGGTCCTTGAATTCCGGCGGTACTGCATGGGCCCCCAGGAAGGTGGAGACCAGTTCGATAGGCTGGCGCCTGTTCAATTCCTGCACCACCTTCATCTGTTTGATTTCCGTATCATGGTCCTGGCCGTAGCCGCTCTTGGCCTCCACGGTGGTAACCCCCATGGCCAGCATCTTCTGCAAAAAGTCCATACTGTGGTCCACCAGCTCTTCCTCACTGGCTTCCCGGGTGGCCTTCATGGTATTCAGGATACCGCCGCCCCGTTCCATAATTTCCATGTAGCTCATGCCTTCCATACGCCACAGGAATTCATCCGGACGGTAGCCTCCAAATACCAGATGGGTATGGGAATCCACGAACCCGGGCAGTACGGCCTTGCCTCTGGCATCGATTTGTTTGTCCGCCGGTACCAGCTTTTCCCAGTCCGGCTGATTGCCGATGCTGCGGATCTTGCCGTTTTCGATCAGGATGGACTGGTTCTCGTAAATCTTCAGTTGTTTCATTTCCCGTCCCCGGCGGGCAGTCTTTCCTTCGGGAGTGACGATTTGGGATGCATTCTTGATGAGCAGGCGATCGTTCATAAGTTTCCTCCTTACAAAGATTGCCGCCCGAAAGGCGGCAATCTGATTGGTTATGCAGATGGTATCAGTCTTTGATGACATGGGCTTTGGGATATACCTTGGCCACTGCATCTTTGATTTTGGCTTCGTCCGTCAGGTACGGCAGGGTGATCTGCCCAACGCCCAGGCGGGTCTTGTTGAATTCCACAGCCGTTTCCATGGCGTGTTCGTTACGGGCCCAGGACCGGCGTGCCACACCGCTGATCACATCCCAGCTCAGGGAGCTGCGAATGATTTCATCCACCCGATGGCTGCCATCCAGTACCAGCCCGAAACCACCGTTGATGGCCTTGCCAATGCCTACACCGCCGCCATTGTGCAGGGCACACAGACTCATGCCTCTGGCTGCGTTCCCGGCAAAGCACTGTACGGCCATATCCGCCATGACATTGGAGCCGTCTTTGATGTTACTGGTTTCACGGAACGGAGAATCCGTACCGGATACATCGTGATGGTCACGGCCCATCATTACAGGCCCGATTTCGCCCTTGCGGACCAGTTCATTGAACTTCAGGGCAATCTTTACACGGCCCACTTCATCCTGGTACAGGATACGAGCCTGGGTACCCACCACCAGTTTGTTCTTTTCAGCATCCCGGATCCAGATGTAGTTGTCCCGATCCTGGTACCGGCGGTTCACGTCGATGCAGCTCATGGCTGCCATATCGGTCTTATGCAGGTCTTCCGGTTTGCCGGACAGGCATACCCACCGGAACGGGCCATAGCCGTAGTCGAACAGCTGGGGTCCCATGATATCTTCTACATAGGACGGCCAGATGAATCCGTCTTTGTCGTCCACGCCGTTCCTGGAGATTTCCTTCACACCGGAATCAAACACAGCCTTCATGAAGGAGTTGCCATAGTCGAAGAAGTATACGCCCCGGGCGGTGATCTTCTTCAAAGCTGCGAAGTGAGCATGGAGGGTCTTGTCCACCAGTTCACGGAAATGCTTGGGATCGTCAGCCAGCATCTGGGTCCGCTGTTCAAAAGTCAGGCCCTGCGGGCAGTACCCACCGTTATAGGCGTTGTGGCAGGAAGTCTGGTCGGAAACCAGGTCCACATGGATGTCGTGGTCCACAATGTATTCCAGCAGATCCACAATGTTTCCATGGTAGGCATAGGCCATGCCCTTCTTTTCGGCCATGGATTTATGCGCCAGGTCGAAGACTTCCGGCAGGGAGTCAGACACGCCGGAAATCCAGCCCTGATCCAGACGGGTCTTGATCCGGGAAGCATCCACTTCTGCAATGATGGCCGTGCAGTTGGCGATTTCAGCAGCCTTGCCCTGAGCACCGCTCATACCGCCCAGACCGGAGGTGATGAACAGTTTGCCGCCCAGATCCCCATCTTCCGGAATGCCCAGTTTCATCCGTCCGGCATTCAGGATGGTGTTGAAAGTCCCATGGACGATTCCCTGGGGTCCGATGTACATCCAGCCGCCTGCGGTCATCTGCCCATAGTTGGCGACGCCCATTTCTTCGGCGATTTCCCAGTCTTTCTGGTTGTCATATTCACCGATCATCAAGCCGTTGGTGATGATGACCCGGGGTGCCTCCGGTTTGGAATGGAACAGACCCAGGGGATGACCGGATTCCATGACCAGAGTCTGATCCGGTGTGATGTTTTCCAGGTATTTCTTGATCAGCAGGTATTGCATCCAGTCGTGGCATACACTGCCGGTTTCACCGTAGGTGACCAGTTCGTATGGATACAGGGCCACTTCGAAGTCCAGGTTGTTGTCGATCATCACCTGGAAGGCCTTACCTTCGGTGCATTTCCCTTTGTATTCGTCAATGGGTTTCCCGTAGATCCGGCCTTCCGGACGGAACCGATAGCCATAGATCCGGCCCCGGGTGGTCAGCTCTTCCAGGAATTCCGGGATCAGTTCTTCGTGGTATTCTTCAGGGATGTACCGCAGAGCGTTCTTCAGAGCGATTTCAGTCTGGGCAGGCGTCAGACGGAAGCCACGATCCGGAGCCCGGCGAATGCCTTCCTGAAACGGTTTCGGTTTCGGCAGTCCGTTGGGGAACTCCAGTTTGATGGTCATGGCTTTTCCGATATCTTCATTTTTCATGTTGAACCACTCCTTTTCAGCAAGTTTCTAGAGGAAACGTGTTTTCCTTTCTGATTACGCCTTTATTGTACGGAAACCTCATCGGAAAAACGTCCAAATGGATCTCTTTTCTCAGAAAAAATTCTGTCATTTTCCGTCCATTCTCTGGACGTTTTCAGCTGATTCCGTCAAAAGAGAATCAAAACAGCCTCCGGCAGACTGGCCAAAAGGAAAGAGCTGTGGACGCATAGTCCACAGCTCCGGAGTAAAGGGATGGTGATAAGGGGTTGCTGTTTTAGAAGAATTTCAGGTCGACTTTGTCTTCTACAGCATCCAGGATGCCGCCGCTCTGGACCAGATCGGTGATCTTTTCCAGTTCTTTGAACATCTCGATGTCTTTATCATAGGCGATGAAATCATTGGTCTTCCGTACGGCGTCATAGGCAGCCTGGGTACCGGCACCCAGTTTGAAGCCTTCGCCTTCCCGCAGATCGATGGCCTGGCAGGCGGCCAGGATTTCCGTTGCCACCACCCGGCGGGCGTTGAAAGCGATTTCTCCGGCTTTCCGTGCAGCATGGGCGCCCATGCTGACCAGATCTTCCTGGTTTTCGCAGGAAGGAATGGAGTCAACAGAAGCAGGATGGGCCAGGACTTTGTTTTCGCTGACCAGTGCGGCAGCCGCGTATTGGGTGATCATGAAACCGGAGTTCAGGCCGGAATGTTTCACCAGGAAGGACGGGAATCCGCTGAGGGAATTGTTGATCAGCCGTTCCAGGCGCCGTTCGGATACATTGGCGATTTCCGAGATCCCGATGCCCAGGAAGTCGAAAGGCAGGGCCATGGGTTCGCCGTGGAAGTTCCCACCGGAGATCACGTCGCCATCCGGCAGCACGATGGGGTTATCCGTAGCTGCGTTGATTTCGATGTCCACTTTGTCTTTCACGAAGCCCAGGGCATCCTTGCTGGCGCCGTGGATCTGGGGCACGCAGCGCAGGCAATAGGCATCCTGTACCTTCAGCTGGCCCTGATGGGTTACATAGGTACTGCCCTTCAGCAGGCTGCGCAGGTTGTAGGCCGTATCCAGCTGGCCTCTGTGGGGACGGATCACGTGGAGCCGTTCATCGAAGGCATCAATGATCCCCCGCTGGGCTTCAATGGAGAGAGCGGCGGCGATATCGCTCTGTTTCAGCAGGCTCATGCCTTCCCACAAAGCGAACACGCCCATGGCCGTCAGGATCGGTGTGCCGTTGATCAGGGCCAGCCCTTCCTTGGCTTCCAGATGGATGATGGGGATACCCGCCTTTTCCATGGCTTCCTTCCCAGGCATCACCGTCCCCTGGTATTCGGCATCACCCAGCCCCAGCATGGGCAGGACCATATGGGCCAGCGGAGCCAGGTCGCCGGAAGCCCCCAGGGACCCTTTTTCAGGGATGTAGGGATGGACGCCTTTGTTGATCATATCCACCAGGGTCTGCAGGGTAGAAAGACGGATTCCGGAATACCCCTTGACCAGTGCGTTGGCCCGGATGGTCATGGCCGCCCGTGTCACTTCTTTGCTGAGAGGTTTGCCATAGCCACAGGAATGGGTCCGGATCAGGTTTTCCTGGAGTTGGGCGCAGTCTTCTTTGGAAATATGTACCCGGCACAGGGAGCCGAATCCGGTGGTCACACCGTAGACCACCCGGTCACTGTTGACGATATCATCGATCAGGGCACGGGAGGCTTTGATGCGGGCCACTGCATCCGGATCAAAGGACAATTTGGCACCATACCGGCTGACAGCGATCAATTGTTCCAGAGTCAGGTCATTCCCGGTCAGGACAACTTCTTTAATGGCTTTGACATCTTTCAGTAACATAATGGCATCCTCCTTATATTGAACTTGCATTTTGATCGTTCATGGAAAGGGGCCGCCTGGCAGCCCCTTTTTTTGGTTATTCTGTTAGCCCAGGATCAGGGCACCGATCAGGCCGCCGATGAACAGCGGGATATCGAAGAAGATGAAGGTGGGTACGCAGGTATCCCAGATGTGGTTATGCTGCCCGTCCGCATTGAGCCCGGAAGTGGGTCCCAGCGTGGAGTCGGAGGCCGGAGAACCGGCGTCGCCCAGAGCCGCTGCCACACCGATCAGCAGGATGATGGCAGGGATCCCGAAGCCCAGTTTCAGGCCCATGGGGATGTAGATGGATGCCACCACAGGGATGGTCCCGAAGGAAGTCCCGATGCCCATGGTGATCAGCAGGCCAACGGCCAGCATCAGGAAGGCACCGCCGAACTTGGTGTTGATGACAGAAGTGGTTGCCATGACCAGGGATTCCACAGAGTGGGTTTCCCGGAGCACATTGGCATAGCCGGCAGCCACCAGCATGACGAAGGCGATGAAGCCCATCATCTTGACGCCATCATTGACCACGTTGTCCATCTTGTTCCATTTGATGCTGCCGGTGAGCAGCAGGACCGCCAGGCCGCACATGGCCCCGATGGGCAGGGATTTGAAGTACAGCTGGGCCACAAAGGCCACAGCCGCACCGGCCAGAGCCTTCCAGCAGTCGGAATTCATTTCCGTCTGGTCAGCATGTTCATCCTGGCCCATAATGGGCAGATCCTGATATTCACGAGGCCGGCTGTAGAACATGACGGCCAGGATCAGGCCCACCAGCATGGAGGCACCACCGATCCACATGACAGAAGAGATGTCACTGATGGCAACCTGTACGTTGTTGGCCACCATCTGGTCCTTGATAATGGTCATGAACAGCAGCCCGAAGCCTACCGGCAGGGAAACATACGGAGCTTTCAATCCGAAGGTCAGTGCGCAGGCCACGGCTCTCCGGTCCAGTTTCATGTGGTTCATCACCAGCAGCAGCGGGGGAATCAGGATGGGGATGAAAGCGATGTGGACAGGGATCAGATTCTGGGAGAAGCAGGAAACGAAGGCAATCAGAAAGACAAAGGCAATTTTTTTCGTTCCCACCACTTTGGTGATTTTCCGTGCGACGATGTCTGCCAGCCCGGACTGTCCGATGGCTACGGCCAGGGTCCCCAGCAGGATGTAGCTCAGTGCGGTTTCCGAGTTCCCACCCATCCCGCCGATCAGGACGCTGACGGTCTTATCGATGGCCAATCCACCGGTGACACCTGCTACGATAGCCGCAGCCAGAATGGCAAACAGCACATTCATTTTCAGCAGGCAGAGCACGGACATGACGATGACCGAGACGACAATGGGGTTGGTTAAGATTTGAGCTGACCCCCAATTGTTAGACCAAAAATCTAACAATTGGGGGTCAGTTTTTTATGGCAAAACACAACTATGAATTTAAGAAAAAAATAGTACTGGAATACTTGAACAGTGACGAAGGGTGTATTTCTATTTCACGTAAATATGGGATGGCAAGTAGCAGCCAGCTGCTAAAGTGGGTTGCTGCTTACAAGGCATTTGGTGATAATGGACTGAAGAGATCCCGCTCTCAAAAAATATACTCTTTCAAAGAAAAACTTTCTGTGGTAGAGTCTTACTTAACAAACGAAATCTCGTATCAGGAATTGGCAATTCAAGTAGGAATCAATAATCCATCCATGATTTCCAGATGGGTCAATGAATTTAAAATTGCGGGGCCGGAAGCGTTACGGCCACATAAAAAAGGCAGGAAGAGAACTTTGAACAAATCTCAAACCAAAAAAACAGATCCCCAGGTTCAGCAGCCGATGGTCGACATCAGTGTGGAACATGTCCAGGAGTTAGAGGATGAACTCCTTAAACTCCGTATAGAGAATGCTTTTTTAAAAGAACTGAGGAGACTGCGTTTAGAGGACGAAGCAAAAATGAGAGAGTTGCGAAAATCATCTCCAGTCTCCGAAGATCATTCAAATTGAAAGACCTTCTCTCCTATACTCAAATGCCTAAAGCGACCTATATGTACTGGCAGAAACGGTTTGACCGCGTGAATCCAGACCAGGAAGTAGAGGACAAAATACAGGAAATCCGCAGCCAGCATAAAGATTATGGATATCGGCGCATGACCGGTGAGCTGAAGAATCAAGGGCTTTGCGTGAACAAGAAGAAAGTTCAACGTATCATGCAGGAACTGAGCCTTCAGGTAACATCCTTTACCCGGAAAAGCCGTAAATACAGCTCCTATAAGGGTAAGGTAGGAACCATTGCTCCCAATAGAATACATCGTCGTTTTGAGACGAATATCCCACATCAGAAGATTACAACCGACACTTCAGAATTCAAATACTATGAAGTAGATCCACAGGGACATCTGACCCTGCACAAGCTTTATCTGGATCCTTTCCTGGACATGTTCAATGATGAAATCATCAGCTATGGAATAGCAAAACGTCCTTCGGCTGAAAGCATACTGGAAGCTCAAGCTGAAGCAATCGAAATTACTGCTGATTGTCCGTATCGAAGAACGTTTCACTCCGATCAGGGTTGGGCATACCAAATGAAGGCCTATGCCAGGAATCTAAAAAAAGGACGAATTTTTCAAAGCATGTCTCGAAAGGGCAACTGTCATGATAACGCTGTAATGGAGAATTTCTTCGGCTTAATGAAGCAGGAAATGTATTATGGAGTAATCTACTACAGCTACGAAGAACTAAAAAACGCTATCGAACGATACATTAAATACTATAACGAGCAAAGGATCAAGGAAAAACTATGCTGGAAAAGTCCTGTTCAATATAGGCTTTCCTTGCAGGCAGCATAAAAAAGTAACGAGACAGTAAAAACCATCTCGTTACTAAGGTCTAACTTTTTGGGGTCACATCAATTTCCATACGTTGATCACTCCTTTTCTTTATTCACTTTTCCGTGGCCGAAGGCGCCTGCACCGCTCTCAGCCTTTTTACGCCCTTATTCTATCTGAAAGATGTCAGAAAAGAGTCAAAAACTATGATGTTTTAATTTGATTTTGAATTTTCTCTCTATTATATACAGTATACTTTGATGTTTTTTATTGAAGTATTTGGCTAAAGCAGGGGACGTTTTATGGACTGAAAAAAGGGTGCCGCCTGCGCAGCACCCTTCCATCAGTTGTCCGGCAGGGTAAAAACCCGGAACCAGCCGAAAGCAACATATCATTTTAAACCAGTTTCCTGTCCATTCCCTGTTCCGCCCAGGCCATGATCTTCCCATCATGGATGCACTGGCGCAGGTATTCGATGTGGGGATACAGATAGAAATCTTCTTCCAGTTTCGGGACTTCCCGGCCCACAGCCTCCAGCACCTTCCGGCTGGCCGGGCTCCTCTGGAGGGACGCATCCACAAAGGGCTGGGCTTCGTATACGGACAGCAGCTCGATGGCCAGGATGTATTCCAGCTTTTCTACAACAGAAAGGCTCTTCAGGGCCGCATTGTATCCCATGGCTACATAATCTTCCTGATTTCCACAGGTGGGCGTGTTATCGATCACCGATGAGGTACACAGGATTCTCATCTGGTTCAGCAGGCCTGCCTGGGTATATTGAGGGATCATCACCCCGGAATTCAGACCCGGATTCTGGATCAGGAACCAGGGATACCCTGACAGATTCTCGTCTATGAGCCGGTTGTTCCGCCGTTCCGAAATCTTGGCCAGCATGGTGGCCGCCAGACAGGCACTGTCCATGGCGATTCCCACATAGGCGGAATCCGCATTGCAGGCGGAGATTTCCGCCTCGTTGCCCGGTTCCGGCCAGAGGATGGGGTTGTCGCAGCAGGAGTTCATTTCGATTTCCAGGGTCCGGCGGGCATCTTCCAGTGTCTTCCGGGCCGCTCCGTGAAGCTGGGGGATGCAGCGCAGGGACAGGGCAATGGCCAGGACGGACAGGGTATCAATGGCGGAACGCCAGAACCCCTTGGTCACCCGTTCCCCGAACAGCGGCGTCAGGGAAGCTGCCACGGACAGCTCCTTTTTCCGGTTGTAGTACATATAAGCGATGATGACCCCGCTGAGGGCGTACATGGCATAGGGAATGAAAGTCCAGTTATAGAAGCACCGGGCCATAGCAAAGAACGAAGCCTCCACGCTGAAGGGAGCCACGCCGGTCTCTTTCAGTTCTCCGTAGATGCTACCGTAATAGATCAGCGGTTCATTGACCCCGTAGGTAATCAGTCCGGTCGCGATACCACCGGTGAGGGTCATGGCGAACCAGGCGCCAAAAGAAAATTTTGCCTTTGCCTGCGGACCACCGAACCGGATCTTCCCCACTGGAGAAAAGGCCAGCAGGGTGATCAGGATCAGGGTGCCCAGAGCTGCCCACTGATACAGCCAGCCGAAAGTTTCCAGGGACCAGCCGAAAATCGCCTGGGTCACCTTTGTCAGCCAGGCATTGTTCACCACCCCCAGGATGGCCGCTCCGCCGATGACCAGAAAACAGGGGATGAACACATCCCACCGGATGCCCTTTTGGGTTTCTGTCTTTGCTTGCATCGAAAATCCCTCCCATTTGCGTCTTTGCGCAATTGTTGTGCTTTTGTCCTTATATTCAGCAAAAACAGTGCCATAAGAAACGGCTTTATACCCTGGATGACTTTATCGGAGCTGATTCAGCCATCCTGGAGTTGAAGAAAAATATCCAGAAACTGGCACCCCAGGAAAGCAACATCCTGATTTATGGAGAAACCGGGACGGGCAAGGAAATCCTGGCCCAGAGCATCCACGGTCTCAGCCGGCGCCGGCACAAACCACTGGTCGTCCTGAACTGTGCCGCCATGCCGGAAAGCCTGGTGGAAAGCATCCTCTTCGGAACCGTAGCCGGTGCCTACACAGGTGCCACCAACCACAAAGGTCTTCTGGAAGCCGCCAACGGAGGCACCCTGTTCCTGGATGAGCTGAACTCCATGGCGCTGCCCATGCAGGCCAAACTGCTTCGTGTGCTTCAGGAAGGGGTCTTCCGCCGGGTCGGGGAAACCCGGGAACGGGAAGTCGACATCCGGGTAATTTCCACCTGCAACCAGGAACCTTTCCAGCTGCTGCAGGAGAAGACTTTGCGGGAAGACCTGTTCTACCGGCTGGCCACCATCGTCCTGCGAATTCCGCCTTTGCGGGAACGGATCGATGATCTGGGGCTGCTGTGTTCCACCTACCTGGACCGGGCGGCCCGTCTTCATGCCTATCCCCTGACCCGGATCTCTCCCCGGGCGCTCTGGAAGCTGCAGCAATACAACTGGCCGGGCAATGTGCGGGAGCTGTACCATGTATTGGATTATGCCATGAATCTTTCTGAAGGGGATGAACTGACAGATGACCTTTTGCCGGAAGCCTTCCGTTCCCCTGTCCCTGCTCCGGCACCCACGACTCCCGTAAAAAAACAGACCCTGGCCGAACGGATGGCCTCTTACGAAATCGGTATCCTGGAGGAAACTCTTCAGCGGAACCAGGGCAATATCACCCAAAGTGCCAGAGAATTGGGCCTCCAGCGGCAGAATCTGCAGTATCGCCTGCGCAAATATCATATTGTCCCATAAAAAAATCGGTTCTATAATAAATGTTGGGGTCTTGTGGACACTCCTGTTCACAAGACCCCTTGTCTTACGATAAAATAAAGACATATCTAAGCTACATTTCACCTCAACCACCACGAAGAACTGAAAGGAGAATAGATATGTCTTTCTTTCATTTTATCGAAAAAAGCTTCCATTGGGAAGAGGGTTGTCAAGGCCGGGTTCAATTTGACCCATTTGGCCGGTTAAAAGTGACCCAATAAAACGGTAAATTCAATGCTTTTTCTGCCTTAGGGCCGGAAGTCCTTAAAGCCGGTTTTCCCAAGGCCGGGCTGGGGGACGGCCGGATTCAAACCTGCACGCAGACGATCTTTCAGCCGGTAACTCTCACCTCTAATATTTATCACATGAGCATGGTACAGCAATCGGTCCAGGATAGCAGTCGCAATCACTGAATCGCTCATGAGTTCACCCCAGTCACTGAAATACTTGTTGCTGGTCATAATTATGGTGCCCCGCTCGTAGCGGGCACAGACAATCTGGAACAGCAATTCTGCCTGCTGCCGGCTCAGCTGCATATAGCCAACTTCATCTATCACCAGGACATCTGGCCGGGCGTAAAATTTGCAGCGCCTGGACAACAGCCTTTTTTCCCGACGCTTTTCCAGATCTTCAATAAGATGGGCTAGCGTAATGAAGTATGCGGTTTTGCCGTGGTGCAGGGTTTCTACCGCAAACGCGGTGGCCAGGTGCGTCTTGCCGACCCCCGGCGGGCCCAGCAGGATCAGATTTTCACCTCGTTCCACAAAAGCAAGTGTACGCAGTTCCTGGAGCTGTTTCGGATTCAGGCTGGGCTGGAACGAAAAATCGAATTCCTCCAGGGTCTTCACGGCCGGGATCCGCGCAGCTTTCATCCTTTTCCGGATGGCTTTCTCAGTTCGTTCCTTCTGTTGAAAGCTCAGGAGCTGGTCGAGAAACGAAATAAAAGTCGAGTCTTTTGCAGCGGCCGTTTCCAGAAGGGCATCCAGCTGGCAGGCTGCCTCCGGCATATTGAATTCAGCCAGGAGCTGCCTGGCATGCTCCACTTCAAGCATTGGATACCACCTCCATCAGCCTGTCGTAAAGGGCTAGAGGTCGTTTCACCACATCCTCTTTCATCTGGATTCCTGCCGTTCGAGGGTAAGCAATGCCTTCCTTTGCCTCCAATCCGCTGTATTGCGCCTGCTGCGGAACATAATATCCCTTTACTTCAGAGAGCGGTATATCTGCCACAGGAAGGTTATCTACGAATACCTGTACATGGTTCTGGTACAGCCGGACCCGGGCTTCTCTGCCGCTGTAATGCCAATCTATACCATAGAGATGACCATCGAAACTGACGAATCCATCTTTGGAAATCCGCCGATCTTCCCAGCGGTAACGGTTACGCAGTTCCTGAGGCGGGAGCGGGTTCAAATGCTCGGCCGCCAATTCCTGCAGAGGGATTTTCCCTGTAGTCCCATGCTTCTTGCCGTTCACATGCTGGCACCATTGAAGAGCCTGACGGTTCAGGTCGTACAGATTGGTGAAACGTCTTCCAGGCAGGAAATTCTCCTTGAGATAACGGACAGAACGTTCCACCTTCCCTTTCGTCTGAGGCCGGCGTACCTTACAGGTGGAAGGCTTGAAGCCCATATCGGCACAGAAACTTTCGAAAGCGGGAAGGAAGATGGTCTTACCGGCCTCGTGTTTCAGGACAACTGTCTTCATGTTGTCTGTCAGCACAACATCAGGAACTCCGCCGAAATATTCGAAAGCGTTCAGGATGCAGCGTTCCAGGCTTTTGAGGTCACACCGCTTTGTGAATTCCACGTACCTGGCCCTGGAGTATCCCAGGGTCATGACGAAAGCCGGAACTTTATGGAATTCGCCATCTGTGCCCAAATATTGGCAGATTCCCCAATCCATCTGGGCTTGTCTGCCGGGCTCGGTTTCATACCGTGGCACAGCCGGGATGGTCTTTGGCGGACGAAAAACGTGGACATAATCCTTGATGATGGTCTTCCCACCGGTGTAACCCATCTGTTGCAAGGTCTCCAGGATGACGACGCAGTTGAATATGCCATCGTGCATCATCTGGTTGACCTGCGGCTTAAAGGGATCCAGAATGGAACCGCGCTTATGAGGTTGCTCCGGCAGAGTAGCCACTTGCATATACTTCTTGGCCGTATTCTTGGAAATATTCTGCTCTTTACCGATAGCATATGCGCTCTTGCCTTTTCTTGCACTATCGCGTATTATCATAATAAGCCCACTTCCTATCATTTGGACTACCTCCTAACAAGTTTGGTCGCTTATTATTATGGTAATCCACTTTGGTATGAGGTGGGTCATTTTTTTCCGGCCCTTTAGGTCAATTATAGTCCGGCCTTAACAAGGGTTCCATAAAAGAATTTGAAAAATTGGGATCCAGCCTCCTCCTTTACGTGGAATTCACTTCTACAGCTTCTCGTTGCCCCTACTGTCATCATAAAATTCTTCATATTAAGGACTATCGGGACCAAAAAGTCCTCTTAGGGCACTGGAACACCCATCCTGTTTCTGCTATTGTTCATAAAAGAAGATTTTTTTGCCCTTGCTGCCATAAGACATTTTATGAAAAAATTCCTGGCGTCGAGCATTACCAGCGGCGTTCTAACGATGTAAAGAACAGCATCATCCAAGCCTGTTCTGAACTGGCGAGCTTTAAAGCTATTGCCAGAAGCCATGGTGTCTCTGTTTCCACCGTAATCCGGTATTTTGATGGACTTACTTTTAAAAGGCCTCTCCATCTGCCTGAAGTTCTTTCTTTAGACGAATTTCGTGGGAACGCTCATGGGCAAAGATACCAGGTCGCTGTGAATGACCCTCAGCGTCATGAAACTCTCGATATTTTGCCAAAGAGGACAGCGCTGGAATTGATTCGTTATTTTAGCCAATTTTCAAGAGCAGAGCGATTGAAAGTAAAATTTGTCGTAATGGACCTTTCGTCACTTTTCCGCAAGGTCATCAGAGCGATGTTTCCTGGTGCAACAATTATTGGTGACCGATTCCACATACAGAGACTGGTCATTTGGGCGCTTGAACGGGTTAGGAAAAATGTACAAAAGTTATTCGACGAAAAAAGAATTTATTTCAAGAGAAACAAACATATCTTGAACAAGAGGGGTGATCGTCTGACAGAAGAAGAACTGGCCAGCCTTCGGGAAATCTTGAAGCAGTCTTCAGAATTACAGAGAGCCTATGCCTTAAAAGAGGCATTCTTTAAGGTGTTTTCTATGAAAGAACGGTCTGCTGTTGCTTCATTCTTATCTCGTTGGTTATCATTAGTCGAAGAAAGTGGGGTTGAAGAATTCAAGAGTGTTATAAAGACGTTCACTGATTGGAAGACAGAGATTTTGGAAGGATTGAGTCAAGCGTATTCGAATGGTTTTACGGAAGGAATGAACAATAAGATTAAGGTGTTAAAGAGAGTAGCATTTGGTTTTCGCAACTTTGAACGATTCCGTTCTCGGATTTTACTGCTTTCGATGGTGAAATTAAAATAAAAACAGACGTGAGCAAAAATCGCTCACGTCCGTGTGTGGTAGATGAATTGGAGCTTACCCCAACATTTGACAAAGAACCAAAAAATCGGGGCTGCTGAATCACAGCAGTCCCGATTTTTCTTTGCGTTACAGTTTTACTTTTTCCAGCAGAGCCTGTTCTCTGGCATCCACATCGGCTTCGATTTCAGCCATCCGTTTCTTCAGATCTTCCACGAACAGCGCATCTTTGATGCTGCCCAGATTGATCTTTACATTCAGGAATGCTCCCCGTACCGCAGCCCGGGCGTTCATGGCAGCTACCGCTCCGTCGGTCACCGCATTGGGGTTGCCCCGCAGGATCACTGCTTCGGCCAGGGCAAACAGCTCATTGGCCGTCTGTCCCACTTTGAAAGGAACCAGAGCCGCTTCCTTGGTGGCATCCTGGATGGCAGCACTGCGGGCCTTTTTGGCCTCATCCGTATCCTTGGGCAGTTTGAAGGCAGCCATGATCTTGTTGAAGGCACTGCTGTCCTCATCGATGAAAGCCAGGAACTGATCTTTCAAGGCACCCGCCTTCCCGGCCACTTCCTGCATTTCTTCCTGGGAAGCGGCATACTTTTCCTTGCCCAGGGTCAGCTGGGCCACCATGGCAATCAGGGCTGCGGAAGAAGCCGCATTCAAAGCAGCGATGCTGCCGCCCCCGGGTGCCGGGGAAGAAGAGGCCGTTTCGTTGATAAAACCTTCTACCGTGAGTTTCTTCAATTCCATGGGGAGTATCCCTCCTGTATCAGAACAAACCAGTAATCTTTCCGTTGTTGTCGATATCCATGTTGAGAGCGGCCGGATGTTTGGGCAGACCGGGCATCACCATGATGTTGCTGGTCTGGCAGACGATGAAACCGGCACCGTTGGACACACGGACATCCTGTACATTGATCTTGAACCCGCTGGGAGCCCCCAGGAGAGCCGGGTTATCGCTGAGGGAATACTGGGTCTTGGCCACGCACACCGGCAATTTATCCAGACCCCATTCTTCCAGCTGTTTGATCTGTTTTTTCGCATTGGGCGTAAAGGTCACACCATCACCGCCATAGATTTTGGTCACAATGGCCTTCAGCTTGTTGGGGATGGTATCCTGCACATCGTACAGTTCCACTTTCCTGGGAGCCTGTTCCTCCAGCATCCTGGCCAGTTTGCGGGCCATATCCAGGCCACCTTCGCCGCCCTTTTCCCAGCTTTCGTTCAGGGCCACTTCCACACCGTAGCTGGCGCATTTCTGCAGCAGCATATCGATTTCAGCCGGCGTATCCGTAGCGAACTTGTTGATGGCCACCAGCACCGGCAGGCCGTAGCTCCGCATATTCTCCACCTGTTTGGCCAGGTTACTGAACCCGTCACTGAGAGCTTTGACATTTTCCTTGCCCAGATCGGCTTTGGCAACGCCGCCGTGCATCTTCAGGGCACGGATGGTGGCAACCACCACCACCGCATCCGGATACAGTCCGGCGTAATGGCATTTGATGTCGATGAACTTTTCAGCCCCCAGGTCAGCCCCGAAGCCGGCTTCCGTAACGGCCACATCACCCAGTTTCAGGGCCATCTTCGTAGCCAGGATGGAATTGCAGCCGTGGGCAATATTGGCAAAAGGACCGCCGTGGATGATGGCCGGTGTATGTTCCAGGGTCTGGACCAGGTTCGGCTTGATGGCATCCTTCATCAGCATGGCCATAGCGCCTTCGCAGCCCAGCTGGTGAACATACACCGGGTTGCCGTCCAGGTCGCTGCCGATGACGATCCGGCCGAACCGGGCCTTCAGGTCTTCCAGATCTCTGGCCAGGCACAGGATGGCCATGATTTCAGAAGCCACCGTAATGGTGAAAGCATCTTCCCGGGGGAACCCGTTGACCTTGCCGCCCAGGCCCACCACCACTTTCCGCAGGGCACGGTCGTTCATATCCAGGACCCGGCGCCAGGTAATCTGACGGGCATCGAGCCGCAGCTGGTTGCCATGATGGATGTGGTTGTCGATCATGGCGGACAGCAGGTTGTTCACAGCCGTGATGGCATGCATATCACCGGTGAAATGCAGGTTGATATCGTCCATGGGCACCACCTGGGCATAGCCACCGCCGGCAGCGCCGCCCTTGATTCCGAACACAGGGCCCAGAGAGGGTTCCCGCAGGGCAACCACCGGGTGTTTGCCGATCTTCCGCAGGGCATCGGCCAGGCCGATGCTGGTGGTGGATTTTCCTTCCCCGGCAGGGGTAGGGGTAATGGCGGTCACCAGGACCAGTTTCCCATTGGGTTTATTTTCCAGCCGTTTCAGTACATCCAGAGACAGTTTGGCCTTATAATGGCCATATTGTTCCAGTTCTTCCGGCAGGATTCCCAGATTGTCAGCGATTTTGCTGATGGGTTCCATGACGTTCTTTTGCGCAATCTCGATGTCACTCAGCATCAAAGTCCCTCCTTCTCTCTGGGTAAGGAATTATTCTTCCAGTTCCAGCAGGCGTTTTTCAAGGATTTCGTCCATGTTGAAGTTTTCGATCTGCAGATAGTATTCTGCAGCCATCAGCAGTGCCTTCATGGGAACGGTCCCGATAACTTCACTGCCCACTACATTGACGCCGTACCGGCGGGCTTCCATCTTGATCATTTCGAAAGCCTGGTACACGGCGGACTTTTCATAGTTCACCAGGTTCATGGAAACCTGTACCTGATTCCGTTCTTCCAGTTTCACGCCCATAGCCTTGACAAAATGCAGGCCGCCGCCGATATTCCGGACTTTCCGGGCAATGGCGTCAGCCACAGCCTTGTCACTGCAATCCAGGTTCACGTTAAAGGCAACCAGCGGTACCCGGGCACCTACTGCGGAGCATCCGGATTTTTCATTCATGACTGCCGGACCGTAATCCGGTTTCCATTCCGGATCCTTGATCTTTTCAAAGAAGCCCTCATACTGGCCCTTGCGGACAGAAGCCAGGTTCCGGCGGGCTTCCTTGGTGCAGGCATCTTCATACAGATAAACAGGGATGCCCATTTCCCCATAGGCTTTACCCACTGCATTGGCAATGGCAACACATTCATCCATGGTCACACCCATGACAGGCGTAAAGGGAACCACATCCACAGCGCCAAAACGGGGATGAGCACCATGGTGGGTCCGCATGTCGATCAGCTGGATGGCGACTTTTGCCATGTTGATGGCAGCTTCCGTAACCGCTTCAGGAGAACCGATGATGGTAACCACCGAACGGTTATGATCCGGATCGCTGGAGTAATCCAGGATTTTCAGCCCTTTGATCTTGCGGGCTTCGTCAACGATCTTTTCAACCTTTTCCTTATCCCGGCCTTCACTGAAATTCGGTACAAATTCAACCAACTTTTTCGCCATAATGGGCACCTCCATAGTCCTATTATCGTATACTGGATTAGCTGAAAGGCAATTCCTTGCCCTGTCGCTATTATATTATGATTTTTTCGCCTAAAAAACGTCTGAAATCAATTTTTTCCGAGATTTTTATTTTTTGACACTTTATGGACGTACGTTTTTCTACTATACTGAAAGAAAAACTGTGCAACCGCACGATGGAGGTGCTGCTGATGACCCTAAAAGCCATTTCCCGTTTCCATGCCGTGACCACCCGCTGGTCCGGAGGGACCACCACTGAATTTTACATTGCTCCCGAAGGTTCTTCCTATACCCGGCGGGATTTCCAGATCCGGATCAGTTCTGCCACCGTGGACGACCCGGAATCGGATTTCACCCTTTTACCGGATTACAACCGGATCATCTGCCCTCTGGAAGGCGGTTTTACGCTGACTTTTCCGGAAGATGGGAATCGACAGATCACTTTGGGCCCTCTGGAGGAAGCCTTTTTCGATGGGGCCTGGCATACCCATTCGGTGGGCAGGGCCGTCGATTTCAACGTGATGACCCGGAAGGGCCTCACCGCCACCTATGCCCGGCTGAAAAAGAGCCAGTTCCTGGCTCCCGCCGCCCATCGTTTCGTCTATGTGCCCTTCCTGACGGAAAAACAGCTGCTGGGGGCACTGCTGGAAGGCCAACCGCTGAAAGCCGATACCCTGTATGTGATCACCGGTCCGGAAAAAGCAGGACTGCTGCTTCCACCTGGCTGTGAAGTCCTTTATATCACTGTCGCATAAAAACAGGGGGTGTGAAAAAATGCTTTTCACACCCCGTCTCTAGTCTCTAGTCTCTAGCCGATGGAAGCCAGCTGACGCTAGCGAAATAAAGGCGCTGTGAATGATTTTTTCACAGCGCCTATTTTTGATGTTCATGGATTACATCCAGAAAACTGGCGAAATCCATGGTCCGTTTCTTCAGCAGTACATCCACCCGCAGTTTCAACAGCGGATGCTGGCTCATCTCCCGGGCCTTCAGCAGCGCCAGCCGCATCTGGGGCGACCAGTTCTTATCCGGCCAGGAATCCAGTACGCCCAGCGCCGTACTCCGGCAGGAGTCATAGATGGACGTCAGGGCCTTTTCCAGCAGGTCCTCTCCCTCCCCCGGATGCTCCCCGAGCGCTTCCAGCAGCGGCTCCATTACGTATTCTTCCGATAAATATTCATCCGCATGTTCCCGGGCGAATTTCATCACCCGATTGAACCGGCGTTTGTCATCCGTATCCAGCAGGAACCCATACAGTTCCGTCCGCGAGGGATCCGCCTTCAACAGCGCCCACAATTCCCTGTGGATATCCAGGTCCAATGCATAGGCCATATGGACCACGATCAGATTCACCCGGCCGTCTTTTTCCAGCAGATTGGCCTTGATCTGTGGCAGCCAGTCCGTGGCAAATACCAGGGATTCCAGGTCACTGATCAGAAGGTGGCACTGGTTCATGGACAGATAATCCCAGCATTCATCGTCCACCATGGTCCGCAGACCTTCTGCCATATTGATGAGAGCCGCCGCATCCATCAGGTCCGTATGGTACTCTCTGGCATGACGCAGGAACTTCTGCATAAGATCGAACAGATCCACCACCGGCAGCTTTTCCTCCCCGGAGATACCCAGCTGCTGGAAGCCCAGCAGAAATGCCAGATAGTTCAGCAGCAGATGGCTGATGCCCTGGAACATGGGATGTTCCAGATGGGGTTCCTTCAGCAGAGCCGGAATATCCACTTTGGAAAAAATCAGCAGGGACACTGCCGGATAATTGATGGTCAGGTCACAGCCATGGACCACCAGCCAGGCCTGGTCCTCCGGTTTATCGAACGGATAGGCCTGCATGGCGCACAGCTTGCCCCAGCCCATGGTGTGCTGCAGCATATCCCACAGGTCCTTCTGGTCCAACTGATGGCACAGTTCCAGGGCATAGATCACGAAACTGGTGAATTCTTCGCAACGGGCCAGCACCAGGAGATCTTTCTTCAGCTGCCAGTTCACCACCAGATCCTGCTCGTTCAGCATATACAACCCGCAGATCACAATGGCCAGTTTCACCGTTTCCCGGCTGGAAGCTTCATAAAGCCATTCCCGTGCCAGTTCCCACAGCGGCTGGGGAATCCGCTGCTCGGAAAGCTGATCCACCAGGCTCTCATAATAGAGGATGCAGGGGGTGGAAGATATCCCCATGTACAGCATGGTAGCATTTTCCGGGGTAGGATCTTCCGCATAGGCCTGCAGCACCTGATAAATCTGGATACCCACGGAACCGGCAGCCTCCTCCGCCTGGCTGTTGCTGGCCAGGAAGGCGTCCGCCGCCCCCGGTTCCAGCAGAGCTTCGTTATCCCCCGCTACGATGGCCCTGTCTTCCAGGTTTTCTTTGGTAAAGAAGCCCTCAGCATCCAGGTTGCTCTTGATATAGTCGAATATGCTTTTTCCCTGTTTCCAGGGTTTCGTGCGTGTTTCCATAATTCTCATCCTATTTCTTGAAAATGTACAGCTTTGTAGGATATTCATTATACCATAAAAAGACAAAAAATCAAAAAAGGAGTGTGAAAAGATGTTCCACACTCCCTCACCGGCAATAACCGATGGAAGCCGGCAGATGCCGGCAAAAGCAAGGAGCCATGGATCTTTTCCACAGCTCCTCTCCCTGTTATTTTTATGCCTGAGTCGTACTTTCCGGTTCCGCAGAGGTTGCCGTGGTTTCCACCGTTTCCGGTTCATCCTGCTTCATGGTCCCATGGAGAATGGCCATAAATTCATCGCCGGTGATGGTTTCCTTCTTCAGCAGATACTGGGCCAGCTCATCCATCTTATCCCTATGGGCTTCCAGGATGGCACGTGCCTGTTTGTGAGCCTTTTTCACCACAGCAAACACCGCCTCATCGATCTTGGCGGCAGTTTCCGGCGCACAGGACAGGGAAGTGTCACCGCTCAGGTACGCATTGTTCACTGTTTCCAGTGCCACCATGTCGAATTCGTCCGTCATGCCGAACCGGGTGATCATAGCCCGGGCCAGTTTGGTGGCCTGCTCGATATCATTGGAAGCACCACTGGTCACCAGATTGAAGACCACTTCTTCAGCAGACCGTCCACCGGTCAGGGTCACGATCTTGTTATACAGTTCCTCCTTGCTCATGAGCACCTTTTCCTGGGTATCCACCTGCATGGTGTAACCCAGGGCTCCGGACGTACGGGGGATGATGGTAATCTTATGGACCGGTGCCGAATCCTTCTGGGAAGCGGCAACCAGGGCATGACCGATTTCGTGATAGGCGATGACTTTCTTTTCCTCCTGAGAAATCACGGCACCCTTCCGCTGGGCCCCGGCGATGACCACTTCCACGCTTTCCTCCAGATCTTCCTGGATGACTTCGTTACGGCCCATACGCACTGCCCGCAGGGCCGCTTCATTGACGATGTTGGCCAGCTCAGCACCGGAGGCACCACTGGTAGCCAGGGCAATGGTATGGAAATCCACATGAGGATCCATTTTCACATCATGGGAATGGACCTTCAGGATGGCTTCCCGGCCCTGGAGGTCGGGCAGCTCTACCGGTACCCGGCGGTCGAAACGGCCCGGACGCAACAGGGCCTTATCCAGCACTTCCGGACGGTTGGTGGCAGCCAGGATGATCACACCCTTGCTGCCGTCGAACCCATCCATTTCAGAAAGCAGCTGGTTCAGCGTCTGTTCCCGTTCGTCGTTGCTGCCAAAGGAACCATTGTCTCTCTTTTTGCCGATGGCATCGATTTCATCGATGAATACGATGCAGGGGGCCTTTTCCTGGGCCTGCTTGAACAGATCCCGGACACGGGCAGCCCCCATGCCTACGAACATTTCAATGAACTCGGAACCGGAAATGGAGAAGAAGGGGACTTTGGCTTCCCCGGCTACGGCCTTGGCCAGCAGGGTCTTACCAGTCCCGGGAGGTCCCACCAGCAGAACGCCTTTGGGCATGACCGCACCGATGGCCTTGTATTTGGAAGGATTGTGCAGGTAGTTGACGATTTCCTGCAGAGCTTCCTTGGCTTCGTCCTGTCCGGCCACATCCTTGAAGGTAACGCCGGTTTGGGAGGCAATGTACACCTTGGCATTGCTCTTGCCGAAGCTCATCATATTGCCGCCACCGATTTTAGGGCCCAGATACCGCATGAGCAGCTGCCCGATGACCATAAAGACCAGGAAAGGCAGAATCCAGTTGTTAAAGAAGCTGACAATGGGCGATTCCTGCTTGGGAATCACCTGGGAGAATTCCACCTTGGCCTTGACCAGACGGCTCACCAGCTCCGGATCATCCACCCGGCCCGTCACATAGATCTGCTCTTTGTTGTCACTGTCATTGCACAGCAGAGCGATCCTGTCCTTGGTGATTTCCACTTTTTTGGCCTTGCCCTCATCCACCATGCTCAGGAAATTGGTGTAACTCACTTCATGGACCTTGGGCTGGAAGAACATGGGGCTGATGACCGTATTGATGATCAGGATCAGCAGAATGGCCGCGATATAATACATCCGTATATGTTTGGATTGCTTATTGGGATTCTTGTCATCCATGGTATTTCATCCTTTCTGCAGGTACACTGCATGTTATTCTATGATTATAGCACAAACCATGGCAAAAATTAACAGAAATTGATTTTCCACTTAATTTTTTAATTCTTCTGTATTATTGTCTCCTATTAACAGACAATTTTGTTTTTTGACTATCTTTTCTTTTTACTTTTTGTTACAATAGTCATAGAATTCGGTCTGTTATGCTTATCGTCAATTCATGTCCCATTCACATCCAGTCCATCACCAAAAGGAGGCACCATCCATGACCCAAGAAATCAAGAAGAAAAATCCCCAGGAAATCGGAGGTTTCCTGAAAGGCGTGGAAATCATCGGCAACAAGCTGCCCCACCCGGCGATCCTTTTCTTCATCCTTTCCCTGATCGTGATCCTGATCTCCCACCTGGCTGCATCACAAGGCATGACCGTGACCTATTTTGACGCCCGGGCCAAAGCGGAAGTCACCAAAAAAGCGGTATCCCTGCTGAATGCCGACGGACTCCGATACATGTTCGATTCTGCCACCAAAAACTATACAGGCTTTGCACCCCTGGGCACCGTACTGGTTGCCATGCTGGGTGTGGGCGTGGCCGAATGGTCCGGTCTGTTCAACACCTCCCTGAAGAAACTGCTGATGAATGCCAATCCCCGTTTCCTGACACCCATTGTGGTTTTTGCCGGTGTCATGTCCAACATTGCTTCTGACGCAGGCTATGTCATCGTAGTCCCCATCGGCGCAATGATTTTCGCCATGGCGGGTCGCCATCCCCTGGCCGGTATGGCAGCCGCCTTTGCCGGAGTTTCCGGCGGTTTTTCTGCCAATCTGCTGATTGGCACCACGGATCCTCTGCTCACCGGCATCACCAACCAGGCCCTGATTGCAGCCGGAATCGACATGATCCTGGACCCCACCTGCAACTGGTACTTCCTGGCGGCGTCCACCATCCTGCTCACCATCGTGGGGACCTTTGTCACCGATCGGATCGTGGAAAAGAACCTGGGCACGTACACTGGGGTCTATCAACCGGACAATCAGCCTGTAACCCCGTTGGAAAACAAAGGACTGAAATGGGCCACCCTGGCACTGCTGGCATACGTAATCCTCATGGCGCTGCTGATGTTCCCGGACAAAGCCGTATTCCAGACCCTGGAAAAAGCCACCGGCCAATACACTTTGAAGACTTTCATGCACAACGGGCTGATTCCTGCCATCCTGTTGCTGTTCCTGATTCCCGGCCTGGTGTATGGGAAAATCGTGGGAAAGATCAAGACCTCCCATGATTTGGTAACCGCCATGACCACAGCCATGAAATCACTGGGAGGATACATGGTCCTGGCCTTTTTCGCTTCTCAGTTCATCGCGTACTTTGGGAAGACCAACCTGGGGATCATCGTCTCCTTCAAAGGGGCAGATGCACTGGAAGCTGCCGGGCTCACCGGTCTGCCCCTGATCATCCTCTTCATCTTCCTTTCGGCGTTCCTGAACCTGTTCATGGGATCCGCTTCTGCCAAATGGGCCATTATGGCACCCATTTTCGTTCCCATGATGTACCGCCTGGGGCTGTCTCCAGCACTCACCCAGGTAGCCTATCGAATCGGTGATTCCTCCACCAACATCATCACCCCGCTGATGAGCTATTTCGCCATGATTGTGGTGTTCATGCAGAAATACAAGGAGGACGCCGGGCTGGGGACCCTGATCTCCATGATGCTACCCTATTCCATTACCTTCCTGATTTCCTGGAGCATCCTCATGGGCATTTGGATCCTGTTGGGTCTGCCCGTAGGACCGGGAGCCGGGCTGTTCCTGTAAGAAAATGCATAACGGACCATTCTAGCAAAAAGAAAGAGCATCGCGTCTGCGATGCTCTTTCTCACTTAACCGGCAGCTCCCTATCCTCCCGGAGCGTTTCCACTCGAGTACTTTCGGCGTATAAGGGCTTAACTACTGTGTTCGGCATGGGAACAGGTGGATCCCCTTAGCTATCACCACCGGATTTTCTGTTGAAGGCATGAGCCTTCAAAACTTCATGAAGAGACATTCTTTTGTCTATTGACTAGACTCGGTTTAAGTCAAGCCCTCGACATATTAGTACAGGTCAGCTTAACGTATTGCTACGCTTCCACACCCTGCCTATCAACCTGGTAATCTTCCAGGTGTCTTACCAGCTTACGCTGTGAGAGATCTCATCTTAAGGATGGTTTCACGCTTAGATGCTTTCAGCGTTTATCCGTTCCGGACGTAGCTACCCAACTATACCCCTGGCGGGATAATTGGTACACCAGCGGTCCGTCCACTCCGGTCCTCTCGTACTAGGAGCAGCCCCCTTCAAATCTCTTGCGCCCGCGATGGATAGGGACCGAACTGTCTCACGACGTTCTGAACCCAGCTCACGTACCACTTTAATGGGCGAACAGCCCAGCCCTTGGGACCGACTTCAGCCCCAGGATGTGATGAGCCGACATCGAGGTGCCAAACCTCCCCGTCGATATGGACTCTTGGGAGAGATTAGCCTGTTATCCCCAGGGTAGCTTTTATCCGTTGAGCGATGGCCCTTCCACTTGGATGCCACCGGATCACTAAGCCCTACTTTCGTACCTGCTCGCCGTGTTTGGCTCGCAGTCAAGCTCCCTTCTGCCTTTGCACTCGCCGCGCGGTTTCCGTCCGCGCTGAGGGAACCTTTGGGCGCCTCCGTTACACTTTGGGAGGCGACCGCCCCAGTCAAACTGCCCGCCTAACACTGTCCCGGCGATCGTTACTCGCACGGTTAGAATCCCGATAGTTGAAGGGTGGTATCCCAACAGCGGCTCGGGCAATCCCAGAGGACTGCCTTCCATGCCTCCCACCTATCCTGTGCATCAAATATCAGAACCCAATATTAGGTTACAGTAAAGCTCCATGGGGTCTTTCTGTCCAGTCGCGGGTAACCTGCATCTTCACAGGTATTTCAATTTCACCGGGTCCCTCGTTGAGACAGTGCCCAAATCGTTACACCTTTCGTGCGGGTCGGAACTTACCCGACAAGGAATTTCGCTACCTTAGGACCGTTATAGTTACGGCCGCCGTTCACTGGGGCTTCAGTCGAATGCTTTGGGTCGAACCCGGACATCCTTCTTTAACCTTCCAGCACTGGGCAGGTGTCAGCACCTATACATCAGATTTCTCTTTCGCAGGCACCTGTGTTTCTGGTTAACAGTCGCTTGGGCCTCTTCTCTGCGACCACACCGGGCTCCAGGAGCAAGTCCCTTCACCTTTGTGGCTACCCTTATCCCGAAGTTACGGGTACATTTTGCCGAGTTCCTTAACGAGGGTTCTCCCGCGCACCTTAGGATTCTCTCCCCGCATACCTGTGTCGGTTTACGGTACGGGCGGCAGCTTTCTCACTAGAAGCTTTTCTCGGCAGCGTAGGCTCAATCCCTTCGGGAACAAGTTCCCTCCGCATCACGCCTCAGCCTCAGTCACCGGATTTGCCTGATGACCAGCCTATGCGCTTGCACACGATCTACCAATCTCGTGCGGACCTGCCTTCCTGCGTCACTCCATCGTTCAAACGATCACTGCCGGTACTGGAATATCAACCAGTTGTCCATCTCCTACGCTCTTTGCCTCGGATTAGGTCCCGACTTACCCTGAGACGACGATCGTTGCTCAGGAATCCTTATGCTTTCGGTGGAATGGATTCTCACCATTCTTTTCGCTACTCATGCCAACATTCTCACTTCCCACCAGTCCACCGTTCCTTCCAGAACGACTTCAGCCCGATGGGAACGCTCCTCTACCACACATACTTGCGTATGTATCCATAGCTTCGGTTCCATACTTTAGCCCCGGGAATCTTCGGCGCAGGGCCTCTCGACCAGTGAGCTATTACGCACTCTTTAAATGGTGGCTGCTTCTGAGCCAACATCCTGGTTGTTTATGAGACCCCACATCCTTTTCCACTTAGTATGGCATTGGGGACCTTAGCTGATGGTCTGGGCTGTTTCCCTTTTGACTATGGGACTTATCTCTCACAGTCTGACTCCCAGGCTCTGCAGCGTAACCATTCGTAGTTTGACAGGGTTCGGTAACCATTACAGTCCCTATCCCGATCAGTGCTCTACCGCCTACGCTTACTGCCTGAGGCTAGCCCTAAAGCTATTTCGAGGAGAACCAGCTATCTCTGCGTTCGATTGGAATTTCACCGCTACCCACGATTCATCCGAAAGTTTTTCAACACTCACCGGTTCGGTCCTCCACACGATTTTACCCGTGCTTCAACCTGATCATGGGTAGATCACTACAGTTTCGGGTCTACGAACACCAACTATTCGCCCTGTTCAGACTCGGTTTCCCTACGGCTCCGCATTTCCTGCTTAACCTCGCTGGTGCCCGTAACTCGTTGGCTCATTCTTCAATAGGCACGCCGTCGCTTGCGCTCCGACTGCTTGTAGACATACGGTTTCAGGTTCTATTTCACTCCGCTCCCGCGGTTCTTTTCACCTTTCCCTCACGGTACTATGCGCTATCGGTCACTAAGGAGTGTTTAGCCTTGGAGGGTGGTCCCCCCGACTTCCCGCAAAATTCCTCGTGCTTCGCGGTACTCTGGATACTGGCCCCCTTGCTCTGCCTTTCGCCTACCCGGCTATCACGGTCTGTGGCTCATCTTTCCAGATGATTCGGCTAGGCCTGACTCGGTTTATGCCAGTCCGTAACCCCAGAGAACCGAAGTTCTCTGGTTTAGGCTCTGCCCTCTTCGCTCGCCGCTACTGTGGGCATCTCGTTTGATTTCTCCTCCTCCGGCTACTTAGATGTTTCAGTTCACCGGGTTCCCCTCCCGTAGGATACCATCCCATAACGGATGGTGGGTTTCCCCATTCGGACATCTGCGGATCAAAGCCTGCTTGCGGCTCCCCGTAGCTTTTCGCAGCTTACCACGTCCTTCATCGGCTCTTAGTGCCTAGGCATCCACCGTATGCCCTTAGTAGCTTGACTTCCTCGCTTCGATAAATTGGCGTCTCCTGCGTCACGTCTCCGCGTAGCTCGGTCGATNATACCAGATGTATAATCTCCCTCGCCATGCTCGCCGTTCCTTGGATCCATCCAATTTCTCTTCGCGAGCTTGTGAACCTTAGATATCATATATCTTTGGTCCCGGTTCTCAATTACTAAAGACACATTGCTGTGTTCCTAGTTCTCGTTACTCGTTTCTAAATTCGCATTTAGATCAGAGGTGCTTATCCGATCATCACATCGGATAAGACTTTGTTTTGTCTCTTCTATGAAGTTTTCAAGGTTCATGCTTCAGGGACGAGCCCTGAGAACCAAATATTGTTATGACAGATGTGCGTCGACGAGAATAGAAGCAAGCCCTCGGGCTCCTTCGGTTCTCCATAGAAAGGAGGTGATCCAGCCGCTCGTTCTCGAACGGCTACCTTGTTACGACTTCACCCCAATCATCGGCCCCACCTTAGACAGCTGACTCCTAAAAGGTTATCTCACCGGCTTCGGGTGTTACCAACTTTCGTGGTGTGACGGGCGGTGTGTACAAGGCCCGGGAACGTATTCACCGCAGTATGCTGACCTGCGATTACTAGCGATTCCAACTTCACGCAGGCGGGTTGCAGCCTGCGATCCGAACTGGGGTCGGGTTTCTGGGATTTGCTCCACCTCGCGGCTTCGCTGCCCTTTGTTGCCGACCATTGTAGTACGTGTGTAGCCCAAGACATAAGGGGCATGATGACTTGACGTCATCCCCGCCTTCCTCCAGGTTATCCCTGGCAGTCTCCTATGAGTCCCCACCATAACGTGCTGGTAACATAGGATAAGGGTTGCGCTCGTTGCGGGACTTAACCCAACATCTCACGACACGAGCTGACGACAGCCATGCACCACCTGTTTTCGTGTCTCCGAAGAGAGGGACTTATCTCTAAGTCTTTCACTCAATGTCAAGCCTTGGTAAGGTTCTTCGCGTTGCGTCGAATTAAACCACATACTCCACCGCTTGTGCGGGCCCCCGTCAATTCCTTTGAGTTTCAATCTTGCGATCGTAGTCCCCAGGCGGGGTACTTATTGCGTTAACTCCGGCACAGAAGGGGTCGATACCTCCTACACCTAGTACCCATCGTTTACGGCCAGGACTACCGGGGTATCTAATCCCGTTTGCTACCCTGGCTTTCGCATCTCAGCGTCAGACACAGTCCAGAAAGGCGCCTTCGCCACTGGTGTTCCTCCCAATATCTACGCATTTCACCGCTACACTGGGAATTCCCCTTTCCTCTCCTGCACTCAAGACTTCCAGTATCCAACGCCATACGGGGTTAAGCCCCGCATTTTCACGTCGGACTTAAAAGCCCGCCTACATGCTCTTTACGCCCAATAATTCCGGACAACGCTTGCCACCTACGTATTACCGCGGCTGCTGGCACGTAGTTAGCCGTGGCTTCCTCGTCAGGTACCGTCAATACCGAAATGTATTGTAGATCAGTACATTCGTCCCTGACAACAGAGTTTTACAATCCGAAGACCTTCATCACTCACGCGGCGTTGCTCCGTCAGACTTTCGTCCATTGCGGAAGATTCCCCACTGCTGCCTCCCGTAGGAGTTTGGGCCGTGTCTCAGTCCCAATGTGGCCGTTCATCCTCTCAGACCGGCTACTGATCATCGCCTAGGTGAGCCGTTACCCCACCTACTAGCTAATCAGACGCAGGCCCATCTTCTGGCGATAGCTTACAAGTAGAGGCCATCTTTCCTCCCGCCTCCATGCGGAGGCGGGAGCACATTCGGTATTAGCATCCCTTTCGGAATGTTGTCCCCAACCAGAGGGCAGGTTGCCTACGCGTTACTCACCCGTTCGCCACTAAGAATTCACCGAAGCAAATTCTCCGTTCGACTTGCATGTGTTAAGCACGCCGCCAGCGTTCGTCCTGAGCCAGGATCAAACTCTCCAAAATAGATTATTTTGAAGAGCCGCTTGGCTCTCAAATACTAGCTTTGATTTTTTAACCTGGTTTTCATCCAGGTGACTCGATCTCATCACTAAAAGTGACTTGACCCGCACATCTGTCAACAATATTTAGTTTTCAAGGTTCACCCTTGCTGTCAACTGACAGCTTAATTATATTAACAAATCTTTTGGAATTTGTCAACAACTTTTTTAAGCTGTTCCAAATTCTTTGATTTGTCAGCGCTCTCTCAAAGAGAAAGCTTGTATATAATATCAAACTCTCTCCTTGCTGTCAACACCTTTTTTCAAAAAAGCTGCCAGTTTTGCATGGGGTCCTGCCAGGGGGACCTGTTCCCACTCCTCCGGGCTGAAGAACGCATACTCTCCTTCCGGTACAATTCCTTCTTTCAGTACATACGCCTTCATCGTCCAGATCTGGTGGGTGAAGACATGCTTGTGTTCCCAGAGAACCTCTCCTGTTTTGCCCTGCAGCAGTTCATCCAGACCCTGCCGAGCTTCTTTTTCCGTCTCCTCCAGCACCATGGGGAATTCCCACATAGACGCAAGCATCCCCTTGGCAGGCCGTTTGTGCAGCAGGAATTTTCCTTCCCTGATCATCAGGCCGCAGGCAGCAGCAAATTCTTTCTGGGGTGCTTTAGGCCGCTTCACCGGCAACTGTTCCGTCCGCTTTTCCTGATAAGCCCGGCACTGTTCTATGAGAGGGCACTGCCCGCAGCGAGGATGTTTCGGAATGCATATATTCGCTCCCAGGTCCATCATGGCTTCGTTGAAATCTCCCGGGCGGTCTTCCGGGATGGACGTTTCTGCCAAACCGGTCAGGGTCCTCTTGCCGGCCGTAGAGGTGATATCCTGATCCACCCCGTAGAGCCGGGCCAGCACCCGGAGCAGGTTCCCATCCACCGCCGGAACCTTCTGCCCGAAGGCCATGGAAGCGATGGCTCCTGCTGTATAGGCACCGATACCGGGCAGGCTCTGCAGGGTTTTGGCATCCCGGGGCATTGTCCCGCCGTATTCCACCATCACCTGCCGGGCCGCCTTATGCAGATTCCGGGCGCGGCTGTAATACCCCAGCCCCTGCCAGGCCCGAAGGATCTGTTCTTCCGACGCCTGGGCCAGATCCTGCAGGGTGGGAAACTGCTCCATCCAGCGGCAGAAATAATCTTTCACGGTTTCCGTACGGGTCTGCTGGAGCATGATTTCAGAAACCCAGACATGGTATGGATTGCGGGGATGGGTTTCCCGCCAGGGCAGTTCCCGTCTGTGGGCATCGAACCAGTGGAGGAGCAGCCTGGGCCAGTCATTTTGCGGAATCAAGATGGACCTCCTGGAACAGAGAATGGATGACCTGGTCCCCATCGGGGCCGAACAGGATGGTCCCCCGCAGCTGCTTCCCGTCCAGCAGAGCCGGCAGCCAGATCCGATCCGCCTGCCACATTTCGTCATAGGGCAGTTCCTCCAGGCTGAACCAGCGGGGCTCCATCTCTTCCGACAACCGGGGTTCTCCCGCCCATTTCCGGGCAAAATACACCATGCCTCCATGGGACCAGCTTCCGTCAGAAGGCTGGTCGAAATACAGATCGGCCATCAGTTCCAGATCTTCCGGTCTCACCTGGATGCCGCTTTCCTCCCGCAATTCCCGTACTGCACACTGGCGCATGGTTTCCCCGTCTTCGATTTTGCCGCCGAAGCCATTCCACTTGCCCACACCCATACCGCGCCGTTTCCGGCCCAGCAGGATCCGATTCTGTCCATCCAGCAAATAAACCAGGGACGTATCCCGCATGTTCTTCCACCTTTCTCCTATTTTGTCAAAACCGCTTTTACCAGCGCTTCCAGAAACCGGAAGCGCGGTTCCAGACTGCTGATTTCTCCATATTCCGTCACGGCATGGCCGTTGCCGCCTACAGGGCCCAGTCCATCCAGTGTGGGTACCCCCAGGGCGGAGGTAAAGTTGCCGTCACTGCCGCCACCGGCCGCCTGCCAGTGAAAGGCAACGCCCTGCTCTGCCCCGATCCGATCGGCCAGGCGGCAGAACGCCAGGGACTTTTCCGTAGGCATCATGGGAGGCCGGGCCATGCCCCCATCCACCGTGACTTTCACCCGGGCATCGAAGGGATGGGCTTCCAATTCCCGCAGGGCCCGGTCGATCCGTTCTCCTTCACTGCTTTTTTGGATCCGTACATCCACCACACACCGGCATTGGGCTGCTACCACATTGGCTGCCGTACCGCCCTGCACCAGACCGATGTTCAGCGTGGTCCCCGCCTGCCGATCGGCCAGGGCGATGAGCTTTTCACCCCAACGGATGAACTCATTGATGGCACTGGCCCCCTTGTCGGGGTTCACCCCTGCATGGGAGGCTATGCCTTCAAAGGTGATGGTATACTTGCAGATTCCCTTCCGTTCATTCACCAGATCCCCATTGGGACGGGCACTTTCCATGATCAGGGCATGATCCGCCTTTCGGGCTTCCCGTTCGATCACAGGACGGGAATACCGGGAACTGATTTCCTCATCCGGATTGAACAGCAGACATACACTGCCCGGTGCTTTTTCCGCAGCGAGGATTTCTGCCAGGTACACCATGAACAGGTCCCCGCATTTCATATCGGCAGAGCCCGGTCCCTTATAATGATCTCCTTCGATGGAGAAAGGCCGTTCCCGGACGGTACCCATCGGAAACACCGTATCCATATGTCCCAGCAGGATCACATCATAATGATCCGGATTGCCCCAGACCGCTTTCAGGCAGGGTCCCACAGCGTCTCCCACAGGAATCAGTTCCGTGGTCCAGCCCGCCCTGTCCAGGCGGTCTTTGATCCAGGCTGCCACCCGGGCCGTGCCTTCCGGGTACGTGCTGAAGGAATCCATATTCACCAGGGTTTCCATGTCTTTCAAGTATTGCTGTACATCCATGCTTGCAGCCTCCTTATCCACAAAAAGGACCGGCACCCCGTGGCGCCAGTCCTTTTCCCTTCTTCCGACACTGACACAATGATACTTATTCAATGCCGGAACGCATTTTCCTGCTTTTTTATCGTTTGACCATCCTTTCCGCATCGGACAGGAACTGGGCCTGCCGTTCCAGTGCCTGTTCCGCAGCGGTCAGTGTCACCGGTTCGAAGTAGATCTTCTGTCCCGGCTTCATCTGGGCCAGCCGGGGCAGATCAGCCTGGATGACCTGGGCGATCTTGGGATATCCGCCGGTGGTCTGCCGGTCCGCCATCAGGATGATGGGGTTTCCGTCCGCCGGTACCTGGATGGAACCAAAAGTCACCGGTTCCGAGATCATTTCCAGGCTGCTGTCCTTATAATGGAGCGGTGTGCCGCTGAGCCGATATCCCATCCGGTCCGACTGGGCCGTAATGGTGTAAGGGTTTTCCAGGAACGCATACAGGGTTTTGTTGTCGAACCAGTCCGCCTGCAGTCCCTGGGTCACCCGGATGGGATCCCCGGCAAAGAGATTGCCGTCCGGGATGGACCATCCCATGGTACAGAAGGGCTTCCCGCTCTGCCTGGAAAGTGCCGCAGCCAGTTTTTCCTGCGCTGCTGACAGGTCCCCCGTTTCCAGCTCGGCTCCATCCTGAAGAGGAGCCCCATGGAAGCCGCCCAGCTTGGCCCGCAGATAGGTACTTTTGCTGTTCATCACAAGAGGGACGCGAAAGCCGCCGGCCACACTCAGATAGCCCCGGGCTCCCTGCGCCGCAAAGCCAAAGGAAAGAGTCGTATCTTCTTTGACATAAATGGCCCGATTCAGGGGAACCGATTTGCCCCCCAGTTTGGCACTCAGATCTGCGCCGGTCAGGGCAAACACCAAACCAGCCGGGACTTTCAGGAAGGGCCCGCTCATGGTCATTTCCAGTGCCGCTTCCTTTTCCTCATTGCCCACCAGGATATTGCCCAGCTTCAGGCTGAACAGATCCATGGCGCCACTGACCAGGACGCCGAATTTCTGGAACCCATACCGTCCCTGATCCTGTAACGTGGTCAAAGGGCCGCCTTTTTTCACCTGGATCTTCATTTGACGGCACCTTCTTTCTCTTTGGCAGCCATTGCTTCATATTCTTTGGGTGTGATGCTGTAGAATTCCAGACGGTCGCCAGCCTGGAGCAGGCTGGGATGGTCCAGATCCCAGGGCCGGAACAGAGCAAGGGGTGTCCGCCCAATCAGCTGCCAGCCGCCGGGGGTTTCCAGGGGATAAGCCCCTGTCTGGGAACCGGCGATTCCCACGGAACCTGCCGGAATGACCAGACGGGGCGTTTTTTTCCGTGGCGTGGCAATTTCAGGTGGCAGACCGCCCACATAGGGAAACCCGGGAGCGAACCCGATCATATATACCAGATAATCCCCACCGGTGTGGATCTTCACCACTTCCTCCGGCGTCATGTGGTGATAATCGGCCACTTCCTGCAGGTCGGGCCCATAGTCGCCCCCATAGCAAACCGGGATCCGGATCCTGGCCCGTTCCTTTTCAGCGGTAAAATGAATTCCATCCAATAGTTTTTTCACTTTGGCCGCGGCTTCCCGATACCCTCTGGACAGCCTGTGATCTTCCGGCAGGGCCGAAGACCGTGCAAGCACCAGCGGATCGTAGAAAATCGTCACCCCCGTATAGGAAGCTTCAAATTCCAGCAGCCCCGGAAAGGGGTGCTGTTCCAGTTCTGTTACAAGAGCCCGGGCGCAGCGCAGGATTTCCGGGTCGATGGTATTGCCGAAGGAAACCATCAGCGCTGCCTCCCCTACAGGCCGCAGCTGGGCCGCCTGCAGATATTCCGTTGCTTTATCCATGATTTCAACCACCTCTTAACCCATCAGTTTGGGCAGTAATTTCGTTGCGGTCTCCACGGCCAGGCAAAGCATGACAGCAAAGATGACCCAGCCAGTGGCCAGAAGGAACCTGGGGTGGACATAGTCCCCCACAATGGATTTCTTCCGGGCTGCCAGGAGCAGCGCCCCCAGTACCAAAGGAAGGATCAGTCCGTTCAGAGCCCCTGCCAGGATCAATACTTTCACCGGTTTGCCGATGAAGGCAAAAACGGCCGCAGAGAAGATGATGAATCCAATGATCAGATACCGGTAATTCCGGTTCAGGCTTTCACTGAATGTACGGATGAAGGAAACCGAAGTATAGGCGCAGCCGATAACCGAAGTGATGGCCGCCGACCACATGACCACACCGAAAATCTTATAACCCACTTCACCCACTGCCAGTTTGAATACGGACGCAGGCGGATTGGCCGGGTCCAGCGTAAATCCCTGGCTGATGACTCCCAGCGCCGCCAGGAACAGGAAAATCCGCATCACACTGGTAATGCCGATCCCGGCCAGAGAACTCCGGTTCACTTCATCCAGCCGTTCCCTGCCGCAGATGCCGGCATCCAGCAGCCGGTGCCCGCCGGCAAAGGTGATATAACCGCCTACGCTGCCGCCCACCAGGGTCACGATGGACATCAGATCGATCCTGTCCGGCATAAAGGTCTTGCTGATGGCTTCTCCCACCGGAGGATGGGACGTAACCGCCACATAGATGGTCAGCAGCACCATGACGCCGCCAGCGATCTGGGCGAATTTATCCATCAGGCTGCCCGCTTCTTTGCTCAGAAAGATGAAAATGGCAATGGCCGCACTGATCAGGGCCCCGGTAATGGGCGTGATGCCGAACAGTACATTCAGGCCCAGGCCGGCGCCGCCCAGATTCCCGATATTAAAGGCCAGGCCCCCGAACACCACAAAAGCCGAAACCAGGTAGCCCAGACCGGGCAGTACCATGTTGGCAATGTCCTGCCCCGGTTTTTTCGCCACAGCGATGACCCGCCATACATTCAGCTGGGCAATGGCATCGATGATGATCATGGCCAGGATGGCAAAGCCGAAGCTGGCTCCCAATTGCCCGGTAAATACTGTAGTCTGGGTCAAAAAGCCCGGTCCGATGGCCGAGGTGGCCATCAGGAACGCAGCCCCCAGCAATACACTGATGTTGGATTCTTTCTTCATCACAATCTCCCCCTCATTTGGATCTTGTTCTGGATATGGAATTGTCTCTGATTTCCCAGTGCTTTTTCTTTTTTTACAGCACACTCAAATCAGCATTTTTAACATCCGTGATAAACATGTGTCCCGGTGCGTGCGTAATCATGAACTCCGGTTTCACAGCCATGGCCACAGCCTGGGGTGTGACACCGCAGGGCCAGAACACAGGGACTTCCCCCGGCTTGATGGTGGAAGGATCCCCAAAATCCGGTTTGTTGATATCCCTGATCCCGATTGCCGCCGGATCCCCAAAATGGATCGGGGCTCCGTGGACGTTGGGCATCCGGCTTGTCACCTGGATGGCCCGGATGGCTGCCTTCGGTGTCATGGGGCGCATGGATACCACCATGGGGCCATGGAACACCCCTGCCGGTGTGCAGGGAATATTGGTAATGTACATGGGCACATTGTGATTCTCTGTAATATGCCGTACATCCAGTCCTGCATCCAGCATGGGCCCTTCGAAGGAAAAGCTGCACCCCAGCAGGAAAGCCACCAGATCGTCCCGCCAGTACCTGCTCAAATCCGTCACTTCGTCGGCCAGTTCCCCATGCCGGTAAATCCGGTATTTGGGGATATCATACCGAAGATCAGCCCCGGGGGCTACAGCCCTGGGTTCCGGGCTTCCCACTTCCGTTACGTCCAGTACCGGACAGGGTTTGGGGTTTCGGGTGGTAAACAGCAGGAAATCAAAGGCCAAGTCCTTGGGCAGCACCACCAGATTGGCCTGGGCATAGCCATTGCACATGCCGCTGGTAAAACTGGTGATCCTGCCTTCCCGGATCAGAGACCGTACTTCCCCCGGCTTCATCGTACTGTAATCCATGGGCATTCTCCTTTACACATCCACCGGATCTGTGATCACTTCAGGAACGTTCCCGAGGCTGCGATTTCCACCCCGTGATCTGCCAGTGCCTTGCGGATCTTCTGGGTGAACAGCAGGGCTTTTTCACCGTCGCCATGGACGCAGATGGAATCTGCTCTCACGGGAATCACTTTGCCGCTGAGAGCCGTCACCTTGCCATCCAGCACCATGGACAGTACCTGGGCGATGGATTTGTCCTCATCGGTGATCATGGCACCGGGCAGGCCACGGGGTGTCAGGGTCCCGTCATCCTGGTAGCTGCGGTCGGCAAAGACTTCGCAGGCCACCCGCAACCCGATTTTTTCAGCCGCTTTGATGCTTTCCGTACCACCCTGGGCATACAGGATCAGGTCTTTATCCACATCGTATACAGCCTGGGCAATGGCTTCGGCCAGTTTGGCGTCCTTGGCAGCCATATTGTACATCGCCCCATGGGGTTTCACGTGCTGGAGACGGGTTCCCGCCGCCTTGGCAAAAGCAGCCAGGGCTCCTACCTGGTACACCACCATGGCATACGCATCGCTGGGAGAAACAGCCATTTTCCGGCGCCCGAATCCAACCAGATCCGGATATCCGGGGTGGGCTCCCAGGGCAACGCCGCTTTTAACAGCCAGATCCACCGTTTTTTTCATCACCGAAGGATCCCCTGCATGGAATCCACAGGCAATGTTGGCCGAAGTCACCAGCGGCAGCACCTTGTCATCCATACCGATTTTGTATGCACCAAAGCTTTCTCCCAGATCAGAATTCAGATCGACTTTCATGATAACAGCTCCCTTCCTGATTGTGCGCTTGAAACGTAATTCATTATAAGTAATCCATTATACGTTTCGCAACAGTTCACATTTTTATCACAGTATAGTGTATACACCTGTTTTTTTTGTCAAAAATGATATGGTTTTCTGTCTCAGAAAAACATCTTTATGATGGTCTTTACACTCATGACCATCAACACAGCAAATACCAGCCAACCAGAACAGAACAGGAAGTTGGAGTGCTTATAGGAACCAACGATCCGTTCTTTTTTCGCAGCCAGCAGGAGGGACCCCAGCACAATGGGCAGAATCAGTCCGTTCAGGGCGCCAACGACCACCAGCACCGTAACCGGTTTGCCGATGAACGAAAAGATAAAGGAAGAAAACAAAATAAAACCGATGATCAGATACCGATGATATTTTTCCAGGGTCGGGCTGAAGGTACGGATGAAGGATACTGAAGTATAGGCACAGCCCACCACGGAAGTAATGGCTGCCGACCACATGACCAAGCCGAAGATCTTATAGCCCATATCCCCTGCTGCCAGCTTGAACACAGAAGCAGGAGGATTGGCCGGATCCAGCAGGAAGCCTTGACTGATCACACCCAGCGTAGCCAAAAACAGCAGGATCCGCATCAGGCTGGTGATGCCGATGCCCATGAGGGAGCTCCGGTTTACCTGATCCATGTTTTCCACCCCGGTAATGCCTGCATCCAGCAGACGATGGCCTCCGGCAAAGGTAATGTAGCCGCCCACACTGCCACCTACCAGGGTCACGATGGACATGACATCCACCACATCCGGCATCACGGTTTTCTGGATGGCCATTCCGACCGGAGGATGGGACGTCAATGCGACGTAGATGGTCAGCAGGACCATGATGCCTCCCACGATCTGGGCAAATTTATCCATTAAGGCACCGGCGCTTTTATTCAGGAAAATGAATACGGCAATGACCGTACTGATCAGGGCCCCGGTTACAGGCGATACCCCCAGCAGTACATTGAGACCCAGGCCTGCCCCACCTACGTTGCCGATGTTGAAGGCCAGGCCGCCAGCCACCACAAGGGCTGAGACAAAATACCCCAGGCCGGGCAGCAGGGCGTTGGCAATATCCTGCCCCGGTTTCCGTGCCGCTGCAATGATCCGCCATACATTCAGCTGGGTAATGGCATGGATCAGGATGGTGGCCAGGATGACGAATCCGAAGCTGGCTCCCAGTTTTCCGGTAAATACGGTAGTCTGGGTCAAAAAGCCCGGTCCGATGGCCGAAGTAGCCATCAGGAAGGCAGCTCCCAGAAGGACACTTACATTGGACTCTTTCATGTTTCTTCCCCCTTTTTTACACAATTCTGTTTATTTTCCCGTAAATTTGCCGGCCCTCCCTTCTTTACTTTATTAAGTTGCTGTATGTATTCATTATACATAAAAACTGCATATGAATTTTATGCAAATTTTCTATTATTTATCATTGGTCGTCAACCGAAAATCTTTTCTTTCCTTCCGTCCCCCAAACATGGTATACTAACAGAGCAATGCGTATTCCCGGAGATGTAAATCCAATTGCTGGGGATGCGTTATTTTTTTGCATCCAATTTGCATATCCAAAGGAGATTGTAACAATGCCTGAAACCCGAAAAGAAGCTGTGATCTTTACCTGCATGATGGCCTTTGGCATGGTCCTGGGCATGGCTTCCTACAATTCACTGCTGCACCTGGGCTGGCAGGGCCCCTGGTTCTCTGCCGCGCTACAGAACTTTTTCCACGAATATTTTCTGGCCGTCCCGGTAGCCTATTTCATCGGCAGCCCCATTGCCATGCGGCTGACCCTCCGGTTCTGGCCCTGGAAAGAGCGGCTGTTTCCCATTGGCATGGGGATCTTTACGCCCTGCATCATGGCCCCCCTTATGACCACCCTGATCCACGTCCTGTTCTTCCATGTCTATTCCTGGTCCGTTCTGGGACCGGCCTTCCTGCGGAATATTGCCGGTGCCATGGGCATCCAGCTGTTCCTGGTGGGCCCGGTGGTAAGACACTGTTTCGGATTGTGGAAATTCCGAAAGCTGAAATAAAAAACCAGCAGACACTGAAAAAAGGCGCTGTGAAAAAATCATCCACAGCGCCTTTATTTCGCTAGCATCAGCTGGCTTCCATCGGCTAGTGACTAGAGACTAGTGACTAGTGACGGGGTGTGAAAAAGCATTTTTTCACACCCTCTTTTTGTCAGGTTGTCATTTTCCCCACCAGCCACATCAGGATCCCTGCCACAATGGCATACAACAGCAGGGCCCGAGATCGGTCCCTGATATCGAATTTTGTCTTGGGCCGGTGGAGAAATTCCACGAACCCCCTCCATTTCTGCCGGAGGGTAGGCTTCCTGCTCTCATTCATACCGCAGCGCATCGATGGGGTCCAGAAGAGCAGCCTTCTTGGCCGGATACAATCCGAAGAACAGGCCGATGCCCACGGAGAACAGGACGGAGATGATAGTGGCCGCAATGGAAATCACCACAGGCCAGCCGATGATCTTGGCTGCGATGACCGAGATCACGGTCCCCAGGATCATGCCTGTGGTACCCCCGGTGACCCCGATGACCATGGATTCCACCAGGAACTGGAGCAATATGTCATGGTAGGTAGCCCCCAGGGCTTTCCGGATGCCGATTTCCCTTGTCCTCTCTGTGACGGATACCAGCATGATGTTCATAATGCCGATGCCGCCCACCAGCAGACTGATGCCGGCGATAATGGCCAGCAGCAGGGTGATGGACCCGGTGGTCTCCTGGGCCGTCTTGATGATTTCCGTCAAGTCACGGACCGTAAAGTCGTCGTCCTCGCCGGTCCGGATCTTGTGCCGGGTCCGCAGCAGGGTGACCACGTCAGACTGGACCTGGGAGACCGTATTTTCATTTTCACACTGGATGGTGATGTTCCGGATGTAAGTCAGGCCCATCAGTCTCTGCATGGCCGTGGTCAGCGGTACGAACACCACATCGTCCTGGTCCTGGCCCATGGAAGACTGTCCCTTGGTAGCCAGCACCCCGATGACGATGAACGGTGCCTTGTTGATCCGCATGATCTGCCCCACGGCTTTCCCGTCAGGGAATAGATTGTCAGCCACGGTCTTGCCGATGACGCAAACCCGCTCCCGGCTGTTCATATCATTCTGGGTATACATACGGCCTTCCGAAATCTGGTAGTTCCGGATTTCCAGCACATTGGGGGTGATCCCCTGGACCTGGGAGTTCCAGTTCTGGTTCCCGGCCACCAGCTGATAGCTGGCCTGCACGCCGGGAGCCACGTATTTGATGCCGTCCACGTTCTTTTCAATGGCCTTGGCATCTTCATAGGTCAGTTTGGCCCCGCTGCCGCTGGCGATCCGCTGTCCATTGGCCGTACGGCCGCCGCTCATGACGATCAGAAGGTTGCTGCCCATGCTGGTGATGTTGTCCTTGACTTTTTCCTGCATGCCAAGGCCCAGGGACACCATGGCGATCACGGCGCCTACCCCGATGATGATTCCCAGCATGGTCAGGAACGTCCGCACTTTATTGGCAACCATGCCTTCGAAGGCCATTTTCACACATTCCCTAAACAACGATCTGGCCTCCTCCCTCTTTCTCTTCGGTCAGCCTGCCGTCCCGCATGACCAGGATCCGCTGGGTCATGGCCGCCAGTTCCGGTTCATGGGTGACCATGATTACGGTCTTGCCCTCATGATTCAGCTTTTCGAAGATGTCGATGATTTCCAGGGTGGATTTGGTATCCAGGTTCCCGGTGGGTTCATCGGCCATAATGATGGCCGGATTGTTGATCAGGGCCCGGGCAATGGCCACCCGCTGCCGCTGGCCGCCGGACATCTCGTTGGGTTTGTGGTACATCCGGCTACCCAGCCCTACATCCGTCAGCGCCTTTTCCGCCCGCCGGGTCCGTTCTTCCAGACTGACCCCGGCATAGATCAGGGGCAGGGCCACATTTTCCACAGCCGTCAGCCGGTTCAGCAGGTTGAAGCTCTGGAAGACGAACCCGATTTTCTGATTCCGGGTATGGGCCAGTTCATCATCCGTATAGTTGGCGATATTCTTTCCCTCCAGGATGTATTCTCCGGAAGTAGGCCGATCCAGACAGCCCAGGATGTTCATCATGGTGGATTTCCCGCTGCCGGAAGGCCCCACAATGGATGTGAACTTGCCTTTTTCGAAGTTCACGGTCACATGGTTCAGGGCATAGACAACGGTATCCCCCATCTGGTAACTTTTTACGATGTCTTTCAGTTCAATGACATTCATGACTGCTTTTGTCCTCCCGTTACATGGGGGGGCCCATCCGTCTGTTGTTGCTGGTGCTGGTGGCCTTGGTGGTCTTGACCACCAGTTCCTCGCCCTCCTGCAGGTCAGCTTCCACTGCCGTCCGGTCCGTCCCGGCCAAAAGCACCTTCACCGGTACTTTCCGGCTGGTATTGTCCTTCTTGTTATAGACCAGCACATACTGCTGTCCATCCTCCGTGTGGAGGCATTTGTTGGCCACAGTCAGCACATTGTCCATTTCGTCCACAATCACATTGGCCCGGGCTGTCATGGTAGGAAGCAGCTTCCCCTCGCTGTTTTCCACATCCACATATACGGTATAGTAATTCACGTTATTGGTCGTGGTGGCGCTGCGCCCGATCAGGGTCACGGTCCCTTTGAAGGTCTCATTGGGATAGGCATCCACCGTAAATTCCACATTCTGTCCCTGTTTGATCTGGCCGATATCGGATTCATCCACCATCAGATAGATCTGCATCTTGTCCAGGTTGGCCACACTCATGAGTACCTGCGGCGTGGAAATACCGGAGGATACGGTCTGCCCCACCGGAGTGGGTTTGCCGATCACATAGCCGTCGATGGGCGTACTGATCACCGTATCGTTCACGTTGGAAGTGGCCTGGTCATATTCTGCCTGGGCCACCCGATATTCCGCCTCTGCCGTATCGAACACACTCTGGGCAATGGCCCCCTGATCCAGCAGGGCCGTATCCCGGTCATACGTCGCCTTTTTATCTGCCAGGGTGGCCCGTTTCATTTCCTGAGTGGCCTTCAGAGATGTATCATCCAGTTTCACCAGGGCCTGGCCTGCCGTCACGTGCTGATTTTCCTTCACGTACACGGCCACGATACGGCCGGTGATCTTGGAGTTGATATCCACGTTGTCCAGGGCCTTCAGGGCCCCGGTGGCGGAAATGGTCTTGCGCAGATTTCCCCGCTGGACAGCATCCGTCCGGGTAGCCGCCACGGCCTCCTGGGTTTTCTTCACCTGGTAATACTTGTAGCCGCCGGCTCCCCCGGCAATCAGTATGGCCAGGAGAATCAGCAGAATCTTATGTTTGCGAATGATGTTCACGCTCTTCCTCCCTCACCGCTCCTGTCTGGACAGGTCGGAACCAAAAGGCTGCAGCATCCCTGCAGCCTTGCCGTTTTTCCCATAGTCATTGTAGATGCCACGGATGAACCATCCATGAAAAGACTTTAAACATTTTCATAACAACGGGACTGTCATTTCCTGACCTGGCCGTTGCCGTTCACCAGATATTTGGTGGTGGTCAGTTCCGGCAGACCCATGGGACCTCTGGCGTGGAGCTTCTGGGTGCTGATGCCGATTTCGGCCCCGAAGCCGAATTCAAACCCGTCGGTGAACCGGGTGGACGCATTCACATACACCGCTGCTGCATCCACCAGCTGCTGGAACTTCCTTGCATTTGCGTAGTTATCCGTCACAATGGCTTCCGAATGGCCGGTACCATAGCGGCGGATGTGTTCCACGGCTTCCTCCAGGCTGTCCACCACTTTCACAGAAAGCCGCAGATCCCCATATTCCGTAGCCCAGTCCTCTTCCGTGGCCGGCTGGACATCCTCACTGTAGCGCTGGGTCCGTTCATCCCCCAGGATGGTCACATGGGCCTTTTTATAGGCCTCCAGCATGGCCGGCAGGAACACATCGGCGATATCCCTGTGCACCAGCAGGGTTTCCATGGCATTGCAGGTGGATGGCCGGTTCACCTTGGCGTTCATGGCGATTTCCACCGCCATGGGCACATTGGCACAGGCATCCACATAGGTGTGGCACACCCCGGCCCCGGTTTCGATCACCGGCACGGAAGCATTGTGCACCACGTTCTTGATCAGGCCGGCACCGCCCCGGGGAATCACCACATCCACCAGGCCTTCCAGGTGGATCAGTTCATCCACCGCTGCCCGGTCGGGTACATTCACAAACTGGATGGAGCCTTTGGGCAGGCCCGCTTTTTCCCCGGCAGCAATCAGCACATCGCTGACCGCCTTGTTGGAATGGAGAGCTTCCCGTCCCCCCTTCAGGATCACGGCATTGCCACTCTTCACGCACAGGGCGATGGCATCTGCCGTCACATTGGGCCGGGCTTCATAGATGATGCCGATGACTCCCAGGGGTACGGATACCTTGGTGATGGTAAGCCCATTGGGCAGATTGGCTCCGCTGAGGATGCGTCCCACCGGATCCGGCAGATCCGCTACCTGGCGGATGCCCATGGCCATCTGCACCAGCCGGTCATGGGTCAAAAGCAGCCGATCCAGCAGAGAAGCCCGGAGACCGCTCTTTTTTCCGTTTTCCATATCCACAGCATTGGCTGCCAGGATGGTTTCTTCTCCTTCCAGCAGACCGTCGGCCATGCTTTCCAGGATATCGTTCTTGATTTTCGTATTCAAAATGCCCAGTGTCCGGGAAGCTGCCTTCGCCGCTTCTCCCTGCTGCCGGACCATACCCACTTCATATTCCGCCATATGTCCAACCTCCCTTACAGGACCACCAGGTTGTCCCGATGGATCACTTCGTCATAATGCTTGTAACCGATCCTGGCTTCGATCTGACTGGTCTTGCAGCCCTTGATCAGGGCCACGTCTCCAGATCCGTAGTTGGTCATGCCCCGGGCCAGTTCATGGCCTTCCTGGTCCACCACACTGACCGTATCGCCGCTGTCGAATTCTCCTTCCACGCCCACGATGCCCACGGGCAGGATACTGCAGCTGCCCTCCTGGCGCAGGGCCTTGGCCAGGCCGGCATCCACGATCAGTTTGCCGCTGATCCTGGACCCGAAAGCCAGCCACTGGTTCCGGAACCGGAGATGGCTTTCTTTCGGTACGAACAGGGTCCCCACCGGTTCACCCCGCAGGATGTTCCGCAAAATCTCCAGATGCTCCCCATTGGCGATGATCAGGGCAATGCCGGCGCTCATGGCGTTCTTGGCCGCCTGGAGCTTGGTCAGCATGCCGCCGGTGGCGTTCCTGCTTCCGGCGCCCCCGGCAGTGGCTTCGATTTCCGGCGTCACTTCCTCCACTACGGACACCAGTTTGGCATCGGGATGGGTCTTGGGGTTGGCCGTATACAGCCCGTCGATATCGGACAGCAGGATATCCAGGTCCGCATCGGCCAGGCTGGCCACCAGCGCCGACAGGTTATCGTTGTCGCCGATCTTGAATTCGTCAATGGCCACCACGTCGTTCTCGTTGATGATGGGAATGACCCCCCAGGAAATCATTTCCTGGAGAGCGTTCCGGGCGTTGGCATAGCTGTGCCGGTTCACCATATCGTTCTTGGTCAGCAGCACCTGGGCCACCACCTGGCCGTATTCCCCAAAGATCCGTTCATAGATGTGCATCAGGATGCCCTGCCCCACAGCGGCACAGGCCTGTTTGCCCGGAATGGTCTTCGGTTTGGCCTCCAGGCCCATCCGCCCCACACCGGCCGCCCCGGCGCCGGAAGACACCAGGATCATTTCCCTGCCCTGATTCTGGAAATCCGTCAGGATCCGGGCCATCTTTTCGATCTTTTCATAGTTGATCTTCCCATTGGGATAGGTAATGGTACTGGTCCCTACCTTGACCACGATCCGTTTGGCTTCTGCAATCTTTTTGCGTTCCATGCACTCCACCCCTCATTCATCCCCGAGAGCCGGGCTTTCTCTTCAGCCTTCCCTCAATAGTGTTCCTTGTAATCGAAGATCATATCCCCGATTTTCACGGACTGTCCTTCTTCAATGCCCTTGTCCTTCAACGCCTGTTCGATGCCCAGCCGCCGCCAGATCAGCTGGAAACGGTACAGAGCCTCATCGTTGTCGAAATTGGTCATAGCCACCAGCCGCTCGATGTTCTTCCCCTTCACCTCGAAATCCGCATCTTCCGTATCCCGGGTGATGGTGAAGGAATCCGGATCGGCCTCCTTCACATGGCCGATGTCGATGATTTCTTCCTCCTTGGGAGCCTTCTGCAGCATTTCGTAGGCCTTCCACATGATTTCCTTCAGCCCCTGTCCCGTTGCTGCAGACGCCTTCATGATGGGATAGCCCTGACTGGTCACATAGTCAGCCAGTTTCTGATAGTTGGCTTCGGCATCCGGCAAATCCATTTTATTGGCCACCACCAGCATGGGCCGTTTGGCCAGCTTTTCGCTGTACAGCACCAGTTCCTCGTTGATCTTCTTGAAATCCTCCACCGGATCCCGTCCTTCGCAGCCGCTGACATCCACAATGTGGAGGATGACCCGGGTGCGTTCGATGTGCCGCAGGAAATCATGTCCCAGGCCCACACCTTTGGAAGCCCCGTCAATCAGACCGGGCAGGTCGGCCAGCACAAAACTGTGCTCGGCATCCAGCCGCACCACGCCCAGTACAGGGCTCAAAGTGGTGAAATGATAGGCCGCAATGGCCGGACGGGCAGCCGATACCCGGGCTACAATGCTGGATTTCCCCACACTGGGATACCCCACCATGCCCACATCGGCCAGCATTTTCAATTCCAGCCGCAGCCAGCCTTTGGTGCCCGGTTCGCCTTTTTCCGCAAAGGTGACTCCCTGCTTGGTACTGGTCACGTAGCAGGCATTCCCCTTGCCGCCCCGGCCGCCCCGGGCTGCCACGAATTTGTCCCCGTCATGGCACAGGTCTGCCAGGGCCACACCTGTGGCATCATCGTATACCACAGTGCCCAGTGGCACTTTCACCTCCACATCAGGAGCCTTATGACCGGTGCAGTTTTTGGCAGCACCGTTGCCTCCCTTTTCCGCCACGAATTTCCGCTTGTACCGAAAATCCACCAGGGTATTCAGATCCTTGTGGGCCACCAGCACCACTGAGCCGCCCCGGCCTCCGTTGCCTCCATCCGGGCCGCCACAGGCCACATATTTCTCTCTCCGGAAGCTGGAGGCTCCGTCGCCCCCAGAACCGGCTTCCACATAGATTCTCGCTTTATCTGTAAACAGCATGTTGCACCTTTGCCTTTCTTTCCTAAACAACAATGGATTAATATCTTATTATATAATATCCCTGTTGAATTGAATAGCCTTCAGGATTTCTTTTTGGTTTTTTACAAAAAAGTTGTTGACATTTTATCACCTTTCCCCTATAATAATGACTGTTCGGTAATGACTCCGTAGCTCAGCTGGATAGAGCGTTTGGCTACGAACCAAAAGGTCGAGTGTTCGAATCACTCCGGGGCCACCATTTGAATGATCAGAGAGCTGTTGCAAATGCAACAGCTCTCTTTATTTGTAGTGTAACAATCAATACGTTTTTTCTTTACTTGGATAAAGGAAATTGATTTTTCTTGCAATTTTTCCAGGATGCGGCTATGATATAGATGAACGAAGGAAAGGTCCTCAAGGAGAGGCTTTCCGGATGACAGGAGGAGATTCCAATGGGCCTACAAAAAAAGATCGCTAAAGCAATCGTTGCCGGATTGGTTGTTGCTTCCTCTTTAGGTACGGTTGTTCCCGCAATGGCTGCACCAGCCGTGAAAGATACCATTGCCAGCAAACGGGCTGCAATCGATGCTGCAGCAAAGGTGGTACCGCCTGAAGCGGTGCTGACAAGTGCGAAAACGGATGATGCAAAATTTGATCTGGAGTACCTGGTCCCTGATACCCTGCAACGGTATGAGATCGTTGTGGATCGGGCCACCAGCAAAGTACAGAAGGCCGTCATCAAGACGTCCAATTATCCCGGATCCGTTACGGTGAACAAAACGGAAGCTGATGTGAAAGGAACCATATTGGCAGACTATCCGGATGCCAAAAACATTGTGGTCACGAAATATACAGACGATAAGAGCGGTACACCGTTTGTGATTTACAAAGCCACTTTCGAAACTGCAACCCTTACCGGGACGGCTCTTTTGAACCCGGCAACTGCGTTGATCGGTTATCAGGAATTGCAATTCAAGTAAGCCAATTGGCCTTTGGGGTGAGTCCAAAATACAGGATCGTGTAAGTACGAAAAGAAATGATTATTGGGGTGAGTCCAAAATACAGGTTCAATTGTGTGAACAAGAGATGACAACTAAATCAACAGGATATTGAAGCTCCCGTGAAATGAGTCAGTTTCCGGGAGCTTATTTTAGGTTCTTTGTCAAATGTTGGGGTAAGCTCCAATTCATCTACCACACACGGACGTGAGCGATTTTTGCTCACGTCTGTTTTTATTTTAATTTCACCATCGAAAGCAGTAAAATCCGAGAACGGAATCGTTCAAAGTTGCGAAAACCAAATGCTACTCTCTTTAACACCTTAATCTTATTGTTCATTCCTTCCGTAAAACCATTCGAATACGCTTGACTCAATCCTTCCAAAATCTCTGTCTTCCAATCAGTGAACGTCTTTATAACACTCTTGAATTCTTCAACCCCACTTTCTTCGACTAATGATAACCAACGAGATAAGAATGAAGCAACAGCAGACCGTTCTTTCATAGAAAACACCTTAAAGAATGCCTCTTTTAAGGCATAGGCTCTCTGTAATTCTGAAGACTGCTTCAAGATTTCCCGAAGGCTGGCCAGTTCTTCTTCTGTCAGACGATCACCCCTCTTGTTCAAGATATGTTTGTTTCTCTTGAAATAAATTCTTTTTTCGTCGAATAACTTTTGTACATTTTTCCTAACCCGTTCAAGCGCCCAAATGACCAGTCTCTGTATGTGGAATCGGTCACCAATAATTGTTGCACCAGGAAACATCGCTCTGATGACCTTGCGGAAAAGTGACGAAAGGTCCATTACGACAAATTTTACTTTCAATCGCTCTGCTCTTGAAAATTGGCTAAAATAACGAATCAATTCCAGCGCTGTCCTCTTTGGCAAAATATCGAGAGTTTCATGACGCTGAGGGTCATTCACAGCGACCTGGTATCTTTGCCCATGAGCGTTCCCACGAAATTCGTCTAAAGAAAGAACTTCAGGCAGATGGAGAGGCCTTTTAAAAGTAAGTCCATCAAAATACCGGATTACGGTGGAAACAGAGACACCATGGCTTCTGGCAATAGCTTTAAAGCTCGCCAGTTCAGAACAGGCTTGGATGATGCTGTTCTTTACATCGTTAGAACGCCGCTGGTAATGCTCGACGCCAGGAATTTTTTCATAAAATGTCTTATGGCAGCAAGGGCAAAAAAATCTTCTTTTATGAACAATAGCAGAAACAGGATGGGTGTTCCAGTGCCCTAAGAGGACTTTTTGGTCCCGATAGTCCTTAATATGAAGAATTTTATGATGACAGTAGGGGCAACGAGAAGCTGTAGAAGTGAATTCCACGTAAAGGAGGAGGCTGGATCCCAATTTTTCAAATTCTTTTATGGAACCCTCTTCCCAATGGAAGCTTTTTTCGATAAAATGAAAGAAAGACATATCTATTCTCCTTTCAGTTCTTCGTGGTGGTTGAGGTGAAATGTAGCTTAGATATGTCTTTATTTTATCGTAAGACAAGGGGTCTTGTGAACAGGAGTGTCCACAAGACCCCAACATTTATTATAGAACCTTATTTTACTGCGTTGTACTTGCATTTTATTGTTACACACGTTACAATACACATAATATGCTCCCTGCGTACAAGGTTTACCGCGTACTAAGGCAGTACCGATCCAACAAAGACATCCTTGGAGGGAGCTGCGCCCAAAACGGGCGGCAGCTCCTTTTTTCTAGGGGGAGCAAAGGGGAGGAAAAATGACCATACCGTACAATCCGGCATCACCGAAAGCGGACGAATTCATCAACCATCAGGAAATCCTGGACACCCTGACTTTTGCTGATGAAAAGAGCAAAGACATGGCCTACTGCCAGAGCCTGCTGGAAAAAGCCCGCACCCTGAAGGGTCTGAGCCACCGGGAAGCCTCCGTGCTCCTGGCCTGCGAAGATCCCGCCATCCTGGAAGGCATCTACGACCTGGCCAAAGAAATCAAGGACAAAATCTACGGCCAGCGCATCGTCCTGTTTGCCCCTCTGTACCTGTCCAACTACTGCGTCAACGGCTGTGTGTACTGTCCCTACCACCAGAAGAACAAACACATTGCTCGGAAAAAGCTGACCCAGGAAGAAATCAAGAAGGAAGTCATTGCCCTGCAGGATATGGGCCACAAACGACTGGCCCTGGAAGCCGGTGAAGACCCGGTGAACAACCCCATCGAGTACATCCTGGAATGCATCCACACCATCTATAGCATCAAACACAAAAACGGTGCCATCCGCCGGGTAAACGTGAACATCGCCGCCACCACTGTGGAAAACTACCGGAAGCTGAAGGAAGCCGGCATCGGCACCTACATCCTTTTCCAGGAAACCTACCACAGGGAAAACTATGAAAAGCTCCATCCCAATGGTCCGAAACATGACTATGCCTACCATACGGAAGCCATGGACCGGGCCATGGAAGGCGGCATCGATGACGTGGGCGTAGGGGTACTGTTCGGACTGAACATGTACCGGTACGACTTTGCCGGCCTGCTGATGCACAAGGAACACCTGGAAGCCGTATTCGGCGTAGGCCCCCACACCATCAGCGTACCCCGGATCCGCCCTGCCGATGACATTTCCGTCAAGTCCTTCCCCAACGCCATCAGTGATGACATGTTCAAGAAGATCGTGGCCATCCTGCGGATCACCGTGCCCTACACCGGGATCATCATTTCCACCCGGGAAAGCGCTGCCACCCGGAAAGCCGTGCTGGACGTGGGCGTTTCCCAGATCAGTGGGGCTTCCCGTACCAGTGTGGGCGGCTATGCAGAAGAGGAAGAGGAAGATTCTGCCCAGTTCGAAGTCAACGACAACCGGACCCTGGATCAGGTGATCAACTGGCTGCTCACCGACGGGTACATCCCCAGCTTCTGCACCGCCTGCTACCGGGCAGGCCGTACCGGGGACCGGTTCATGAGCCTGGCCAAGACCGGAGAAATCTCCAACTGCTGCCAGCCCAATGCGCTCCTGACCCTGCGGGAATACCTGGATGACTATGCCAGCGAAGATACAAAGAAAAAAGGCATGGAAGCCATCAAACGGGAACTGAATCACATCAAGAGCCCGGTGGTCCGTGCCACCTGCGAAGGCTACCTGGAAAAGATCGATCAGGGGGAACGGGATTTCCGTTTCTGATTGCCTTATCAAAAAGAGCTGTGAACAAAATCGTTCACAGCTCTTTTTTCACATCTTTTTACCAGCTCCGACTGGAACCGCCGCCTCCGCCGGACCCGCCGCCGAAGCTGCCGCCGCCGAAACCGCCACCTCCGCGGCCGCCGCCACGGAAGAAGAAGCTGTAGAGCAGGAACCGGAACAGGGCTCCGCCCAGGAAGATCCGGTCCAATAAAAACAGGATCAGGAAGCCCACCAGGCCGATGCCCAGGGTCAGAGGAGAAATCTCCCCTCCCGGATCCGTCTTCGCCGGCTGGGCGCCCTGCACATCCAGATCCTTTATTGTCAGGTTGTACTCCTTCAGCACGGTCTGGAGCAGGGCCGAATAGCCGTTCAGGATCCCCTTGTCGTAGTCGTTGCTGCGGAAATAAGGCAGCATGTACTGATCCTGGATCCGTCCGGTGAGCCCGTCGGGCAGGGCTCCTTCCAGCCCATATCCCACTTCGATCCGGCTTTTCCGGTCCTGCACTGCCACCAGCAGCAGGACTCCGTTGTTCTTTTCCCGATCCCCGATGCCCCACGACCGCAGCACGGTCAGGGAATAGTCCTCCAGGGACTGTCCCTGGAGGCTGGGTACCGTGAGCACCACGATCTGGGCTTTGGTCTTCTTCTGCAGTGCCGTACTGTAAGCATTGATGGCTGCCCTGGTATTGCGGGAAAGGACCCCGGCCTGGTCCTGCACATAGATGCTGGTGGCAGGTCTGGGAGGCACCTTTGCCTCAGCGCCGACCTTCAGGGGAGCAGCCAGCAGCTGGCAGAAGACCATCAGGAGCAGCAGCAATCGTTTCATGGCATGCCTCCTTCCCGGACTGTCAGGCTATCAGAACTTCACCTGGGGTGCGCTCTGGGCCTGGGCATCTGCCTTGAAATAGCTCCGTTCCGTAAATCCCATGAGCCGGGCCACGAACACTGTAGGGACGCTCTTCAATTTGGCATTGTAAGCCTGGGCCGCATCGTTGTAGTCCTTCCGGGCCACCGCCAGCCGGTTTTCCGTACCGGCCAGTTCATCCTGCAGCTGGATGAAATTGGTGTTGGCCTTCAATTGGGGATAGGCTTCCGAAATGGCCAGCAGACGGTTCAGGGCGCTGCTCAGTTCTCCGTCAGCCCGGGCTGCATCGGTCACATTCTGGGCTCCGGCCAGTTTGGCCCGGGCATTGGACACATCGGCAAAGACTTTCTCCTCATGGGTGCTGTACCCCTTCACGGTATTCACCAGGTTGGGGATCAGATCGCTGCGCCGCTGCAGCTGGGTTTCCACCTGGCTCCATTTGCCACTGACATTTTCATTGGCAGTGACCAGCCCATTGTAGGATCCAAAGATCCAGCCAACCAGCAGCAGAATTACCACTGCAATGGTAACCAAGACTTTTTTCATAGAAGTTTCCTCCCTTACTTGTACTTTTTCTGCCTCCAGAATATCGGATGGACCCCTTTCTGTCAATAGAAAAAGTCAAAAAGTCAAAATTATGTCAAATTCTGCACGAACAGCTTGATCAGGATCAGGGTATGGGTCTGATAGAACAGGTCCAGCAGGCAGGATCCCACCACCGGGACGATCAGGAAGGCTTTCTGGCTCATGCCGTACTTTTCCGTCAGCACATTCATGTTCACCAGGGCGGACGGCATGGCCCCCAGCCCGTGACCGCAGAGCCCGGCGCACATGATGGCCGCATCGTAGTTGGAGCCCAGCACCCGGAACACCAGGAAATAGGCCACCAGGACCATGAATACCACCTGGGCCAGGACGATGAGGAACACACTGCCCAGGATTCCCTGGAGATGCCAGACCTGCAGGGTCATCAGGGCAATGGCAAGATACAGGTTCAGCATCATTTCCCCGGTATTCCCGATAAGCCGTACACCGTACCGGTACCAGTGGAACTGTTCATTCAGGAAACGGACTGCCACTCCCACCAGCATCCCGCCTACATACCCGGGAAATTTCATATGGAGCAGACAGCCGATGCCCTCGGAAACCAGAATGCCGAGGCCCATGCACAGCAGGAATACCACCATATTGGTATAGATTTCCGTCTGGCTCAGGGGAACCTGGGCCGGTGCTTCCCCCGGCGCACTTTCCACACTGGCCTCCTGCTGCTCCGGTTCCGGCTGCAGATGATGCCGTACGATCAGCTTCTGTCCCAGCGGTCCCCCCACCATGACAGCGAAGATCAGCCCCAGGGTGGCCGAGGCCGCTCCCACTTCCATGGCGGCCGGGTAGCCCATGCTCACAAAAGTACTGCCATAAGCACCGGCCGCCCCGTGGCCGCCCACCATAGAAATGGCTGAGGCCAGCAGGGCATAAGCCGGCTCCAGGTGAAGGAAATGGCCCAGGGTCAGGCCGATCAGGTTCTGGCATAGGGAAATGACCCCGCAGGCAGCCCAATAGACCAGCAGCAGTTTCCCTCCGGTATTGACTCCGCTCTGGAAGGACTTCAGGTTCACCCCCATGCCGATAGCCGTAAAGAACGCCATCATAAAGGGATACAGGAAACTTTTATCGAAATTGAATTCCAGGATACCGGTCAGATGACAGACCAGCACCAGGAACATGGCCAGGAAGCCGCCCACCACCGGGACGGGCAGACAATATTTTTGCAAAAGGCTGGAACGGGCTTTCAAAAAGCCTCCCAGCAGCAGCATCAGGGCTGCCAATGCTACGGTACAGATAGCGTCGATCTGGAGAACGGGAACGCCATGCTGCAGCATGATACACATGATGATCTTGACTCCTTTGGTTCTGCAAAAAGGGGCATTGCCGGTTCGCAATGCCCCTGCTGTTGTGATTCTTGAAAATGGATCCCCGCCTGTTACCGGTTCTTCCTGTAGAATTCTTCCATATAGTCCACCAGAGCCTGCACCCCTTCTGCAGGCATGGCGTTATAGATGGAAGCCCGGATGCCACCCAGGGACCGATGGCCCTTCAGGCCCACCAGGCCATGGACCCCGGCTTCTTCCACGAACTTCTTTTCCAGATCCCCAGTCGGCAGATTGAAAGTTACATTCATCAGGGACCGGCTGTCTTTCCGGGCATGGCCCCGATAGAAGTCCGGATAGGTATCCAGCAGGTCGTAGACCTTCCGGGCCTTGGCAATGTTGTTCTGTTCCACTTTTTCCAGGCCGCCCTGGTCCAGCAGCCACTGGCTCATCAGATCCACCAGATAGATGCCGAATACCGGCGGCGTATTGTAGGTGGAATCGTGATCGGCGTAGGTTTCATAGTTCAGCATGGTGGGCAGCTGGGGATCCCGACCCTTCAGGAAATCCTTTCTGGCCATGACTACCGTCACCCCGGCTGGCCCGATATTCTTCTGGGCGCCGTTGTAAATCAGAGAAAATCGCTCCAGATCGATGGGCCGGCTCAGGATGTCCGAGGACATATCCACGATCAGGGGTACATCCCCCGTATCCGGATATTCGAAGTATTCCAGCCCTTCGGCGGTGCAGTTGCCGGTCAGATGCAGATACGCACAGTTGTCCGGCAATACCAGTTCTTCCGGCCGCGGTACCCGGTCAAGACCGGTAGCCTTACTGCTGTAGATTTCCACCGCATCTCCTACCTTGTGGGCTTCCTTGATGGCCTTTTCAGAGAAGGTACTGGTAATGGCATAAGCCGCCACCTTCCCGGGCGTCAAAAAGTTCATGGGAACCATGGAAAACTGCAGGGAAGCGCCCCCGCCCATGAACATGACCACCCAGCTGTCATCCATGCCCAGCAGACGTTTGATATGTTCCTGGGCCTGATCATTGACCTCTTCAAACAGCTTATTCCGATGGCTGATTTCCAGCATGGACATGCCACTGCCCTTGTAATCCAGCAATTCCCGCTGGGCCTGTTCCAGTACCGGCAGCGGCATCATGGAGGGTCCTGCTCCGAAATTAAAGACTCTTCCCATCCTGTTCATCTCCTATCATATGTACCGTCAGTGCATCCCGCAGCTTGGGTTCAAACCAGGTGGATTTGGGAGGCATCACTTCGCCCCGGTCGGCCACCTTCATCAGCTGGTCCATGGACGTGGGATACAGGGAGAAGGCCACCGTGGCATCTTCCCCATCCACGGCATCTTCCAGCGCTCCCAGGCCCCGGACGCCGCCCACGAAATCGATGCGGGGATCCGTCCGTGGATCGTCGATGCCCAGCACCGGTGCCAGCAGGTTGTCCTGCAGAATGCTCACATCCAGGGAATGGATGGGATCCGTTTCCGGATAGGTCCCTTCCCTGGCCGTCAGTTTGTACCATTGGCCGCTGATGTACATGCCAAAGACGTGGGGAGCCTGAGGTGCTACCGGCCGGTCATCCTTTTCCAGTTCAAAGTTTTCCTGGACCATTTCCAGGAACTTCTCCTCGCTCAGTTCACCCAGATCCCGGACTACCCGGTTATAGGGCAGGATGTGCAGCATATTGGAAGGGAAAATCACGGACAGTACATAGTTGTATTCTTCCTTCCCCGTCTGGCCGGGCCGCTTGCCCAGTTCTTCCGCCACCCGCAGGGCCGCCGCACAGCGATGATGCCCGTCGGCAATATACAGTTCCGGAACCTGCTGGAACAGGCGGGTCACTTCCTTCACCTTCAGCGGTTCGTTGATTACGTACAAGGTGTGGCGGACCTTATCCTCCCCTGCGAAATTGTAGACGGGCGTATGGCTTCCCATGTACTCCAGCAGGAATGCCGTCAAAAGGCCCTTGCTCCGATAAGCCAGGAACACCGGCCCCGTCTGGGCCTTCGTGGCCATGATGTGGTTCACCCGGTCCGTTTCCTTCCCCTGGCGGGTCAGTTCGTGCCGTTTGATGATGCCTTCCTTATATTCCTTCAGAGAAGCGACGGCCACCAGACCGATCTGGATATAGGCGCCCATCTGCTGGCGGTAGATATAGTAGCAAGGCTGGGGATCCTGCTTCATCTGCCCCTTGGCGATGTACTCCTCCAGGTTCTCTCTGGCTTTGGCATAGACTTTCGGATCCGTTTCGGAAATCCCTTCCGGCAGGTCTGCTTCGGCCCGGCTCACCCGGACGAAACTCAGGGGATTTTTCTTCAGGATATCCCTCGCTTCCCGGGTACTCATCACATCATAGGGTAATTCTGCAATTTGGCTGACCAGTTCCGGTACCGGACGCAGGGCAGCAAACGGTCTGATTTCGGCCATTGGTATCACTCCCATTAGAAAACAATAAAATCTTATGGATTCTTTGTATGATTCAAGGCGCAAGTATACGCTTACAGCATAGGGTTATTATACCATATCTAAGCTTCTATAGTAAAAAATTGTAAAGTGGTATATAATAGGGGCCAAGAATTCTGTATGCAGAATACAACGTCTGGTTCCTTTAGAAAGAGGTGTTCTCATGGGCTACATTACACGTCGGGTGGTTCAGAAAGATACCCCCATCATCATCGGCTATTTCGTCCTGGGGATGGCCTGCGGGATGCTGGGAGAAAAGGCGGGACTGTCTCCCTTCCTGATGTTCGTCATGAGTGTGCTGGCCTTTGCCGGCAGTTCCCAGTTCATCGGGATCGCCATGATGATCCAGAGTGCTTCCTATATCTCCATTGCGCTGACCATTTTGATGGTCAACCTGCGCTATTCCCTGTTCACTTCCACCCTGGCACCTCTGGTCTCCAGGAAATCCAGCCTGTATACCACCCTGTTCTCCTACGGGACCACCGACGAGACTTTCGCCCTGAACCTTTCCTCCTTCCAGGATGAAAAAGAGCACTGGACCCACAAAGAAGCCCTGGGGCTGGATCTGCTCAGTATGTTCGTCTGGGCCGTAGCCAATGCCTTCGGCTGCTATGCCTCCACCCTGATCCACCTGGATCTGTCCCTGGTATCCTATATCCTGACCGCTATGTTCCTGGGCATCTGGTCCAACTATCTGAAGGATAGGACCATGGTGCTCACCGGGCTCACGGCCGGTATCCTGGCGGTGGTGCTGTCCCAGTTCGTGCCCTACAAGCTGCACATCGTACTGGCCTCCCTGCTTCCCTCCGGAATCGCTGCCTGGTTGTACATGAAGCATGGGGGAAAAGGAGCCAGTCCTTCGGAAGAGGGGGAAAAACTGTCAGAAACCGATGATGAGGAAGCCTATGGAACCATGGAGGAAGGAGGAAGCGACGTATGACCCCTATGAACCAGACCTACATTCTGACTGTTGTCTTGATCATGGCCCTGACGGGCTTTCTGCCCCGGGTGATCCCCATGGCCATCATACGGAAACATCCCATTCCCCAATGGTTCAAGGTGTGGCTGAATTTCGTCCCGCCGGCGATTTTCGGTGCCCTGGTCTTTCCGGATATTTTCCTGACCCAGGGCCGCCTGAATCTTTCCCTTACGAACATACCCCTGCTGACCACGCTGCTCATCACCCCGCTGGTCCTGAAGACCAAGTCTCTGGGGGTGGCCGTGGTCGCCGGTGGCGGGGTTTTCGCCCTGCTGGAATACCTGCTGTAAAAAGAAAGTGTAACCACGTGTTACACTTTCTTTTTTGTCAAAATAATTAATTGTGAAATTAATTTGTTCTTTTGACTTTTAATTTTAGCCGACTATAATAGGGTATAGAAATTGCTTATGATGATGAAGGAGATGACAGATCATGGTGAACAAGCTGACCCATGATGCAGAGCGCAAGGCAGTCGAAGTGATCGTCGACCACGTTTTATCGGTAAAGGATCCGGAGGATCGGAAAAAATCCCTGCTCCGGCTTTCCTATGTGATGGAAAAATTCTTCGGGAGCTTTTTTGACAAAAGTTCCTTTGAGGGTGCCCGGACGCTGATCCAGCAGGGTGGCAAATGGTGGAACTTCGTAGAGCGGGGCCTGGATACCCTGAACCCCAACATCCTGAAAAAGGGCATCATGAACCTGGGCTTTGAATCCGGATTCTACGGTTTAAAGACCCGGAAGGCCTGCAGGGAAAAATACCACTGCAACATTCCCTGGACCATCCTGTTCGACCCCACCAGTGCCTGCAACATGCACTGCATCGGCTGCTGGGCTGCCGAATATGGTCATACCCTGAACCTTTCTTATGAAACCATGGACAAAATCGTCAAACAAGGCAAGGCGCTGGGCGTCCATACCTTCATGATGACCGGCGGCGAACCTCTGGTCCGCAAGACTGATATCCTGCGCCTGTGCCGAGCGCATCCGGACTGTGAATTCCATACCTTCACCAATGGGACCCTGATCGATGAAGACTTCTGCAACCAGGTCACCGATGTAGGGAACCTAAGCTTCTCTCTGAGCATCGAAGGTTATAAAGCTGTCAACGACAGCCGCCGGGGCGCCGGTGACTTTGACAAGGTCATGCATGCCATGGACCTTCTGAAGAAACACGGTATCTTCTTCGGCACCTCCATCTGCTACACCCGCAAGAATATCTCCACGGTCACCAGCGACGAATTCCTGCAGATGCTGGTGAATCACGGTGTGTGGTACAGCTGGTTCTTCCACTATATGCCGGTGGGCAACGCCGCTTCCCTGGATCTGCTGCCCACGCCGGAGCAGCGGGCCTATATGGTCCATCGGATCCGGGAAATCCGGTCCAGTGACAACCCCATCGCCCTGTTCCCCATTGACTTCCAGAATGATGGCCAGTTCATCGGCGGCTGCATTGCCGGTGGACGGAACTACTGCCACATCAACCCGGCCGGGGACGTGGAACCCTGTGTGTTCATCCACTACTCCAGCGCCAATATCAACAGGGACGACCTGCTCACCTGCCTGCAGCAACCCCTGTTCCGGGAATACGCCAAAGGTCAGCCCTTCAACAGGAACCATCTGCGTCCCTGCCCCATGCTGGAAAATCCGGAGTGCCTGAAAGCCATGGTCCATCGCAGCGGAGCCCATTCCACCGACCTGCAGTCGCCGGAAAGTGTGGACACCCTGTGCGACAGCTGTGAAGCCTATGCCAGGGCCTGGAAGCCCATGGCTGACAAACTGTGGAAGCAGATTGAAGGAAAGCAACACACACAGAAAGAAAAACTTCCGCTAGGCGCTGATTAAAAAATCGGGTATCGCACCCAGATGCGATACCCGATTTTTATGCTCTTTTCTCCAGATGCTTCTGCAGTACCGGCAGGACCAGGCCCAGCAGCAGAACCTTGATCACAATCCCGGTGGCGCACTGAAACAGCCGCAGAGCCACCAGATCTTTCCAGGACACCTGGAACAGCACCGTCAGCCAGAAGGTGTTCAGCAGCAGGCTGATGCCCAGCTGGACGATCAGTACCGCCAGCAGGATCTGCTTCCTGCCCGTGCCCTTCTGGAAAATGACTCCATAAACGGCCCCATCCAGAAACGCCGACAGGGTGAACCCGGGAAAGTAGGCCCCCACCGGAAACAGCAGGGCTCCGATCAGGTCCCCCAGCGCTCCGGTAAGGCCACCGGCCAAAGGGCCGCCCCAGCAGGCGGCTGCCACCACCGGCAGGAAACTGAATCCGATTTTCAGGTTCCAGGTATGCAGGGACAGGAACCGGGCCAAGATCACCTCCATGGCCACACAGAAACCGATCATGGTGATCCATTGCCCGGGCCTCCTTCTGTTCGCCCCCGTCATGGGTCAGGCCTTCGGTTCTTTGGCTTTGGTGGCAAACCCCAGCATGTCGGAAATCAGCCGGGCTGCCAGGTACCCGGTGGTCCCGCCTACATCATCAAAAGGAGGAGCCACTTCCGTCAACACCATCCCCACCAGTTCTGTATGGCGTGCGATGGCCTCCAGCATGTCCACTGCATCGTCATAGTTGAATCCCCCGAACATGGGAGAGCCGGTGGCCGGTGCATAGACTGCATCCATGGCGTCGATGTCGAAGCACAGCACCACTTTCTCTGCCGGCCTGAATTCCTCCAGGATGGTGTCGATGCCTTTTCTCCGCACATCCCGTACCGAATAGATCCCGTCCCCGTGTTCCCGGGCTTCCGCAAAATCTTCCGGACCGCTGCTGCCGATCCCCCGGATGCCCAGGTGCAGGATCCGGCCCACGTAAGGCAGTCCGGCCGCATTCCGCATAGGAGAACCATTGAAGTATTTCTGTCCGTCCAGGGGCTTGGTCCAGTCCAGATGGGCATCGATGTGGATGATATCAAAATTTCCCACGCCTTCCATCCCCTGGAGCATAGGAAAATCAACGCCGCAGTCGCCGCCCAGGACCACCGGCATTACCTTCTGGGACTGGATGATTTTCACGGCTTCCCGCAGATTGGCCATGGTACCCAGCAGATCTCCGGGGATGTAGTCCACGTCCCCACAGTCAACCACTTTCCACTTGTCCGTATCCATATAGAATTCTTTCCGTTCGGAATCGTAGGTGCCACCCTTCTTGTAGCTGAACCGGGTGGACCCCAGCCGGATGCCCCGGGGCCCCAGGCGGCAACCCGTCCGGCCCTGGATGGCCAGGTCAAAGGGAGCCCCGATGACCGCGATATCCCCATCGAGGTGATAGATATCCGTTGCCAGTTCACTCTTGGCAAAGGTGGCAATGCCCGTAGGGGCCATATTCAACGGTTTTTGCAGACTGAAGTTATCCATAAGTTTCTCTCCTTCTCACTTGAAACTGTATTTTCCATGTATGGCCCCATTATAGGAACCCCCCCAGGAGAAGTCAACGAAATTGGACACCATTTTGCAATTCGTACACTATAATGAAACAAACTTCCTTGACGTTGGCATATCCCTTTCTTATAATGAGAGCGAAAAACGTGTTTTCCCTGAGAAAGGAGTCCCATCATGGCTGAAACCACCCCCCTGGTCCATTCCGTCCTGCACGCCACCCGGATCCTGGAACTGTATGCCTCCCAGCGCAAGGAATCCCTGAGCCTGACCGAAATCAGCCGGGCCCTGGACCTGCACAAGACCACCGTCTACCGTCTGCTGCGAACTCTGCAGTATGCGGGCTGGATCCGCCAGTCCCCCCAGACCGGTCGCTATTGCCTGGGCACCGGCATTTTGCTGGTAGCTTCCGCCGTTTCCGTCCACAACACCTCCCGGGATCTCCTTTCCGAAGAGATGCACCGGCTGGCCGAGAAGTTCAACGAAACCGTGGTCCTGTCCGTACTCCTGGGTCATACAGGAATCTGTGTGGATATGGCCAAAAGCCGCCATCGGCTTGGTATCGCCGGTGAACGGGGCTACATCGTACCCCTGCAGATGGGAGCCTCCGGCAAAGCCCTCCTGGCTGCCCAGCCGGAAGCACTGCGCAATGCCCTCGTGGAAGAACTGTACCCGGAGGACCGGACGAAACAGCGGCTGCTGAAGAATCAGCTGCTGCAGATCCTGCGGGACGGATATTGCATCTCCGAAGGCGAAGTGGATCAGGGCGTCGCCGCTGTTGCCATGCCTCTGCATATGAAGGAAAAAATCTTTATTCTCAGCATTTCCGGCCCCATCGAGCGGCTGCAGAAGATCGGTTATCCCACGCTCCAGCAGGGCCTGGCCGAAACTGTACAACGGCTGGAGCAGAAAAGCAGGATGGTGGAAGTATAAATGGAGACCCGCTGGCGCCGAAAAAAAGGAACTGTGGATATTTTTTCACAGCTCCTTCTTTTTTGATTACGTAATGATATAGTTGCTTTTCTCATTGCCCAGAGGGATCACCGCGTCCAGATCCAAATACAGGGTTTCTCCGTCAGCCCATTGATGATACGAACTGCCATGGGTGATCACCCGCAGTACCTGCGCTCCCACCTGGATCCGGTAATCCACGGCATCCCCCATGTAGAACCGGTGTTTCACCTGGCCCTGGAGCATGCCTCCCGTCCTGGAAAGGGTGATGTTTTCCGGCCGCACGCCCAGTACAGCCTCGCCCTGGGGCAGCCCTGCCGTATTGGGGAAGGAAACCTGGGTCCCTTTTACGAAGATCCGGTCTCCTTTCACTTCTGCCGGCAGGAAGTTCACCAGTCCGATGAAATCGGCTACCATCTTGTTGGCCGGATGGGTGTATACATCATACGGTTTGCCCACCTGCTGGATCACTCCGGCGTTCATCACCACGATCCGGTCGCTCATGGTCATGGCTTCCGACTGATCGTGGGTCACATAGATCACCGTAATGCCCAGCCGTTTCTGCAGGGAAGAAATCTCGAACCGCATGCTTTCCCGCAGTTTTGCATCCAGGTTGGAGAGAGGTTCATCCAAAAGCAGCAGTCCCGGCTGGGCGATCAGGGCCCGGGCCAGAGCCACCCGCTGCTGCTGACCACCGGAAAGCTGGCTGGGGTACCGCTCGCCATACCGGTCCAGGTGGACCATTTCCAGGGCTTCCTTCACTCGTCTGTCCCGTTCTTCCCGGGGCACTTTCTGGATCTTCAGGGGATAGGCCACATTTTCTGCTACGGTCATATGCGGCCATACGGCGTAGGACTGGAATACCATCCCAATATTCCGTTTTTCCGGCGGCACGAACACATGGGATTCCGCACTGCTCACCACCTGGTCCCCCAGAAGGATATCCCCTTCCGTAGGCCGCTCGAATCCGGCAATCATGCGCAGGGTGGTTGATTTGCCGCAGCCGGAGGGCCCCAGGAAGGATACGAATTCTCCATCCTGGACTTCCAGGTTGAAATCTCCCACAGCCGTAACATTTCCAAACCGTTTATACAAATGTTCCAATTTGACTTGTGACACGATATTCCCTCCTCATCAGATGGCAATGTTGCCCTTGGACACCTTGTTCAGGATCAGGTTCCCTACCATGACGATCAGCAGGATGATCACGGACAGGACTGAGGCATTCTGGGTATCCGCATAGGTCTGCAGTTCATACAGCAGCACCCCGATGGTCTGGGTATCACTGCCATAGAGCAGGTTGGACATGGTCAGTTCGTAGAAGCTGGGCATGAAGATCAGGAACCAGCCGGCCACGATGGACGGTGCGATCAGCGGCATGATGATGTCCTTGCAGATCCGCAGCCAGTCCGCTCCGGCGTTGAGCCCGGCTTCCTCCAGGCTGCTGGAAATCTGGCTCAGAGAAGCCGCAATGGTCCGCACGCTCATGGTCATATACTTCACCAGGTAGCTGACGATCAGGATCCACATGGTGGAATACAGGTTCAGCCCGAAATTGCCGGAGAAGAAGATGATCAGGGCCAGGGCAATGACCACGCTGGGGGTACTGCCTCCCACCATGACCAGGATATCCGGCAGAGACCGTCCCGGCACCTTCGTCTTCACGGACAGGTACGCCACGAACAGTGCCAGTAATGTACCGATGCAGGCCGAGATAAAGGCATAACCCAGAGACCGCCAGATGCAGTCCAGGTACTGGCTGTTCTCCAGCACCGGAATCCAGGCGTCGATGCCGAAGTTATCCAGCCGGATTCCTTTGGACATGCTGACCATGAACGAGGTCATGATGATGGACCCCAGAGGCAGGATCACGGATAGGAAGGCATAAGCACCCACAAAGAACGTAGCCAGCCCCTTCCATTTGCCCAGTTCCACCAGTACCGGCCGGGTGCTCTTGCCGCTGATGGTGGTATAGTCCTTCCGGCCCAGCATCCAGCTCATGAAGAACAGCAGCCCGTTGGCCAGGAACATCAGGGAAACGGCCAGGGTGGTGGCATCCCGGATGCCCTTGTCATCTCCCATGTACACGAAGGAAACGATCCGGGTGGTCAGCACTTCGATATTCCCCGGCATCCCCACGATGGCCGGAATACCGAAACAGGAGCCGGCACCGATGAACACCAGGAGGCCACCGGCCAGAATGCTGGGCGCCATCAGAGGCAGCGTCACATCCCACAGGGCCTTCAGAGGGGAAGCCCCGGCAATCCGGGAAGCCTCTTCCAGGGTGGGATCCATCTTTTCCATGGCCCGGGAAATGGTAATGAAGGCAAAGGGAGAATAGAATAAGGTCAGGACCCAGATCATCCCGCCCCGGGTATAGATGTTAAAGGGAGCCTGGGACAGGGAAAACAGGGTCTTGAGCAGCTGATTCAAATATCCCACATCCGGGTTCAGCAGCTGGGTCCAAGCAATGGCCCCCACATAGGGAGGGATCATATAGCTGGCCACCAGCAGGGTCCGGAATCTTTTCCGTCCCGGCAGGTCCGTACGGCCGATGAGCCAGGCCAGAGGAAAAGTGATCAGCACACTGAGGACCATGACCAGCAGGGAAATCTCCACCGTATTCCACAGGGCCTTCAGGTTCACTTTCTGACTGTACACCGCCGCATAATTGCTCAGGTCAAACGTCCCATTCACCATGACACTGTCATAAATCAGTACCGCCAGAGGCAGCACGATGAAATAGACCAGCGTCACCACGGATAGGGCTATGACCGCGAATTTACTGTCGATTCGAGGCAAGTTCCATTTTTTCACCATAAACTCCTTTATGCCGGTCTGGCAGAAAAGGAGCCAGGGCTGGAATTCCAGTCCCTGACTCCCTTCTCCTGCCAGGCAAAATGGGCATCACATGTCGGTCAAACGCAGGTTATTGATCCATGACTCTGGACCGGAATTCTTCTTTGATCTGGGATTCATTTTTCGTCAGTTTCTCCCAATCCACTTTCAGAGCCTTTTTCAGCAGATCTTTCAGGCTGTATTTAGCTCCCTTGGGTTTCTCTACGTCATCCCGCACCGAATACATCCAGCCGGCCGTCACAGCCGCCTGGCCTTCCTTGCTCAGCCACCAGTCGGTAAGAGCTTTGGCCCCTTCCGGATTCTTGGTGGACTTGAAGATACCGATCGGCGAAGAAATCAGGATGCAGCCCTCTTCCGGATAAACCACTTCCAGCGGTTCCTTCTTGGTCTGCTGCAGTTTCAGAATATTTTCTTCCAGGATGATGGCAGCCATGTATTCACCCGTGAGCAGTTTGTTCTGGATGGCGCTGTTACCTTCTTCCACCCGCAGGCCATTGGCTTTCAGGGCATCGAAGTAATCCCAGCCAAATTTATCTGCCAGAGCCCCGACAGCTACATAGGCCGTCCCGGAAAGCAGCGGGTTGGGCATGGCGATCCGGCCCTTGTATTTGGGATTGGTCAGGTCTTTCCAGCTCTTGGGTACGTCTTCCGGTTTCAGCTTATCCTTGTTGTAGGCAATGATCATATTGCAGACCCGGACAGCGGCCCAGGCCCCGTCCTTATCCACTTCCATGATGTGGTGTTTCGTTTCCGGCGATTTATAGTTCAGCAGCAACCCCTTATCCTTCAGGTAGATATAATACGAAGGATCGGCTACCATCAGCACATCGTCGCTGATCTTGTTGGCTTTGACTTCCCCGGCAATCTTGGTCTTGATTTTTTCGGTCCCGCCCTGGAACCAGCTGACCTTCAAGTCAGGAAATGCCTTTTGGACTTTCGGTTTACACATGGAATTCACGATATCCGGATACATGGAAGTATAGACCATTACATTACCGGATACCCCTTTCTTGCCACCAGCTTCTTTCTTGTCCCCGCTGCCTCCGCAGCCGGCCAGGAGCAGTGAACCGCAGGCCAATAATGCTGCTGCCACTGCCAGCCATTTCTTTCTACCCATACAATCGCGTCCTTTCCTGATGATTTTCTCTGTCTCTCTTTTTTATCGATGCCCTGCCTGCAGGGATGAAACCAATCAGAATGCACAGCTTCCCTTGTGCGGTTTATTTTTTCTGGTAATACGTATACAGCGCCTGGGTACCCAGGTCCCCCTTGCCTTCTTTTTCCAGTTCCCGGTATTCCTTCAGGACCTGCTGCAGTACGGGCAGGTCCAGGCCCTTCTTTTCCGCCTCTTCTTCCGCCAGTCCCATGTCCTTGATGAAGTGCTTCAGGAAGAAGCCCGGAGCAAAATCTCCCTTGATCATCTTGGGCCCGAAGGCGTTCAGCTGGGCACTGCCGGCTGCGCCGGTGGATACAGCTTTTAATAGGGTTTCCAGATCCAGTCCGTTGGCTTTGGCGTAGTTCAGGGCTTCGCAGACCCCCGACATGGCACCGGCGATCATGATCTGGTTGGCCATCTTGGCGTGCTGGCCCATTCCGGCCCCGCCCATATAATTGATGTTGGTGCCCATGCCCCGGAAAACAGGCTGCAGGGCCTCGAAATCGGCTCTGTCACCGCCCACCAGGATGGACAGGGTCCCGTTCTTCGCACCGGTATCTCCGCCGGTCACAGGAGCATCCAGGACGTGGAAGCCCCGTTTCGTCCCTTCTGCATACAGCTTCTGGGCCAGGGTAGGGCTGGTGGTGGTCATATCGATCAGGATGGTCCCGGGGGCCGCACTTTCCAGCAGGGCGCCCGGTGCAAAATAGACCTGCTCCACATCTTTGGGGAAGCCCACAATGGTGATGATGCACTGGCAGGCTTTGGCCAGATCGGCAATGGAAGGATGGATGGCCACTCCTTCTTCCTTCAGATCTTCCACCTTCTGAGGATGACGGGCATAACAATGCATGGTATACCCGGCCTTGCCCAGGTTCCGCAGCATGGATTTTCCCATGATGCCGGTACCGATGAATCCAATATCATGAATCTCCTGCATAGGATCAACTCCTCTAAAAAATAATAAAGTCCGAATAAGTCTGAACTTTGCTAAAATTATTATAATTTATTTCCATAGCCAAAAGCAATGGAAAATCAAAAAAAGACTGCCAAAATCAGCAGTCTTTTTTGTCATGAGAAATGGACCACAACGTTACTTCGCATTGCTGGGTGTGATCTTCAACGTGTTGATGATCTGTGTCAGCCTGTGTTCGTCGGCGCTCCAGTACCTGTCATCCGCCTTATTCCAAACCACCATCAGGGTATGGATCCGATCCCGGTTGAACAGCGTCCATCGTTCTGCATGGAACGTAATCAAATGCTGCCCGTTCTTCAGGACTTCCATATCAAAGGCCGTGTGGAGGTTCTCCACTCCGTTCACAATGGTACTCTTCATAGGCTGCCAGTTGGAAAACTTCAGACTGTACCCCTCCGGCAGCATTTTTCTGTATATCCCTTCCAGGCTCTTTTGGGTAATATTCCCAAAATCCTGGATCTCATTGCCCTTCAATCCCAGGTTCTGTCCGTATTTCGGCAATTTCTCCGGGCTGGCCATGGTCTTGAATTCCACCCATACCAGCTTTTCATCCGTATTCCAGGGAATGGGATCCAGCCTGCCGCTCTGGACGATGACACAACCGGGTTTCTGCACAGTTTCCTGATCTGCCTTCAGCCATACCTTCAGCAGCGGATCCAGATCCGGTGCCTTCAGCAGTTCATCACGGGTTTCCTGGCTCTGGAGGACCATTTCCGGAGGTACGGCAAAGCTGGCCTGGTCTCCTGCCTTGATTTCCACCCAGCCCGGATAGGATGCCACCTGGATATTTTCTGCTTTATTGGACTCCCTGCCGCAGCCAGCCATCAAAAAAGCCAGCAGACAGCAACACAGTACGATCTTCTTGAACATGATTTCCCGCCTTTCTCTCGTACGGGCATAATTATAGCACAAACAAAAAAAGCCCGCACCGCCCTCCAGGCAGTACGGACTTCTTTCACGGAACTCAGATCAGTTCCAGGATCGCCATTTCGGCAGCATCGCCACGGCGGGGAGCCGTTTTGTAAATACGGGTATAACCGCCATTGCGGTCAGCGTATTTCGGAGCGATTACATCGAACAGCTTCTTCGTTGCATCTTCATCCACGAGGAATGCCAGGACCTGACGACGAGCGTTCAGATCGCCCTTCTTTGCCAGGGTGATCATCTTATCAGCCAGACCGCTGATTTCTTTGGCTTTCGTTTCGGTGGTTTCGATTCTCTCGTTTTTGAAGAAGGCGGTCAAGACGCTGCGGAACATAGCTTTCCGGTTGCTGGTGTTCCGGTTAAATTTTCTATAGGACATCTTTCGTCTTCCTCCTATTCTTCGTCAGAATTGCGCAGATGCAATCCCAACTCTTCGATCTTGTTCTTGACTTCTTCCAAGGATTTGCTGCCCAGGTTCCGGACGCAAATCAGCTCGTCTTCCGTCTTGTTGATGATATCTTCTACCGTATTGATGCCGGCCCGTCTCAAGCAGTTGTTGGAACGGACAGTCAGATCCAGATCATCGATGGACATTTGCAGCACGGAAGACTTGTTGCCTTCATCGCTGGTCTTGTTGCCATCTTCATCCCCCTGGATGCGGGGCACGTTCGTGGTCTTGAACAGAGCCAGATACTTGATCAGGATTTCTGCTGCAGAAGTCACAGCTTCATCCGGCCCCAGGCTCCCATCAGTCCATACTTCCAGGGTCAGGCGATCATAGTTGGTCACGTTGCCTACCCGGGTATCGGTTACACCGAATTTCACACGGGTAATGGGGGAGTAGATGGAGTCTACAGGAATGAAGCCGATGGGCTGATCCTTGCTCTTGTTCTTCTCGGCCTGTACGTAGCCACGGCCCACGTCAACGTAGATTTCCATGTTCAGGGTAGCGTTCTTATCCAGGGTTGCAATGTGCAATTCCGGATTCAGGACTTCCGTATCCTGATCGGTAATCACGTCGGCGCCAGTCACTTCGCCTTCGCCGGATTTTTTGATGTAGAACGTCTTGGGCTCAAAGGAGGTCTGGTCATCCAGGCCTACTTTGAAGCACAGGGCTTTAATGTTTAATACGATATCCGCAACGTCTTCTCTGACTCCCTCAATGGTAGAGAACTCATGGAGAACACCATCGATTTTAATGCCCGTCACAGCCATGCCGGACAAGGAAGAAAGCAGTACACGACGCAGACTATTACCTAAAGTAATACCGTATCCACGTTCCAAAGGTTCCCAGACAAACTTGCCATAACGTCCATCAGGGGAAATTTCGTCGATAACCAGGCTAGGTTTTTCGATTTCCTTCATGCGGAAGCCTCCTTTCGCGCATTACCACAATACGCGGTATAAAAACTGGAGAACAGTATCAAATTACTTGGAGTACAATTCGACGATAGCCTGTTCTTCGATAGGAACGTCGATGTCTTCCCGAACCGGCAGACGATCAACCTTTCCGCTGAGGTTTTGAGCGTCTACAGAGATCCAGGCAGGAACGGAAGTCTTGCCCAGGACTTCAGCCATGCCCTTGAAGTAGGCAGAGCTGCGGCTGCTTTCCATAACGGATACTACATCCCCGGCTTTTACCAGAGCAGAAGGAATATCCAGACGTTTGCCGTTCACGGCAATATGCCCATGGGTCACCAGCTGACGAGCCTGACGACGGGTATGGGCCAGGCCCAGGCGATATACCACGTTGTCCAGTCTGCGTTCCAGCAGAACCAGCAGGTTGGTACCAACGATACCTTCCATTTTCTTGGCTTTTTCATAGTAACCACGGAATTGTTTTTCCAGAACGCCGTAGATGAACTTGGCTTTTTGTTTTTCAGCCAGCTGCATCCCGTATTCGCTCTTCTTTTTGAACTGCCGTTTCGGCTGACGATGGGATTCTTTCATAACCCCAACGAAGGCCGGAGACATACCCAGGGATCTGCATCTTTTCAGAACAGGAGTCTTATCAATAGCCATCTAGTCTTTCACCTCCAATTATACTCTTCTGCGTTTCGGCGGACGGCAGCCATTGTGAGGAATCGGAGTCACATCTTTGATGGATTCCACTTCCAGGCCTGCAGCCTGCAGAGCACGGATAGCAGCTTCACGGCCAGCACCAGGACCCTTCACGTATACTTCGATGCGTTTCAGGCCATGTTCCATAGCAGCTTTGGCAGCCGTTTCAGCAGCCATCTGTGCGGCAAAAGGAGTGCTTTTCCGGGAACCACGGAAGCCCTGACCGCCGGCAGAGGCCCAGCTCAGGACAGCCCCGTTCAGATCGGAAATCGTCACGATCGTGTTATTAAAGGTGGAGCGGATATGTGCTACACCAGCTTCAATGTTTTTGCTTACTTTCCGTTTGTTACGGACAACTTTTTTACCAGCCACTCGTCTAATCCCTCCTTAGACAAACTTACTTCTTAGCGCCGGCCACTTTTTTCGGGCCTTTACGGGTACGAGCATTGTTTTTGGTGTTCTGACCGCGAACAGGCAGGCCTGCACGATGTCTACGACCACGATAGCAGCCGATTTCCACCAGACGTTTGATGTTCAGGGATTCCTCACGACGGAGGTCACCTTCCACTTTATATTCATGATCCAGGATTTCACGCAGCTTGGCGATTTCAGCTTCCGTCAGATCCTTGACACGAGTATCAGGGTTGATCCCGGTTTTGCTCAGGATTTCCCGGGACAGAGTCAGACCGATACCATAAATGTACGGCAGAGCATATTCGATACGTTTATCTCTAGGCAAATCTACACCGGCGATACGAGCCATTCAAAGCACCTCCTTATCCTTGTCTTTGTTTATGTTTCGGGTTTTCGCAAATGACCATAACACGGCCTTTGCGTTTGATAATCTTGCATTTGTCGCAAATGCGTTTTACAGACGGTCTTACTTTCATGTTGCTTGAACCTCCTCTTGCCAAGTCCTCTTATTTGAACCGATACGTAATCCGGCCCCGGTTCAGGTCATAGGGCGTCAGCTCTACAGTCACCTTATCCCCAGGGAGGATCTTGATAAAGTTCATACGTATTTTCCCGGAAATGTGAGCCAGGATTTCGTGATCGTTTTCCAGTTTCACCCGGAACATAGCGTTGGGTAAAGATTCCAAGACAGTACCTTCTACTTCGATCGCATCTTGTTTGGACACTTGAATGCCTCCTTACCCTTTTACAGCCGCTACCACATCAGCATACACCTTATCGATGGGCTGAGTGCCGTCAATTTCCTTGTACACGCCTTCCGTTTTGTAATACGCAATCAGAGGAGCCGTTTGGCTATGGTACGCTTCCAAACGTTTCTTCACAGTGGTTTCTTTGTCATCATCCCGCTGGTAAAGTTCCCCACCGCATTTGTCGCATACGTTTTCCTTTTTGGGAGGATTGTATACCACATGATAGGTAGCACCACAGTTCTTGCAGATGCGCCGGCCGGTCACCCGGGCAACCAGGTCTGCATCAGGCACGCTGATGTTGACCGCAGCCGTCAGGGAAATCCCCAGATCCTTCAGGATCTGGTCCAGGGCAACTGCCTGATCCTGCGTACGGGGAAACCCGTCCAGGATGAATCCTTTGGCACAATCCGGCTGGCTCAGCCGTTCTCTCACAATGCCAATCGTGACACTGTCAGGAACCAGACCGCCGGCGTCCATATATTTCTTGGCTTCTTTCCCTAATTCAGTCCCATTTTTCACAGCCGCACGGAACATATCTCCCGTAGAAATATGGGGAATGGGGAAATCAGCAACTAATTTTTCCGCTTGGGTCCCCTTGCCTGCGCCAGGAGGTCCCATTAAAAGAATATGCATGTTCTCTCTCCTTATTTCATGAAACCCTGGTAGTGCCGCATGAGGGTCATGGACTCTACCTGTTTCATTGTATCAAGCGCTACGCCAACTACGATCAACAAAGCCGTTCCGCCGAAGTATACTCCGGAAATTCCTGTGAGCCAGACGATCAAGTTGGGCATAATAGCAATGAACGCCAGAAAAACAGCACCCGCCAACGTAATCCGGTTCATCACCCGGTCCAGATAATCCGTGGTGGGTTGACCGGGACGCAGCCCGGGAATGAACCCGCCGTATTTCTTCAGGTTATCGGACAGATCGGGAATGTTCAAGCTTACTGCTGTATAGAAGTAAGTAAAGAACAGGATGAGCAGGATATACAGCGTAGTCTGCAATGGGGTGCCCCATGCTAAATAGCCGGCCACTTTCTGGATCCAGGGGATCTTGATGAACTGCGCAATGGTCACAGGAAACATCAATACGGAAGAAGCGAAGATGATGGGCATCACACTGGCCTGATTCACTTTCAAAGGAATGTAGGTGGTGTGGCCTCCGTACATCTTCCGACCTACGATCCGCTTTGCATACTGTACGGGGACTTTGCGGTATGCTACGGTAATGGCTACCACAAACATCACCATCAGGATTGCCAGCACAGCGAAGATCAATACGTTGAAGACGTTAATTGTACCTGCCTGCAGGTACCGGCCGATAACGGCCAGCCCATTGGGCAGTCGGGAAATGATCCCGGCGAAGATGATCAGGGAAATACCGTTCCCGATCCCTTTCGCAGTGATCTGTTCCCCAATCCACATCAGCAGCAGCGAGCCTGCGGTAAGCGTGATGACGATCATGGCAAAAGAGAAGAAGTCAGGATTGTTGACTGCCGCTCTCAGACCATACGCCATCCCGATTGCCTGAATGGCACCAAGGCCGACCGCCGCATAGCGGTTGATTTTGTTGATTTTTTTTGCTCCTTCCGCTCCCTCTTTGGACCATTCTTCCAAAGTCGGGATCACCACTGTCAGCAGCTGCGTAATAATTGACGCATTGATGTAAGGAGTAATGCTCATAGCAAATATGGAGAATTTGCTAAGTGCACCGCCGGAGAACAGATCCAACAAACCGAACAGGTTTCCACTGTTGAAAAGCCGTTCGATCATGGCTGCGTTAACCCCCGGAACGGGAATCTGCGTACCAGCCCTGAAAACTATGAACATCGCAAGGGTAAATAATAATCTCTTTCGGAGTTCTGTAGCCTTTAACAGGTTATCAAGGGCTGATGCCAATTAGATCACCTCTACCTTACCGCCGGCAGCTTCGATCTTGGATTGAGCCGTTTTGCTGAAGCCCATAGCTTTTACAGTGACCTTCTTGGTCAGTTCGCCATTCCCCAGGACACGGATACCGTCACGGATGTTTTTCACCAGGCCGGCTTCAATCAGGGATACAGGATCGATTACAGCACCGTCGTCAAAGCAGTTGAATACTTCCACGTTGATTTCAGTGTAATGTTTACCGAATTTATTGTAGAAACCGCGTTTCGGCAGACGCAGATACAACGGTTTTTGGCCGCCTTCGAATCCAGGCCGTTTCACCCCGCCGCTACGGGATTTCTGACCTTTTTGACCTTTGCCGGCCGTTTTACCCACACCGGAACCCAGGCCGCGGCCTACGCGGACGCGAGCTTTCTTGGAGCCGGCAGCGGGAGCCAATTCATGCAAATACATTTGCAGACCTCCTTATTACGCCTGAACGTCTTCTACTTTGACCATATGAGCCACTTTGTGGAGCATACCGCGCAGAGTAGGAGAATCTTCTTTGACAACGCTGGAACGGATCTTGGTCAATCCCAGAGCTTTCACAGTAGCGCGTTGGTCTTTGGGATACCCGATTAAGCTACGGGTCAGCGTGACTTTAACTTGTGCCATCATGCTACCTCCTTAGCCTAACAATTCTTCAACGGTTTTGCCGCGCAGAGCAGCAACGTCTTTGGCATTCTTCAGGGACTTCAGACCTTCCATGGTAGCCCGAACCACGTTGTTGGGGTTGGAGGTACCCTGGGATTTGGTCAGGATGTCACGGACACCAGCCAGTTCCAGGACCGCACGGACAGGACCGCCGGCGATAACCCCGGTACCTTCCATAGCCGGTTTCAGCAGAACACGGCCAGCACCGAAAATGCCGATTACTTCGTGAGGAATGGTGGTGCCTTTCAGAGGAACGGTAATCAGGTTCTTTTTGGCATCATCCACACCTTTGCGGATGGCTTCGGGAACTTCGGCTGCTTTGCCCAGGCCCATGCCAACCTTACCGTTTTCATCACCTACAACAACCAAAGCAGAGAAGGAGAAACGACGTCCGCCTTTTACGACCTTAGCTACGCGGTTGATGAAGACTACTCTTTCTTTGAAGCCATCATCTTGTTTTTCGTAATTAGCCACTCTTATGTCCTCCCTCTGTTAAAATTCCAGACCGGCTTCGCGGGCGGCTTCAGCCAGGGCTGCCACACGGCCATGGTACAGATAACCACCACGGTCGAAAACAACAGTTTTGATGCCCTTTTCCAGAGCTTTCTTAGCGATTTCCGTGCCAACAGCTTTGGCAGCTTCAATGTTGCCGCCGTAGTTTTCCTTGTTGGCTTTTTCAACGGTGCTGGCAGATACCAGGGTTTCACCAGTTTCATCGTTGATGATCTGAGCGTAGATGTTGCTCAGGCTGCGATATACATTGAAACGGGGTTTTTCAGCCGTTCCTACAATATTTCTGCGCATACGCAGATGCCGTTTTTGGCGAGCTGCGTTTTTATCTTTCTTGTTCAGCAAGAGATTCACTCCTTCCTCTTAGAAATTATTTCTTGCCTTTGGCGCCGGCTTTACCTTCCTTGCGGATGATATGTTCGCCTACATAGCGGATCCCTTTGCCTTTGTAGGGTTCGGGAGCACGCAGGCTGCGGATTTCAGCAGCTACAGCACCAACTTTTTCTTTATCGATACCGGAAACAATGATTTCCGTAGAGTTCGGGCAATCGAAGGAAATGCCTTCGGGAGGATCCATCACGCAGGGATGGGAGAAGCCCAGGGTGAAGCTCAGCGCTTTGCCCTTTTTGGCTACACGGTAGCCGACGCCTTGGATTTCCAGATGTTTGGAGAATCCTTCCGTAACACCCAGGATCATGTTGTTGATCAGGGTACGGGACAAGCCGTGCAGGCTGCGATACAGTTTATCATCGTTGGGACGGGAAACGGTGATGACACCGTCTTTCAGTTCCACGGTCAGTTCTTTATTGATTTGACGGCTCAGTTCACCTTTCGGTCCCTTAACGGTAACCAGGTTATCTTGTACCGTTACCGTTACCTTGTCAGGTACGGTAATCGGAGCTTTACCAATTCTAGACACTTATAAGCACCTCCGGTCCTAGGGAATATCTTACCAAACGTAAGCGACGACTTCGCCGCCCAAGCCAGCCTTCCGGGCAGCTTTGTCCGTCATCATACCCTTGGAGGTGGAGATTACGGCAATGCCCAGGCCGCCCAGTACGCGAGGCAGCTGGTCCTTTTGGGTGTAAACTCTCAAACCGGGTTTGGAGATACGTTTGATACCAGAAATCACTTTTTCCTTGTTAGGACCGTATTTCAGTTCTACACGGATCACATTCTGATGTTCACCGGCTACGACTTCGAAATTCTTAATGAATCCTTCTTCCTTCAAAATCTCTGCGATGGCAGTTTTGATTTTGGAGCAGGGGATTTCAACTTTATCGTGATGAACCGAATTGGCATTACGGATTCTCGTAAGCATATCGGCAATCGGATCAGTCATGGTCATTTATAAAAGCCCTCCTTCCTTTTTCCGCTTCTTACCAGCTTGCTTTCGTTACACCGGGAATGGCGCCTTCGTAAGCGTATTTCCGGAAGCAGATACGGCAGATGCCGAATTTGCGCATGTAAGCATGCGGTCTGCCACAGATTTTGCAGCGATTATATTTACGGACCTTGAACTTCGGTTCCGCTTTCCATTTTTCAATCAATGCGGTCTTTGCCACGGTTTTTCCTCCTTATGCCCCAAACGGCATACCCAGAAGCTTCAGCAGTTCTCTGCCTTCTTCGTCGGTCTTAGCAGTCGTAACAATGATTACATCCATGCCGCGGACTTTGTCGACTTTATCATAGTCGATTTCGGGGAAAATCAGCTGTTCTTTCAAGCCGATGGAATAGTTGCCACGACCATCGAAGGATTTCGGGTTCACGCCTCTGAAGTCACGCACCCGGGGCAGGGCAATATTCATGAATTTATCCAGGAATTCGTACATCCGGCTGCCACGCAGGGTCACTTTGACGCCGATGGGCATACCTTCACGCAGTTTGAATGCAGCGATGGATTTCTTGGCTTTGGTGATGATGGGTTTCTGACCGGCGATCATGGTCATATCTGCAACAGCACTTTCAATGGCTTTGCTGTTGGTCACAGCTTCACCGCAGCCGATATTCAAAACAACTTTTTCCAGTTTCGGAATTTCGTTGACGTTCTTGTAATTGAATTTTTCCATTAAGCCTTTTACAGCTTCGGAATTGTATTTGTCTTGCAGTCTCGTTGCCATCTGTTTTCCTCCTTTCCCGAAGATTATTTGTCGATGACTTCCCCGCACTTTTTGCAGGCTCTGGCGAATCCATCACCATTGGCCACTTTCTTAACGCGGGTCGGTTTCTTGCAGGACGGGCATACCAGCATCACGTTGGAAACGTTGATCGGAGCTTCTTTGGTGATGATCCCACCCTGGGGGTTGCTCTGGGAAGGTTTCGTATGACGCTTTACTTCGTTGACGCCTTCCACAGTAACCTTGGATTTCTTCGGGAAAGCAGCCAGTACTTTGCCTTCCTTGCCTTTATCTTTACCGGTCAATACCACGACGGTATCGCCTTTTCTTACGTGCAATTTTACGGCTTCAGCCATTTCTGCAACACCTCCTTGTTCTTAGAGCACTTCCGGTGCCAGGGAAATGATCTTCATGAAGTCTTTATCACGCAGTTCCCGGGCAACCGGCCCAAAAATACGAGTGCCCTGAGGGGTCTTATCGTCTTTGATCAAAACGGCAGCGTTTTCATCGAAACGGATGTAAGAACCATCCGGACGACGGGTGCCTTTTACGGAACGCACCACAACGGCCTTTACTACATCACCTTTTTGGACAACGCCACCGGGTGTAGCATCTTTGACAGAAGCTACGATGATGTCACCGATGTTGGCGTATCTCCGATAGGAACCGCCCAGCACACGGATGCACATAATCTTTTTGGCGCCGGTATTGTCCCCAACATTCAGCACAGTCTGCTGTTGAATCATGGTTTACCTCCCTTGCCAAGCTATGCTCAGCAGTCTATCTTATTTTGCCCGTTCTACGATTTCAACTACGCGCCAGCATTTATCCTTGGACAAAGGACGGGTTTGAGCGATTTTCACGATATCGCCAACATGAGCGTCGTTGTTTTCGTCATGAGCCTTCAGTTTAATGGTATGCATTACGCCTTTTTTGTAAAGAGGGTGTTGAACCAGACGTTCAATAGCAACGACAACGGTCTTCTGCATCTTGTCGCTTACGACTTTACCAGTACGCGTAACACGTAAGTTTCTCTCTTCAGCCACGGATTGTATCCTCCTTCGCTTAGGGTAGTACCCGGATTAAGCGTTTACTTCGCGTTCCCGTTGGATCGTTTTGATCTGGGCAATGGACTTCTTGACTTCTCTGATCTTCATCGGATTGTCCAGTTGTCCGGTTGCCATTTGAAAACGCAAGTTAAAAAGTTCATCTTTTAAGCCTGTCAGCTTTGCATCCAGCTCTTCAACAGACATTTCTCTGATTTCGTTAGTTTTCATTAAGCTTCACCACCTACTCCATTTTCACGCGCGGTGACTTCGGCATCTAACTGAGCTTTCGTTACAAAGCGAGTCTTGATCGGCAGTTTGTTGCCAGCCAGACGCATAGCTTCCTTAGCGATATCTTCCGTTACGCCAGCCATTTCAAACAGAACACGGCCAGGTTTCACTACCGCTACCCAATACTCAGGAGCACCTTTACCACTACCCATACGGCTACCAGCAGCTTTGGCAGTTACGGGTTTGTCAGGGAAAATTTGAATCCAAACTTGACCGCCACGTTTGATGTAACGGGTCATAGCAATACGAGCAGCTTCGATCTGCCGGTTGGTGATCCAGGACGGTTCCAGTGCCACCAGACCGTATTCACCGTGAGCAACCCGGTTGCCACGCATTGCACGGCCTTTCATGCGGCCTCTCTGCTGTTTACGATGTTTTACTCTCTTCGGTAATAACATTATTTCGCCCCTCCTTCTTGCGCTTCAGGAGCTTCTTTCTTTGCAGGTTTGGTCGGCAGGACTTCGCCTTTATAGATCCATACCTTTACGCCGATACGGCCATAAGTGGTATGAGCTTCTGCAGTCCCATAGTCGATGTTGGCACGCAGGGTATGCAGGGGGATACTGCCATCACGATAGCTTTCGGTACGGGCAATTTCAGCACCGCCCAGACGACCAGCGCACTGGATCTTGATACCCTTGGCACCCAGACGCATGGTACGGCCCACGCACTGTTTCATGGCACGACGGAAAGCAATCCGGCGTTCCAGCTGGGAAGCCACGTTTTCAGCAACCAGGGTAGCATCCATATCCGGTTGTTTAACCTCGATGATGTTGATGTCCAGTTTGCTGTCGGTCATCTTAGCCAGGTCTTTTTTCAGCAGTTCGATGTTGCTGCCCTGACGGCCGATCACGATACCAGGTTTTGCGGTGTAGATGCTGATGCGCATCTTTTGTTCGGTCCGTTCGATCACGACCCGAGAGATGCCAGCCTGGAATTGTTTATCTTTAATGAAGTTACGAATCTTGATATCTTCCAACAGATTCTTTTGATAGTCTTTGTCGGCGAACCATTTGGAATCCCAATCGTCGATTACGCCCACTCTGAAACCATGTGGATTAACTTTTTGACCCACTATTCATTCCCTCCTTCTGTCAGGATGTTTATTTTTCGGAAACAGCCACAGTGACATGGCTGGAACGTTTCAGGATCTTGAAGGCCTGTCCACGAGACCGCGGATGGATTCTCTTCATGGTAGGACCCTGGTCAACGAAAGCGTTGGAAACGACCAGTTTGTCAACGTTCATGTCAAAGTTATGTTCAGCGTTCGCAACAGCGGAGCGAAGAACTTTTTCAATAACCTCAGAACCAACCTTCGGGGTAAACTTGAGGATTGCAAAGGCTTCGTTCACAGACTTGCCACGGATCAGGTTGATCACGATGCGCAGTTTGCGAGGTGCGATACGGATGTATTTGGCAACAGCTTTAGCTTCTTGCATCTATTTTATCCTCCTTCCCCTGATTATTTCGTAACGGCAGCGGCTTTATCGCCATGGCCCTTGAACAGACGGGTAGGAGCGAATTCGCCTAATTTATGGCCGACCATATCTTCGGTGATATACACAGGCACATGTTTCCGACCATCATGGACGGCAATCGTGTGGCCCAAAAATTCAGGGAGAATCGTGGAGCTGCGGGACCAAGTCTTGATGACTTTCTTTTCCTGTGCAGCGTTCAGCGCTTCAACTTTTTTCAGCAGACTAGCTTGGACATAAGGTCCTTTTTTAACGGATCTGGACACTCTTTATGCCTCCTTTCAACAAACTCTATTATTTCGTTCTGCGTTTCAGGATCAGTTTCGTAGAAGCTTTCTTGTGCTTCCGGGTACGAGTACCGAAGGCGCTCTTGCCCCAAGGAGTAACAGGACGCTTACGACCAACAGGGGAGTGACCTTCACCACCACCATGCGGATGGTCGTTCGGGTTCATTGCCACACCACGGTTGGCAGGACGGACACCCAGCCAACGGGTACGACCAGCTTTACCCAGGTTCAGGTTTTCGTGATCCAGGTTACCGATCTGACCGATGGTTGCACGGCAGAAGATGTGTACCTGACGCAGTTCGCCGGAAGGCATACGCAGCAGAGCATAGCTGCCTTCTTTAGCCATCAGCTGAATGGCGGCACCGGCGCTGCGGCCCAGCTGGCCACCTTTGCCGATCTTCATTTCCACATTGTGGACCATGGTACCCAGAGGGATGTTCTGCAGGGGCAGTGCGTTACCGATCTTGATATCGGCTTCCGGACCGCTGACCAGCACATCGCCAACCTTCAGGCCCTGAGGAGCCAGGATGTACCGTTTTTCACCGTCTGCATAGTTCAGCAGAGCAATGTTGGCGCTGCGGTTGGGATCATATTCGATGGTCGCAACTTTAGCAGGGATGTTGTCTTTATTCCGTTTGAAATCGATGATACGATATTGTCTCTTATGACCGCCGCCCTGATGACGAACCGTGGTCTTACCGGTGTAGTTACGGCCGGCATGCTGGTTCAGTTTAACAACTAAGGGGCGATGGGGCTTGTCCGTAGTGATCTCTTCGAAGGTGGACACAGTCATGTTCCGCCGAGAAGGAGAGTACGGGTTAAAGCTTTTAATAGCCATTGTTTGTCCTCCTTATGCGAATTACATTCCTTCGAACAGCGGAATTGTATTACCTTCAGCCAGTTTTACAATCGCTTTCTTGTAATCGGAACGTTTGCCTTCATATTTGCCCATGCGCTTGGTTTTGCCCAGTACGCGGATGGTGTTGACATTTACTACCTTCACATTGAAGATATCTTCAATGGCTTGGCGAATTTCAGTCTTGTTTGCGCCCATAGCTACCTGGAAAGTATATTTGTTATCCTTCATCATATCAGAAGTCTTTTCGGTCACGATGGGTCTGATGATAATGTCGCGAGGATTAGCAGCCATTATGCGAGCACCTCCTCAATTCTTGCTACGGCATCTTTAGCCAGCAGTACTTTTTCCGCATTCAGGATATCGTAAACGTTCAGGCAGTCGTTGGACAGAGCCTTAACCTTTTCGATGTTGCGGGAAGATTTTTCTACGTTTTCGTTTTCCCCATCCGTAATGATCAGGGCTTTTTTGTCAACAGCTTCGAAACCTTTCAGCAGAGCGACTGCATCTTTGGTTTTGGGAGCTGCCAGGGTCAGGCCGTCAACAACGACCAGAGCGCCTTCAGCAACTTTTGCGCTCAGTGCGCAGCGGATTGCCAGACGACGAGCCTTGCGGGGCATATCGATTGCATGACTCCGGGGAGCAGGACCGAAGACGGTACCACCGCCTACCCACAGAGGAGAACGGACGGAACCAGCACGAGCACGGCCGGTGCCTTTTTGTTTCCAGGGTTTTCTGCCACCGCCGCGGACCAGACCACGGGTCTTGGTTGCATGAGTGCCCTGACGTTCGTTAGCTTGTTGCATGACAACAGCCTGATGGACAACTGCTTCGTTGAATTCTACGCCAAAGACGTAATCCATCAATTCTATTTCTTCACCGGTTTGTTTGCCGGTCATATCGTAAATTGCTACTTTCGGCATTGAAACGCCCTCCTTTCGTTAAACCTTATTTTGTAACTGCTTTCACGACATCGGGACGAACCGTGTCTCTCAGCAGCAGGAAGGTACCAGCGGCACCAGGTACAGAACCTCTCACCATGATCAGGTTGCGGTCCTTATCCACTCTTGCGATCTTCAAACGTTGCACAGTCGCGCTGATTCCACCCATACGGCCAGGCAGCTTTTTGCCTTTGATTACACGGCCGCCAGGACCGGAATGCATAGGACCGTTGGAACCGGGTTCACGATGGGATTTGGAACCGTGTTTCATGGGACCGCATGCGAAGTTGTGGCGTTTGATCGTACCAGCGAACCCTTTACCGCGGGAAACGCCGACAGCGTCAACCAGATCGCCGGCTGCGAAAATGTCAGCAGCAATCTTGTCACCGATTTTATATTCAGAAGGAGCATCCAGGCGAACTTCACGGACAACCTTTACAGGAGCCACGCCAGCTTTGTCGAAGAAGCCCTTCATGGGTTTGTTGACTTGTTTTTCTTTGATATCACCGAAACCGAGTTGAACAGCATTGTAGCCGTCTTTTTCTTCGGTCTTGTTTTGCAGCACGACGCAGGGACCCGCTTCTACAACAGTAACGGGAACCAAAGTACCGTCAGCTTCAAAAATTTGGGTCATACCTAATTTTTTGCCAATGATTCCTTTAGCCATCATCGCACCTCCTTACGCTTTGATCTCGATATCTACACCAGCAGGAAGATCCAAGCGAGTCAGTGCATCGATCGTCTTAGCTGTAGGTTCCAGGATGTCTACCAGTCTCTTGTGAGTCCGCATTTCGAACTGTTCACGAGAGTCTTTGTTGACATGCGGGGAACGCAGAATCGTATAGATGTTTTTTTCCGTAGGCAGGGGAATCGGACCGGATACTTGCGCACCCGTGCGTTTCGCCGTTTCTACGATTTTGGAAGCACTCTGATCCAGTGCTTTGTAGTCATACGCTTTCAGGCGTATACGGATTTTTTGAGTCTTTGCCATTCGTAATTTCCTCCATTCGCCACGTTTCCAAGAACGGACATACTCAGCAGAAGTTCCCTTCCCAGCCAGCGGGCCAGAAGCCATCTTCTGCCTCATCGCGGGCCCTAAAAAACATAAGAATATGAGGGGCTTTGGCCAAGCCCCTCATATGGGCTTTCATTTCATTGAACCGAAGTGATTAGGCTTCGATTTCAGTAACAACACCGGCGCCAACCGTATGGCCGCCTTCGCGGATAGCGAAACGCAGACCTTGTTCGATGGCGATCGGGGTGATCAGTTCCACATCCATCACAACGTTATCGCCAGGCATTACCATTTCGGTGCCTTCGGGCAGGTGAGCTACACCAGTAACGTCAGTGGTACGGAAGTAGAACTGCGGACGATAGCCGTTGAAGAACGGAGTATGACGGCCGCCTTCTTCTTTGGTCAGTACGTAAACCTGACCTTTGAATTTCGTATGAGGATGGATGCTGCCCGGTTTGGCCAGTACCTGACCTCTTTCTACTTCAGTACGGTCGATACCACGCAGCAGGCAGCCGATGTTATCGCCGGCTTCAGCCTGATCCAGGGTCTTGCGGAACATTTCCAGACCGGTGGCAACGGATTGTTTCTTTTCGTCTTTCAGACCTACGATTTCAACCGTGTCGCCAACTTTGATCACGCCACGTTCCACACGGCCGGTAGCAACGGTACCACGACCGGTGATGGTGAATACGTCTTCGATAGGCATCAGGAACGGTTTGGCCAGGTCATGGACAGGAGTCGGAATGTAGTCATCCACAGCTTCCATCAGTTTGCGGATGTTGTCTTCCTGTTCCTTGTCGCCTTCCAGGGCTTTCAGAGCGGAGCCTACAACGATGGGCACTTCGTCTCCAGGATAACCGTACTGGCTCAGCAGTTCACGGACTTCCATTTCAACCAGCTCGATCAGTTCAGGATCGTCGACTTGGTCGGATTTGTTCAGGAACACTACGATGGCAGGTACGCCAACCTGACGAGCCAGCAGGATGTGTTCACGGGTCTGAGGCATAGGACCATCAGCAGCGGAAACAACCAGGATGGCACCGTCCATCTGAGCAGCACCGGTGATCATGTTCTTTACATAGTCAGCGTGCCCCGGGCAGTCAACGTGTGCATAGTGTCTCTTCTGGGTTTCATATTCAACGTGAGCCGTGTTGATGGTGATACCACGTTCTCTTTCTTCCGGAGCCTTATCGATATCGGCATACGCTTCGAAAGTAGCTTTGCAGCCCGGAGTTTCGGACAGGACTTTGGTGATAGCCGCAGTCAGAGTGGTCTTGCCATGGTCAACGTGACCAATGGTACCAATGTTCACATGGGGTTTGGTTCTTTCAAATTTCTCTTTAGCCATTGTTATATCCTCCTAATGATCACAAGGCTCAGCCCTGTGCAGTTCCTTTATTTTTAGCAATGATCGCTTCTGCGATATTCTTAGGAACTTCTTCGTAATGGTCTACTTCCATGGAGTAGTTGCCGCGGCCCTGGGTCTTGGAACGCAGGTCCGTTGCATACCCGAACATTTCGGACAGGGGAACATAAGCCGTAATGACTTGTGCGCCGCTTCTGGCTTCCATGCCTTCGATGCGGCCCCGGCGAGAGTTCAAGTCGCCGATAACGTCGCCCATGTATTCTTCGGGGATCGTGACTTCCACTTTCATATACGGTTCCAGCAGAACAGGGTTGGCTTTCATAGCGCCGTTCTTGAAGCCCATGGAACCGGCAATCTTAAATGCCATTTCAGAGGAGTCGACTTCGTGGTAGGAACCATCAAACACGGTAACACCGATGTCCACCATAGGATAGCCGGCCACAACACCGTTTTCCATGGCTTCCTTGACACCTGCTTCAACAGGAGCGATGTATTCTTTCGGAATAGCGCCACCAACGATCTTGTTTTCGAACTTGAAGCCTTCGCCCGGTTGCAGCGGGGTCAGTTTCAGCCAGCAATCGCCATACTGCCCTTTACCACCGGACTGACGGACGAATTTGCCCTGGCTTTCCACTTCCTTGCGGATGGTTTCTCTGTAAGCTACCTGCGGGTTACCCACAGTGCAGTCTACGTGGAACTCTCTCTTCAGACGGTCAACGATGATATCCAGGTGAAGTTCGCCCATCCCGGAGATGATGGTCTGAGAGGATTCCGGATCCGTGCGGACACGGAAGGTGGGGTCTTCTTCAGCCAGTTTGCTCAGAGCGATACCCATCTTTTCCTGGTCAGCTTTCGTCTTCGGTTCGATGGCTACGGAAATAACCGGTTCAGGGAAGACCATGGATTCCAGGATGATCGGGGCTTTTTCATCGCACAGGGTGTCGCCGGTGCCGGTGTCTTTCAGACCTACAGCAGCAGCGATATCGCCGGCGTATACATCATTGATTTCCGTTCTGTGGTTGGAATGCATCCGCAGGATACGGCCAATGCGTTCTCTCTTTTCCTTGTTGGCGTTGTACACATAAGAGCCAGCGCTCAGGGTACCGGAATATACCCGGAAGAAGGCCAGACGACCAACATAGGGGTCAGTTGCGATCTTGAAGGCCAGAGCTGCGAACGGAGCATTGTCGTCGGAAGGACGTTCTTCTTCTTCGCCGGTCTCAGGATTGGTCCCTTTGATGGCAGGTACATCCAGAGGAGAAGGCATGTAATCGATGATGGCATCCAGCAGAGGCTGTACGCCTTTGTTCTTGTAGGAAGAACCGCAGGTTACAGGGAAGAGTTTGCATTGGCAGGTCATCTTCCGAATGGCGCCTTTGATTTCTTCCTTGGTCAGGTCTTCGCCTTCCAGGTATTTCTCCATCAGGTTGTCATCGCTTTCCACGATGGCTTCCAGCAGGATCTGACGATATTTTTGAGCCTGTTCCACGTATTCTTCAGGAATCGGTTCAAATTCTTCATCTTTACCCAGTTTATCGCCGTAGATGATGGCTTGCATCTCTACCAGGTCAACCAGGCCTACGAAGCTGTCTTCTGCGCCCATGGGGATCTGGATGGCAACAGCGTTGGCACCCAGGCGGTCCTTCATCATTTGGATTACGTTGAAGAAATCAGCACCCGTGGTATCCATCTTGTTGACATAAGCGATACGAGGAACATTGTATTCTTCCGCCTGACGCCATACGGTTTCGGACTGGGGTTCAACGCCGCCCTTGGCGCTGAACACAGCCACAGAGCCATCCAGGACACGCAGGGAACGTTCAACTTCTACGGTGAAGTCAACGTGGCCCGGGGTGTCGATGATGTTAATAGAATGGCCTTTCCAATGGCAAGTCGTAGCAGCGGAAGTAATCGTAATACCACGTTCTTGTTCCTGGACCATCCAGTCCATGGTGGCAGCGCCGTCATGAACTTCACCGATCTTATGAGTCTTACCGGTGTAGAACAGGATCCGTTCCGTGGTCGTAGTCTTACCGGCATCGATGTGAGCCATGATGCCGATGTTTCTAATTTTCTCTAAGGGAAACTCTCTACCCACGAATTACTCCTCCTTAAGGAATCTTACCAACGATAGTGAGCAAACGCTCTGTTTGCTTCAGCCATCTTGTGCGTATCTTCACGTTTCTTGACAGCAGCGCCAGTGTTGTTGGCAGCATCCATCAGTTCGCCAGCTACGCGTTCATACATGGTCTTTTCACCGCGCAGGCGGGAATAGTTGACCAGCCACCGGATACCCAGCGTGGTTTTCCGGTCAGCTCTGACTTCCACAGGAACCTGGTAGTTGGCACCGCCGACCCGGCGAGCTTTGACTTCCAGGACGGGCATTACGTTCTTCATGGCAGCGTCGAACACTTCCATGGGATCCTTCCCGGTCTTGGAATGGATCAGATCGAATGCATCATATACGATACGCTCAGCAACACCTTTTTTGCCGTCGAGCATAATTTTGTTGATGAATCTGGTTAACAGTTTGGAACCATATACTGGATCCGGTAATACGTCTCTTTTGGTTACAGGACCTTTTCTCGGCATCTGTATTTCCTCCTTCGTTATTTTCTCATTCTACAGCTGGCAGGCTAATTATTTCTTAGCTGCTTTCGGGCGCTTAGCGCCGTATTTGGAACGGCCTTGGTTGCGGTCAGCAACACCGGCGGTATCCAATGCACCGCGAATGATGTGATAACGAACACCAGGAAGGTCCTTGACTCTTCCGCCTCTGATCAGGACAACACTGTGTTCCTGCAGGTTATGGCCAATACCAGGAATGTAAGCAGTTACTTCAATACCATTGGTCAGACGGACACGAGCAACCTTCCGCAGAGCAGAGTTAGGTTTTTTCGGAGTGGTGGTGTACACTCTCGTGCAGACACCGCGTTTTTGCGGTGAATTTTTCAATGCTGGCGCCGTGGATTTTTGAGTAATAACTTGTCTACCTTTACGAACCAATTGGTTGATTGTAGGCATTCCGGCACCTCCTTTCTCGAGAATAAGATTTAATGATTATGAAGATCTTCCGCAAAGCGGAAGATTCTACCGGGTTTGGAGCACAGCAGCAACGGATGCTCCCACGTGGATGCCGCAGGCCCTGCCGAGTTCCTGCATGGTGGGGACCGTCTCCACGACGATACCCTTGGCTTCGCACAGGTCCTTTACGGGACCCGTCACGTGTTCATCTGCATCCAGGGCGATCAGGACTCCAGCAGCCTGATCCCGGGCGATGGCTTTCTGGGATTGCTTCACACCGACTACAACTGGAGAACCGTTTTTTACGTCTGCGAGAAACATTTGACACCTCCAAAAGACATACTACCCCTCTGTGACACTGTGGTATTGTAACATCCTTGACACCCAATGTCAAGGTTTTTCTCAATATTTTTTGCGCTTTAGCCCACATTTTATGCGCTTCTTTCTTTACACAGTTCCTAGTGTTTCTTTTTGCTGTAAACAATGGCTGTTTTTCTCATGTTTCGGGCATTGGTACTGTGCTAAAGCAACGAAATTTTCTCGTTTTTGGTCTCAATTTGGACGAAGCAGGATGCATAGAATATCAATGTTTCACAAAAAGTTTTCATTTATTGGCAAAAAAAAATAAACAGGAACTGTCTGGAGAGCAGTTCCTGTTATCTTTTATAATCTGTGACCTGGAAACGGACGCCCCTCATGGGTCGTCCCTACGGAGGTCCGGGCAAACACGATTCAATATTACCGCTGATAGCCCGGGGTGTTGTTGATCAGGGCGATGAACACCAGATCTTCTCTGCCTGTGTTCTTCAGCCCGTGGGTTCCGCCGTCGGCGCAGAACGTCACGTCACCTGCCTTCACCATCAGCGTCTTGTCCTCGTCGGTGTATTCCCCTTCGCCCTTCAGCAGATAGTAGGTCTCGTTATTTCCCAGATGCTGATGGACGGGGACGGCACAGCCTGGATGCAGGGTGATCCGGGCAAACAGGTCATTGGTGCCATTGAAGTATTTGGGATCCAGCAGGATTTCCTTTTCGATGGTACCGGTCTTCGGATTCTTCACCACCTGTTTTTCTCTCGTCGTGAAAACTGCCATGGCAATCTCCTCCTCTCTATTCTCTATGGGTATTATAGCCATTTCCCCGTGCCTTTGCAAAAAAGCAGCCCTATTTCCCGCCCTTTTTCGTTATGAGCTGGCGGCTGGTCTTATACACCTTGGCCAGGCCCGAAACCAGCAGGATCCCCATGGCAATGGCCATGGCATCCAGGGCTGCCGACACGAACGTATGCATCCCCATGCTGTAGGAATCCAGCATGGTATAGTTCATGGCCCGGTACAGGGGCAGCCCGGGGACCAGCGGAATGACTCCGGGGATGGAGAAGATGGGCACCGGCTGTTTGTACCAGCGGGCAAAGATTTCGCTGCAGATGGAAAGAGCCACCGTGCCTGCGAAGTTGCTGAGCATGGAACTGAGCCCAAATCCGCTCAGGAGGATGATATAGACCTCGAAGCCCACCATGCCCACGAATCCAGCCTTGTACAGGCAGCTTCTGGGACAGTTGAACAGTTTCCCGAACGCCACCGTGGCAAAAAAGGAAAACAGGGTTTTGATGAATATGGTTGCAGCCAGCGGCATACATGCCTCCTACATATACAGAATGCCCAGGACGGTGGCGATGCCCACAGCGACCCCCACTACCAGGAAAATGGCTTCCCCGGCCCGACAGGTGCCACTGAGCAGGTCGCCGGCCATAAAGTCACGGATTCCATTGGTAAAAGCCATACCGGGCAGCCAGGGCATGGCACCTCCCGCAATGGCCAGCTCCATGACCATATCCGGACAGATTTTCCGGAACAGGACCACAGTCAGGCAGATGATAGCCCCGGCCATGGTGGTGGCCCAGAAGTTGCTGGGACGGAAGGGAGACAGCGCCTTCACGAAAGCCATGGAAAACAGAGAACCCAGGAAGGCTGCCAGGAATTCCAGCAGGCCGCCTCCCAGCACCACAGCAAAGAAACCGCCGGCCAGCCCTGACCAGAAGATATCTTCCCGGGCCGGGCGGGGCTTGCGCATGGTTTTTTCCGCAAGCATGGCCATGGTATCCTGGAAACTCTTGTTCCAGTGGGGCATCTGAAAACTCATGGCGTTGACCTCGCTGATGAGGGTCAGGTCCGTCCCCCGTTCCGTCACCCGGTACATGAGGCTGGCCCCTTCCATGGTCTCCTCCCCGATCATGATCAGGGACGGAGTGCAGAAGGAGGCGATGGTGTGCATGCCCCCCTCATGGCAGATCCGCAGCATGGTATCCTCCACCCGATAGGTCTCCGCTCCACTGACCAGCAGGATCTTGCCTGCGGTCAAGGCAATTTTCAACACTTGTTCCTTGCTCATGGAAGCTAAGGTACTTCTTTGCATGGCAGACTCCTTTGCCCGTTCTTACTGGTGAAACAGCCGATCCACAGCCTCCCGGAACCGGTTGGCGCCGCCCATGGACGGATGGGGCACCGCCGCACAGGGCACCCCGTATTTCTCCAGCGTACCGGCACTTTTCCGCCCGATGGCGATCACTTTCATCCCCGGCAGCAGTTCCAGCAGATCCCGGGCGAACTGGATGCCCACATCCAGTTCCGGCCCTGTGGGCGTCCGGTTGGTCAAAATACCGGAAGGTTTATAGGGATGGAAAGGAAAAATGTTCCACAGCACGGTCTGGAAGGGTGCCAGGCCCTGCTTGGCCAGTTCCCCCCACATGATGGTGGCCGTGGGTTCGTTGAACCCCTCCTCCCGCTGTTTGCGGTTGAGAAGCGGGCTTTCCGGATTGCTGGTCCGCCGATAGTCCCAGTTTTCCCCCAGCACCACCTCCGGACGTACCGTGGGATGATGCCCCAGCAGGATCCGTTCGCTGGTCATGGCCATACCGGAAAAATGGCCGCCCTGGTACCCCAGGCCCTCGGCGATGAACAGGAACCGGGCGTCCCGGCGCAGCTCCAGGTAGCGGCGAAAATTGGCCGACCGGATCACCGGTGCCTGGGGCCCGATATCACATTGGGGATCATAGTCCCCCCATGGGTTGAAGCAGCCCTCCCCGTGGAAGTGCTGCAGTTTCTGCAAAAACTCTTCAATGGTCATTCCAAAGACTCCATCAGTTTTTCCCATTTCTCCATAAGCCCGTCCAGGATCTTTTCCTGTTCCGCGTACTCATTGGCCAGTCGGGTACTGGTTTCCAGATCCTGCTGGTTGGCCGGGTCGGCGATCTGGTTGCTGAGGACCTTCTGCAGGGCTTCGTACTCCCGGATCTTCAGTTCTACCTGGGGCAGCAGTTTCTGGGCCTCTCCGGGGCTGTAGGGCTTCTTCTCCGTTTTCTTTTCCGCCGGCCGGGGAGCAGCCGGTTTCCGGGATTCCGGAGCAGGCATATCTTTTTCCGTGGGTTTCGTTTCTTTGGCTTTTTCCTCCGGTGCCGCGGCTGCCGTTCCCGTCAGCCGTTTCTGCCGTTCCTCCAGATAAAAGTCGTAGTTGCCCTTGTAATCGATCACATGGCCCTGTTCCACCGCCCAGATCCGATCTGCTACCTCGTTGACCAGGTACCGGTCGTGGCTGACCAGCAGCACGGTGCCGTCGAAGGTCTCCAAGGCCGCTTCCACAGCCTCCTTGGCGGCGATATCCAGATGGTTGGTGGGTTCGTCCAGCAGCAGGCAGTTGGCCCCGTCCAGTACCAGTTTCAGCAGTACCAGCCGGGCTTTCTGGCCCCCTGACAGGGTCCCGATCACCTTGAACACATCTTCGCCGTGGAACATCATGCTCCCCAGAAGGCGGCGGGTCTGCTCATCCGTCAGCCCATACTCTGTCAGGAAGTTCTCCATAATGGTCTGCTTCTCGTCCAGCCGTTCATAGCTCTGGGAGAAGTACCCGATCTTCACCCGGTTTCCGATGCGGGCCTCTCCCTTCAGAGGCGGCAGTTCCTGGAGGATGGTTTTCAACAGAGTGGATTTGCCACAGCCGTTGGGACCGATGATGGCCACCTTCTCCCCCCGGCGCAGGGTCAGATCCACATCCTGGAGCAGCGTCGTTCCGGGATATCCCACGTCCAGATGCTCCAGCATGATGACCTTTTCCGCACATTCGGCAGCATGGGGCAGCCGCAGTTCGAATTCTTCCTCCTGTACCGGAGCGTCGATCCGTTCCAGCCGGTCCAGCTGGGACTGGCGTCCCCGGGCCATCTTGCTCTTGATTCCCGCCTTGAACCGACGGATGTAGGCCTCCTGGCGGGCAATGTATTCCTGCTGGGCCTCGTAAGCCCGAGTCTGGGTCAGGACCTGCACTTCCTTCTGTTCCAGATAACGGGAATAATTTCCCTTGAAACGATGGATGGTTCCCCCTTCCATTTCCAGGATGTCATCCACTACATTATCCAGGAAAGCCCGGTCGTGAGAGATCACCAGCACCCCGCCCCGGAATTCTCGCAGGTATTTTTCCAGCCATTCGCTCATGACAATATCCAGATGGTTGGTGGGTTCGTCCAGGATCAGCAGATCCGGGGAATTCACCAGAGCCGCCGCCAGCTGCAGACGGGTCTTCTGGCCTCCGGACAGCTTGTCCGCCCGGTTTTCCCAGGTTTCCTCAGGATAGCCCAGGCCGATGAGTACCCGTTTGATGTTGCTTTCATAATGATAGCCGTCCAGATGGGCATAGCGGCTCTCGGTACGGGCATACTGGTCCAGGATCCCCTGGAGCTCCTCTCCCCCGGCTTTGCCGCTGGCCTCTTCCAGTTTCTGCATCTTGTCCCGCAGGCTCAGGATGTCCGGGCAGGCATGCTGCATGAACTGCCAGATGGTCTCCTCCCGGAAATCATCGAACCCCTGTTCCACATAGCCCAGGCGCAGCTCCCCGGCGAACTTCACCGTGCCTCCGTCCGCAAAATCCGGGTTCAGCAGGCAGCGCAGCAGCGTAGTCTTGCCGGAGCCGTTGACCCCCACCAGACCCACTTTTTCACCCTGCCGGATGGTAAAACGTACATTTTGAAAAATATCGTGGACGCCGAAACTTTTTTTCAGGCCGTCCACGGTAACTAAAATATCCATACTGCTTATTTTTCGTATCCTTTGGGATGACCCTCATGCCACCGCCAGGCCGTAGCCACGATCTCTTCGATGTTGCTGTGGCGGGGTTCCCAATGGAGCTCCTTCTTGATTTTTTCCGAAGAAGCGATCAGTTTGGCCGGATCCCCGGCTCTTCTGGCTTCTTCTTTCACCGCAAAACTGCGGCCGGTGACCTTTTTCACCGTTTCGATGATTTCCCGTACGGAAAAACCGTTTTCCGTACCCAGGTTGTACACCCGGCTGCCGCCCCCCTCTTTCAGGTGGTTCATGGCCAGTACATGGGCGCTGGCCAGGTCCTTCACATGGATGTAGTCCCGCAGGCAGGTTCCATCCGGGGTGGGATAGTCCGTCCCGAAGATGGACACACTGTCCCGCTGTCCCAGCGCCGCCTGGATGATCAGAGGGATCAGATGGGTCTCCGGCCGGTGGTCTTCTCCGATGTTCCCCAAAAGAGACGCACCGGCAGCGTTGAAGTACCGCAGGGCCACATAGCGAAGGCCATAGGCCTTGCTGTAGTCTTCCATCATCTTTTCGATCATCAGCTTGGTCCGGCCGTATACGTTGGTGGGATGCAGGGGCATATCTTCCGTGATGGGCACCTGTTCCGGTTCCCCGTATACCGCAGCCGTGGAAGAGAACACCAGCTGTTCCACGCCGGCTTCCCGCATGGCATCCAGCAGGCCCAGGGTCCCTGCCACGTTGTTGTAGTAGTATTTTCCCGGGTTCACCATGGATTCGCCCATCTGGCTGCTGGCCGCAAAGTGGAGCACCCCGTCGATCTCATATTCCCCCAGCACATGCTTCAGGAAGTTGAAGTCGTGGATGTCCCCTTCGATCAGCTGCACTTTTTCCGACACCGCATCCACATGGCCGGTGCTGAAGTTATCGTACACAATGGGGGTATACCCGTTGGCCACCAGTTCTTCCACCACATGGGAGCCGATGTAGCCGGCTCCCCCTGTTACCAGTACGTTCATTCCCAGAAATTCCTCCTATGCTCTTTCTCCGCCGATCAGTTCCAGCATCTCCCGGGTCTTCTGCTTCAGCAGGTCCTTGTCGCCCCGGGTTTCGATGTTCAGCCGGACCACCGGTTCCGTATTGGATTTCCGCAGGTTGAAGCGCCACTCATTGTAAACCACGCTGAGCCCGTCCATCCGGTCCTGGATTCCGGACTTAAAGTGCCTGGACAGCCGCTCCAGCACTTCGTCCGCATCCTTGACCTTCAGGTTGATCTCTCCGCTGCAGGGATATTCAGCGATCCGGGCATCCACCATCTGGCTCAGGGTCATACCGGAGGTGGAAATCAGAGAGATCATCAGCAGCCAGGGGATCATCCCGCTGTCGCAGTAGGAGAAATCCCGGAAATAATGGTGGGCACTCATCTCGCCCCCGTAGATCACATTGTTCTTCCGCATGCATTCCTTGATGAAGGCATGACCGCTCTTGCAGCGCACCGGTTCCCCGTCGAAGCGGGCAATGATGTCTTCCGTATTCCAGGTCAGCCGAGGATCATACAGGATCCTGCTGCCCGGATGCTTCTTCAGGAAGTATTGGGCGAACAGCCCCACCAGGTAATACCCTTCGATGAACCGGCCATTCTCGTCAAAGAAGAAGCAGCGGTCGAAATCCCCGTCCCAGGCAATACCCAGATCAGCGCCCACCTTCTTCACAGCTTCGGACGTGGCCGCCCGGTTGTCCGGAAGCAGCGGATTGGGCACCCCGTTGGGGAAGTTGCCGTCCGGCGTCTCGTTGAGCATGAAGAACTGGCAGGGCAGATGTTTGGCCAGTTCCCGCACAATGGGACCAGCGCCGCCATTGCCCGGATTGGCCACGATCTTCAGCGGCAGCAGGCTCTTCACATTGATATAGGAAAGCAGATGTTCCACATAGCTGGGTACGATGTTGATTTCTTCATAGCCGCCCCGTTTTTCTGCCTTGGGCACCCGGGTCTCGAAATCGTCAGCCGCCACCAGCGCAGCCAGATCCTTCAACCCCGTATCCGCCGAAATGGGCCGGGCTTCAGAGCGGACCAGCTTCATGCCATTATAGTCCTTGGGATTGTGGCTGGCGGTGATCATCATGCCCCCGTCGGTCTTCAGATGGGCAGTGGCGAAATAGATCATTTCCGTACCACACTGGCCCAGATCCAGTACCTGGGCCCCGGCGTCCCGCATCCCATCCACAGCCGCCTGGCTCAATGCCGGTCCGCTGAGACGGATATCGTGACCCACCACCAGCTTCTTGGCTTTCAGGTACCAGGCCAGGGCACGCCCCAAACGGTACGCCAGGTCTTCGTTCACTTCCTCCGGTACAATGCCCCGGATGTCATAGGCCTTGAATGCTTTTGTGCTGATCACGATACTCTCTCCTCTACATTTTATTTTTCATCCAGCAATGCCAGATTTTCAGACGGCAGCAGGTCCTGGGCCTTGCTCAGAGGGACCCGCAGGCCACTCCGGTTCAGGATGGCCATGCTGCCATTCTTCAATACGATATCTGTCCGGGCCAGTTCCCGCAGGACGAACCCGATGGCCACCAGGAAGTTCAGCCGGTCCTTTTCCTCCAGGGTGAACAGGTTGTAGTCGTTTTTGACCGTGAGCAGGTGCTGCAGGTACAGGATCTGCTCCCGCTGCTCATTTTTCAGCAGGTCCATGGTCTTGCGCACATGGACCACCACTTCCAGCAATCGCTGTCCCCGGGCTTCCGCGTCAGCCAGCAGCAGGGAATGGGTGTCCGTATCCGTCTTGAAATGGACCGCCTGCTCCTTGGTCATCTTCGATCCGTCCTTGTCGGAAAAATACCCGGGCCGCAGCACCTTGGGGAAACACATGATGGATTCCAGGACACTCATTTCGTCCAGGGCCGTCACTTCCGACGTATACAGGGGCTGGTCCATGATTTTTTCCATGACCAGTTTGGCCTCGTCCCGTTCCAGTTCCGACTGGCTGTAGGAACTGGCCGCCCCGCCCTGGAGGGCCAGTACCGTCAGCATGCCGGTGCCTTCTGTATCCAGTTTCTTGTCCTGGATCCGTTCCACCACTCGGCGGATCCGTTTCAATTTCCGCACATCCTGGGGCAGCATATGGAGATTTTTATGACTCTTGTACGTATAATGTCCAGGCAGGTTCTCGACTTTCTCCAAAATGGCGAAGACCTTGTCATAACAGCCCCATACATGGAGTTTCAGATGGCCCAGATTTTCCACTTCCGGGGTCAGCTGTTCCAGGACCTTATAAAACTTGAACCGTTCTTCATTGTACCGTTCGATGGCATTTTTCACCATGTTTTCTGCGCTGGTAGCGCTTTTGTATAATTTCAGGCCAGCCGCACCGATTCCAGCAGCCGCCCATACAACAAGCGGTATTGGCATGACAAAAGCCTCCTTCCTGCACCGTATCTGCAAAAGATATGCTAGCTCCTCAAATTATAGCCCGATTCCAGACGATAGTCAAAACGAAAACCCGTTGAAACACTTCCTGTTCCGTTGTAAAATGGAAAGATAGAATGCATAGAGGAGGAACATCCATGAAAAAATTCCTGGCATTGGCCACCCTGCTGGTGACGCTGTTGGCTCTGCCCCTGACGGCAGGTGCTGAACGCAGCGGCTGGAAGAGCAATACCTTTCCCTTTAAACGCTTGAAAGTCGTCTATCTGAAAGACCTGAGCCGTCAGGATGGAGGCTTCCAAAAAGCCCATCCCGCCTTCATCCGGGATGACGATGCCGTCCGCAAGACCTTCCTGACCCTGCAGCGGGATCTGAAAAAAGAGGGTGTCACCCTCTACAACAATCCGGTAATGCTGCCGGACAAACAGCTGCGCAACACCATCACCCTGCAGGTACAGGTGAACCACGTGGGCACAGAGCCCGCCACGGCAGGTGCTGAAGTCACCACCGACAAGAAAGGGAAGAAGCTGACCAGTGCCGGTACATCCTATGCCAGCCTGAGCTTTCTGGCCACCAAAAACGGTACGCCCATCTACCAGGTCACCGATGAGCGGACCAGTAGCGAATACACATCCGACACATTGCTGGCAGGAATCATCCGGGACGCCGCTGATGAGCTGACCAAGAACGCTAAGAAATAAAGAAACAGGGAGCTGTGAAAATGAGCTGACCCCCAATTGTTAGATTTTTGGTCTAGCAATTGGGGGTCAGCTCATATCCATTTTTCACAGCTTCGTTTTGTCGCATGCAAAGGTCCCGCCCAGAAAATCAGGCTCCTTTTTTCTGCTCAAAGATCTACTCCTTGACCGGGGTGATATCATAGGCATGCTGCCAGGTGCTCCGATGGCTGCCTCCCTGGTACAGCAGATAATACGCATGGACTCCAGGCCGGATCATTTGTTCCGTCAGCTGATCCACCTGGGTTTCCGGAGCATCCTGGGCGATGGTTCCTCGGATGACCCGATCCCCGGCCGCATCCAGCTGGGCCATGATGGTATCCATGGAGGGCTTGGCTCCCGGATCCCCTGCAGCCGCCACGGCCCAGATGTTCTGCCGGGCCAGGGGTGCCGTCACCTGGGGATTCCATTTGCCGGCCACCAGATAGGAAGCTCCAAAGAAATCCGGGTACTTCACATCCATGGCAATGGAGGTCATGCATCCCATGGATTGCCCTGTATTGTAGATCCGTTGGGTATCAATGGGATACTGGCTGGACAGACTTTCCACCAGATGGATGGTCCGATCCAGTTCCGGTCCGTACTGGTACTGGTCATCCACGATCACCGTATCATACTGGGGGGCCAGCACAAAGCAGGGATGTTCCTTCTGCCATTCCGGTTCCACCCAGGTCACAGCGCCCCGGCCCTGGCTCAGGGTGGCCTTCACTTCCGGAGACACCGTCCCCGCATCATGCATGAAAAGGACCAGCGGGTACACCTTGCCCTTTTCCAGTTTTTCCGGCACATACAAATTGTACTGCAGTTTTTTCCCATCCCGATCGGTAAAGGTGTGCTGGGTAAATTTCTCGATCAGCAGCTGGCGGGTATGGGAACTGCTCATTTCCGGTTCCCCTCCGTACAGCCGTCCCTCCGCCGTCTTGACCAGACCCTTCTGGCTGATTTTGGCCGTAACAGGAACCAGAGGCTGGGGATTTCCATGGCTCCCCAGCTGGGGGCCTCCCACCCCCACAGGCGCCTTGTGCTTGTCTTCCGGATGGGGATCCACCATCTGGTCGGACAGGGGAAGGGGTTCCAGTTCCACCTGGACATAGCGCCCTTTTTCCGCTGCCTTTCCATACGGTTCCGCCGAAACGAAGGCTTTTGTCACGGTCCGTCCCGGCACGGCATAATCTTCCGCGGTCACGGAAGAGCCCAACAGATCCGCATCATACCGGAGCTGGACTTCTGCCAGCTTTTCTCCATCTCCATAGACCTGAGAGATGGCTTCCACATCTTCCACATGCCCGGCAGCAAAAGCCCCTGCAGAGAAACAGCAGAGGGATAAAAGGCCAGTCCCCAGGCACAGTTTCCATTTCACCATGATCCGCCTCCTTGTTCAATCGTATAGACCATTGTACCTGGGACAAATGAAAAGCAAATGAATAGCTGTGCTGGATTCCCGTCCTGGAAAATCAAAAAAATGCCTGAGAGATCGCTCTCCCAGGCATTTTCTCTTATTTCTTCACCACGTCGATATTCCCGTTCTGGAGCACCACTTCGATGTGATCGCCACTCTGGATCTCGCCTTTGACGATCTTGTTGCTCACCACGGTTTCCACCGTGTGAACGATCAGTCTCTTCAAAGGACGGGCACCGAAAGCAGGATCGAACCCTGCCTTGGCCAGATAGGCCACCGCTTCGTCCGTAGCCGTCAGGGTCAGTTCCTGCTGGCTGTGCAGACGGTCGCCCAGGCGTTTCAGGATCAGACGTACAATGTCCTTCAGCTGTTCTTCCTGCAGCGGTTTGAACACCACGATATCGTCCACCCGGTTCAGGAATTCAGGACGGAAGAACTTCATCAGCATGCTGCGGACTTCCTCCTTGCTGATGTTGCCCTTCTTTTCCATGATCTCATGGGAACCCAGGTTGCTGGTCATGATGATCAGGGTGTTCTTGAAGTCCACCATCCGGCCCTGGCCATCGGTGAGACGGCCGTCGTCCAGTACCTGCAGCAGCACGTTGAACACATCCGGGTGGGCCTTTTCGATTTCATCGAACAGGATCACGGAATACGGATGACGCCGTACAGCCTCCGTCAGCTGGCCGCCTTCTTCATACCCTACATAGCCGGGAGGCGCACCGATCAGACGGGAAACCGTATGTTTCTCCATGTATTCACTCATATCGATCCGGATGATGCTCTTTTCATCATTGAACAGCACTTCGGCCAGGGCTTTGGCCAGTTCGGTCTTGCCCACGCCCGTAGGCCCCAGGAAAATGAAGGAGCCGATGGGTTTGTTGGGATCCTTGATGCCGGCACGGGCCCGGATCACAGCCTCGCTGACCGCTTCCACGGCTTCATCCTGACCGATGACTCTCTTATGGAGGATCTCCGGCAGGTGGGCCAGTTTCTTCTTTTCGCCTTCCATCAGGCGGTTCACAGGGATGCCCGTCCAGGTGCTGACCACCTTGGCAATATCATCCTCGTCCACCTCTTCCTTCAGCAGGCGCTTGTCAGACTGCTCGGCCTTCTCCAGTGCAGCCAGCTGTTTCTGCAGTTCCGGCAGCTTGCCGTACTTCAGTTCTGCCAGCTTGTTCAGGTCGTAGGTCCGTTCGGCCTCTTCCATCTCTTTCTTCACATTGTCGATTTCCTTCTTCACCTGACGGACTTTGGCAATGCCACCCTTTTCTTCCTTCCACTGGGCCATGAGCTTATCGTTCTCGGCCTTCAGGGTGGTCAGTTCTTCCTTGATCTTTTCCAGACGGGCCTTGGAAGCCTCATCGTCTTCCTTGCTCAGGGCCTGTTCCTCGATCTGCAGCTGCAGCATCCGACGGCGGCTTTCATCCAGTTCCGTAGGCATGGAGTCGATTTCCACCCGCAGCCGTGCAGCAGCTTCATCCACCAGGTCGATGGCCTTATCCGGCAGGAACCGGTCATTGATATACCGGTTGGACAGCGTTGCCGCAGCCACCAGGGCGGAGTCCTTGATCCGCACGCCATGATGAACTTCGTACCGTTCCTTCAGGCCTCTCAGGATGGAGATGGTATCCTCCACACTGGGTTCCTTCACCAGTACGGGCTGGAAACGACGCTCCAGGGCAGAATCCTTTTCAATGTATTTCCGGTATTCCTTCAGGGTGGTGGCACCAATGCAACGCAGTTCCCCTCTGGCCAGCATGGGTTTCAGGATATTCCCGGCATCCATGGAGCCTTCCGAGGCACCGGCGCCCACCACCGTGTGCAGTTCATCGATGAACATGATGATCTGACCGGCGGAATCGGACACGATCTTCAGGACTTTCTTCAACCGTTCTTCAAATTCCCCTCTGTACTTGGCACCGGCCACCAGAGAAGCCAGGTCCAGGGCATACAGGGTCTTGTTCTTCAGGGATTCCGGTACATCACCGGCCACGATCCGGCGGGCCAGGCCTTCCACGATGGCCGTCTTGCCCACACCGGGTTCACCGATCAGTACCGGGTTGTTCTTTTTCCGACGGGACAGGATCTCGATGGTCCGACGGATTTCATCATCACGGCCGATCACCGGATCCAGTTTGCCCTCTCTGGCTTTCCGGGTCAGGTCCTGGCCGAATTTTTCCAGGGTCTTGCGGTTCTCGTCCGCATCCCCGTTGTTTTCGTATTTATCGATGAGGCCGCGGATGGCACTGCGGGTGATTCCATACTTCCTGCACAGGTTCACCACTTCCGTATCCCCGTCCTCACACAGGGCAGCCAGCAGATGGGAGGCCGTCACCTGGTTCTGCCCGGCGGCCTTTTCCGCCAGAGCGAACACCCGGGCCATGCCTGTGCTCATGCTCAGCTGGTCCGTACCCTTCACCGAGGGCATCTGTTTGATCAGATGATCCACTTCCCGGCTGAACTGGTTCTCATCCACGTTCAGGCTCTTCAGTACAAACTTGAAGAACCCGTCCGGCTGGCCGCACATAGCGGACAGCAGATGGACCGTGGTCAGTTCGGGGTTATAATTCATGACGGCTTGCTGCTGGGCAGCTTCCAACAAACTTCTCACTTCATCACTCAAGCGTTCTGCCTGCATAACAAACACCTCCAAATCCATTTCCCTATCAAATGGATACCATTGCTTCTTTTCAGGGCCTATGACAACAAGGCCCGGGAAGCCTTTTCCACTTCCCGGGTCTTATTCTACACGTTAAAAGTCAAAAAGTCAAATAGTATTTTCGATTTTTTGACTTTTTCTTTGGATTTTTTTCAGAGACAGGACCATTCCTTGTGTCTGGCCACTTCCTTAAAAAAGTCTTTCCCCGCTTCCCAGGCCCGTGACCGGTGTTTTTCTGTACGCAGTCCCTCCTGGCCGCACAGGGCTGCCAGGGATAGGCTCAATTCCCGGTCCTCCACCTGTTCCGCTCCTTCTTCCAGGGCTCCGGTCCGGGCATAGCTGAGGCAGTGCTTCCACCACTGATTCTCATAGGCCCGGCCCCGTTTTTGCAGCCGTTTCTCCCCCAGGCCCCGGGTCAGGGCCAGCAGTCCTTCCAGTTTCTCCATCTGGTCTTTCCTCTCCCAGGGATCCGGATTTCCTGCATCCGCCAGCAGCTGCTCCTCCTGCTGCCAGGCACTCCACTGCCGCTGCAGCAAAACACCCAGGGCAGGCACTTCTGTCTTTTTATGAGCCAGGGTACACAGATACAGCAGCTGCCACAGGGAGGCCCGCACTTCTTTTCCACAGGCCTCCGCCGCCTTCTGGGCGGCGGCCACCCACTGGTCCTCCAGCCACTTCCGGCCCGGCTCCAGGGGTAACAGTTCCTCCGGAAATGGCTTGGCTTTCGCATCGGAAAGTCCGGTCAGGCAGGCCATGGGTTCCAGCTGTTCCTGAAGTCCGGCCAGCAAGTCCTTCCCTTTTTTCCAGGTATTCCGGGAAAGGAAGTCCTGCCCCACCAGCCACAGGCCTCCCAGCTGCCGCAGGGTGGCCAGCATCCCCTGGGCATCGAATGCCTCATCCATCCGGGGGACCAGCAGATCCAGAGCCGTCCCGGTAGCCTTCCGGGCCAGACTGCGCCACAGGACCAATGGATCCGTATCCTCTGTCCAGGAAGGCGCTGGTATTTTTTCCTTTGCTTTGGGTGTTTCTCCGTCCAGCAGAGCCAGCCCCCGGCTGAATTTGCTCCGTTCCTCCGGCAGCAGGGGGATTGCCTGGGCCAGTTCTGCCGTAAAGCGCAGCAGTTCCCGTTCCTGGCCCCTTTTCAATTCCAGTTCGATTTCCCCGATCAGAGCTTCTTTGCCCCCTGCCCTGATGGTCCCCGTATCCACAGCGGCTTCCACCACTGTCACTGCGGATATCTGCAGCAGGGCCACCTTCCGGGTGAATTCCACGGTACACAGCGGCAGCAGCTCATCCTCCTGGAGCAGGGTCTGGAGTTTCTGATCCACCTGGGGCGCAAAGCCCTGGAGCACCGGCTTTGCCTGTTCCAGAGGCACCGTATACTCCGCCCGCCGGGAGAACCCGTTCACCGTCTCGCCCCGGCTCTTGATGGTGGCCTCGAAGGCCTTTCCGTTGGTCCGGCGGATCCGGTAGGCCATCCCCGTCCGGGACAGTTTCCGATCCCGGGTATCCAGATACTGGTTCCACAGCTTCAGGGTATGCTGGCTGCCCGCCAGGATTTTCTCCTTCACCAGGGGTAGATGGAAGAATTTTTTCCGGGCTGCCTTCGTGGAAGTCAATTTGATTTCTTTTTCCTGTCCATTGGCCATTGCCATCACACTCCCCTACGATATTTTATTATTGTAACACAAGCAAAAAGCGAACAGGAGTCCCCATTTGGCTATAGCTGCCGGAATTGATGGAAAACCACGGAAGTTCATTGACATTTTATATTTTAAAAGTTATTATTAAAATATCTTCAATATTATAAACCACAATTTTCAGTACTGATAAGGAGGCCCGCCATGCTGACTCCACAAGAATTGACCCGGCTCCTGAAAGAACGGGGTATGAAAATCACCCCCCAGCGGCTGGAAGTCTACGGGGCATTTTCCAATGCGGAAGAACATCCTACGGCCACAGAAATCTACGAAAAGGTCAAGGCCCGGATGCCCACCCTGAGTTTCGCCACCATATACCAGGCTTTGAACTTTTTCTGCAGGCAGGGCCTGCTCCAGACGGTGGATGTGGGGGACGGTGCCATGCGATATGATGTGGATACCCGCCCCCATGCCCATTTCCGCTGTGAATGCTGCGGAAAGGTGATGAACCTGGACTACGCCTATCACCATCACCTGGACCGGGACGTGGCCCAAAAGACCGGTTTCCTCATCCACCATCACCAGACACTGTTTTTGGGAATTTGCAGAGAGTGTCAAAAAAATAAGGGGGTGTGAAAAAATGCTTTTTCACACCCCGTCACTAGTCTCTAGTCTCTAGTCACTAGCCGATGGAAGCCAGCTGACGCTAGCGAAACAAAGGCGCTGTGGATAATTTTTCACAGCGCCTTATTTTTTTCTGTCAATCACCCACAGCGACAGCAGCTTCTTTGGCCGCTTTCTGTCTGGCTTCGTATCTGTCCATGTTCCGGGCGAACAGACCTGCCAGGAAGGACCCGGTGATCTGATGGATGGCAGCCCCTACCGCAGCGGGGATGGCCACAGCCGGAGCAAAGTACACCGCGCAGATGGACAGGGCCAGGGCATCGTTCTGCATTCCCACTTCCAGCGTTACGGAATGCTGCTGGGCTTTGCCCATACCCAGTTTACCGGTCACAAAGTACCCCAGGGCGAACCCGGCCAGGTTGTGCAGCAGCACCAGCACCACCATGAAGGCACCCAGAGCCACGATCTTGGCTCCGTTCACGGCAACCACACCGCCCAGGATGGACAGGACAGCAAAAGCGGACAGCAGTACCAGTACTTTCTGGACCTGGGCCAGGAATTTCTCGCCCACCACTTTGTGGACCATCAGTCCCAGCACCAGGGGAACCAGGATGACCTTCATGACGGTCAGCGCCATGGAAACAAAGGAAACGTTCACATATTCACCGGCCAGGGCCCAGACCAGGAACGGCATCATCACAGGAGCCAGCAGAGTGGAAACGGTGGTGACGGAAACGGCCAGAGGCACATCTCCCTTGGCCAGGAAGCTCATGACATTGGAAGCCGTACCACTGGGGCAGGAGCCCAGGAGGACCATGCCCACTGCCAGATCCGGGCTCAGGTGGAAGACCTTGGTCAGGGCAAAGGCCACCAGCGGCATGATGGTATAATGGCAGACGGTACCGGCCAGCACTTCCTTCGGTCGCTGCAGCACCAGTTTGAAGTCAGAAACGTGCAGGGTCATGCCCATGCCGAACATCACCACGCCCAGCAGCCACACGGTATAATGGACGGACCAGGAGAAGGCTCCCGGAACGAAATAGCCGCCCACGATGGTGGCCAGTACCAGCCAGGTCAGATTCTTCCCCACGAAACCACTTACTTTTGTCAACAAATTCATTTTCCATTCCCTCCATGCAATTGATTTGGATTTTGCAAAAATCAAACGGCTGATGGCTTCCCTGGGAGAAAATAAAAAGCGCTTTGTCTCCTGTAAGAGACAAAGCGCTATGCTCTGCGGTACCACTCTTTTTGTCGCAACTGCGACCTCTTGACAAGCATCTCCGGATTTCCCCTTCCAATGCCGGACAGGATAACGACTGTCAACCGGCTCCGCTTACTCGTAATCCTTTCAGCGAGCAGCTCCTGGGTGATTTTCCTTTTCCGCTGTGCATCCTGCCTCGCACCCGGTGGCAGGTTCTCTGGAATGTCAGCCTGGACAAGTACTTTTCCCAATCAACACTGTCTGATGTTTTGTTATGGGTTTTATTATACACTTTCAGGAAAATTTGTCAACAAGTTTTTTCGATGTTTTTAATTTATGGACAAACGTACGACATACAATAACACACAAAAAAAGCGCTGTGAAAAAATCATCCACAGCGCCTTTATTTCGCTAGCGTCAGCTGGCTTCCATCAGCTAGTGACTAGAGACTAGTGACTAGTGACGGGGTGTGAAAAAGCATTTTTTCACACCCCCTTTTGACTCAGAACGGTCCGATCTTGGTAACGGTAGCATACCACATGACCACAAAGGCGAAGATCCATTCCAGGCCCAGCAGCGGGAAGGCGAATTTCCACCAGCGCCGCAGCGGAATACCGGCCACAGTCAGCACTGTCATGGTGGTACCGCTGGCAGGCGTCACCATGTTGGTGAAGGCATCCCCCATCTGGAAGGCCAGTACGGCAGCCTGCCGGGTCATCCCCACCAGGTCGGCCAGAGGCGCCATGATGGGCATGGTGATGGCCGCCTGACCGGAACCGGAGGGAACCACCAGGTTGAACACATCCTGTACGATGAACATGCCAAAGCCCAGCAGAGACTGGGGGAACATGCTCAGGCCGCCAGCCAGGAAGTGGATGATGGTATCCAGGATCTTGCTGTCGCCCATGAGCAGGGTGACCCCTTTGCACAGGGAAACCATCATACAGGGCATGGCCATATTCTTCACCCCGCCGATGAAGGCGTTGGCGAAGTCGTTGATGCTCAGTTTTCCCACGATGCCGGCGAATACGCCCATCATCAGGAACAGCGCAGCCAGTTCATCCATATAGAAACCGTATTTCACCACACCCACCAGGATGACGGCAATGGTGACCACGAACCCGCCCATGATCACTTTCTGGCGGCCGGTCATATACTTATCTTCCCCTTCGTAGGCGGTCAGATCCATACTTTCCTTGATCAGCTGGTCATAATCGTAGGTATAGCTCTGTTCCGGATTTTTCTTGATCTTCCGGGCATACCACAGGGTGTAGGTCACATTGATCACAATCAGCGCTGCCAGCATCACCAGCCGCAGCTCGATGCCGGAGAACATGGGCAGCCCGGCAATGCTCTGGGCCACGCCCACCGTAAAGGCATTGGTCACCCCGGCGCCGTACCCGCCGCTGACAGCGGCCAGGGGCATGGCCACGGCCACGATGGAATCGAAGCCCAGGGCATAGCTGACAGCCATAATCAGGGGTACGAAGGCAATGTACTCTTCACTGCACCCGGCAAAGGCGCTGAGGCAGGTCATGATGGTGAGCAGTACGGGGATCATGAGCATTTCCCGTCCCTTCACCTTGGTCACCACATGGCCCAGAGCCCCTTCAATGGCACCGGTGACGGCCATCACGTTCAAAGACCCGCCGATGATCATCAGAAAGCCTACGATGCTGCTGGCGCTCTTCACGCCCCGGGGTACTGCCTTGAACACGTCAAAGAAGCTGGCCGGATGTTTGGCAATGAAGTGGAACGTGTTGGGATCCACCACCATACGGCCGCTGGAAGCATCCTTCACCCGGTCGAACACCCCGGCGGGAACGATGTAGGTGGCAATGGCCGTCAAGATCAGGATGAAGAAAATGATGATGATCGGGCTGGGTACCGATACTTTTTTGTTCACCGGCTTCTGCACGGTGTCCTGCTTTGTATCCGTCATAACAACTCCCCCTTGCCTTTACAGGCGGCAGATGGCCACTGCCAGGAGCAGTGTCCGTTCGAACATGGTTTCCACGATGGCATATTCCTGGAGGGTATGGGCACCGTCCCCCTGGACCCCCACGGAATCCAGGATGGGAATCCCCGCCTGGGCCATGAAGGAGGCATCGGAACAGCCGCCGGGATGGGCCGCTCCAAAGGCCGGAATCCCGAAATCCGCCGCCACCTGGTTCACCAGGGCCAGCAGACGGTCGTTGCCCTCGGTCCGCTCGAACACGGGCATGGAAGCCGGGAATTCCACTTCCGTGGAAGTGCCCGGGACATGGGTCTCGGCACAAAGGGCCCGGATGGCTTCCTGCAGTCTGTCCTTGTCTTCATTGTAATCATAGCGGCAGTCCACTTCGATGCGGCAGGTATCGGCCACCGCATTGGAGACCGTTCCCCCGGAGATGATGTCCGTGCTTACGATCCGTCCCTTTTCCAGGTCCGTCAGGGCCCGCAGGGCGATGATCTTGTGGGCCATTTCCTCAATGGCATTGGCAGAAGTGGCGTAGGCGTTCCCCACATGGCCCGCCTTGCCATGGACGGTGATCCACACATCCATGCATCCCTTCCGGCCCACGGTCAGGCAATTGTCCATGCGCCCCGTTTCGAAATTGAAGGCACACAGGCAGCCTTTGGACTGTTCCACCAGCATATCGGCCACCCGGGACCCCTGGTGGGTGATTTCCTCATCCGGCACGAACACCAGCTTCAGAGGATGCTGGTCATAGCCGGCTTCCGTCAGGATCTTGGCCACGTACACAGCCATGACGATGCCGCCCTTCATGTCGCAGACCCCGGGGCCATACGCCTTCCCGTCCTTCAGGGTAAAGGCCTCCTCCGGATAGCTGCCGTTGGGGAACACGGTGTCCAGATGCCCGCTGAGCAGAATGGGTTTGCCGGGGCGATTTTTACCCACCCAGGCCTGGAGCAGAGGTACAGCCCCCGTATCCAGCAATTCCGTTTCCATACCCTCTGTTTCCAGCCGGGCGGCCACTTTTTCCATCAGGGTCTGCATCCGTTCTTTTTCCCTGCTGCCGGCCTGGAAGTCGATCAGTTCCTTCCAGAAATCCAGCATATCCTGGCGGTATTTTTCCACCAGGGCTTTCAGTTGTATTTCCTTTTGATCCATACTGTTTCTCCTTATGTTCCCAGTCATACCGCGAATTATGCATCAAGATTGCATAATTATGTTTATTTTATCGAAAATCCTACCAGATAGCAATAAAAAACAGGAAGGAAAATCAAATTTTCCCTTCCTGTCTTTTATTTACATAAAAATCAGAGCCAATCCGGTAGTGATGATTCCGCAGACGCACAACGAAATGGAACTCATGGCCCCCTGGATCTTTCCGATCTCCAGGGCCTTGCTGGTTCCTACCGCATGGCTGCAGGCACCGATGGCCACCCCTTCAGCCACCGGATCCTTGAGGTGGAACAGTTTGGCCAGGTAGGGAGCGATCACGGCTCCCTCGATGCCCGTGATCACCACGGCCCCGGCGGTAATGCCCGGAATGCCGCCCCCGTTTTCCGAGATTCCCAGGGCAATGGCCGTGGTCACGCTCTTGGGCAGCATGGAGGCCGAGAACACCGAATTGGTCCCGAACAGATGGCACAGGGTCAGCGCCGCCACAATGCTCACCAGGCTGCCCATGACGCAGCCCGCCAGTACCGGCAGGAAGTTCTCCTGCAGGACCTTCCGCTGCTGATAGATATTCAGGGCCAGCACTGCCGTAGCCGGGCCCAGCAGCATGGTAATCACAGAACCTCCTGCATTGAAGTGTTTCAGGGGTACCCCCAATACGGTCAGGATCACCACGATCATCAGGGATGAAGTGAGCACCGGATTGCACAACAGCCATCCGGTCTTTTTCTGGAGCTTGACCCCCAGCACCCAGCAGACAAAGATCAGGGTCAGGCCAAAGAAGGGTGTACGGGTAAAAGCGTCAGGCATGATGCTCTCCTTTCCTCCGGAAGTACAGGCAAAGCTGGACCGTCCAGCCGGCCACGAAATAGACCAGCGGCGTGGTTACCAGGGTAATCACCAGGAACGGTACCAGATAGTTCTTCAGGGTTTCCACATATTCCATGGTCCCCACCACCGCCGGTACAAAGAAGATCCCCATATTCCGGATGAAAAATCCGCCCGCATCCTTCACCTGCTCCGGCCGCAGCCATTTCCGATAGAACAGGAACGTCAGCACCAGCAGGCTGATCACACTGTAAGGTACCATGAAGGGCAGCAGGGCCGCAATCCCGATACCGATCAGACAGACGCCAAAAATCAGCGCCAATTCCATGACAATGTTCATGACTCCCCCTAAAATCTTTTGTTACCTTGCATATCCTGCAGAAATACATCATAAACACATAATAATTTAAGTATATCGTATTTTATGAAGGAAAAAAAGCAAAACAAGATAAAGTTTGCATATTTTCATGAATTTAAGCAAAATTTAATTTCAAACCCGGTTAGGTAAAGTAAACAAATTCCTTCCATCCCTTTCCGGATTGTTCGTTATTTATTGAACTTTATATGATTTTATATATTGATTGTTCGTTAAAAAGTGCTATAATACGGGCTATAAAGAAAAATCAAGGAGGATTATGGCAATGAGTCAGCAAAAACTCGAACGTTTGGAAAGTGATTCTATCGGTAAGAAATACGTCCCCGCGGACGCTTATTATGGTGTGCAAACCCTGCGTGCCCATGAAAATTTCCATATTACCGGTCAATCCACCCATCCGACGATGATCAAAAGCCTGGCCCTGATCAAAAAAGCCTGTGCGATGGCCAATCGTCGGGCTGGCACATTGCAGCCTGCCAAGGCGGATGCCATCATAGCTGCCTGTGACAAAGTGCTGGCAGGTGAGTATCTGGACCAGTTCATACTAGACCCCATCCAGGGCGGTGCCGGTACCTCTCTCAATATGAATGCCAACGAAGTGATCGCCAACATCGCCATCGAACTGCTGGGTGGTGAAAAAGGAGAGTACACCCTGGTCCATCCCAACGATGACGTGAACCGGGGCCAGTCCACCAACGATGTGATCCCCACCGCCGGCAAGCTGACGGCCCTTTTCCTGCTCCAGGACCTGTACAGGAGCCTGCAGGCCCTGAAAGAGGCCTTTGCCCGGAAAGGCGTGGAATTTGATTCCGTGCTGAAGATGGGCCGCACCCAGCTGCAGGATGCTGTTCCCATCCGGCTGGGTCAGGAGTTCAAAGCCTATGCCACCGCGCTGGAGCGTGGTCTGAGACGGATCCGGTCCGCCGCTGCAGAAATGACTTCCATCAATATGGGGGGTACCGCCATCGGTACGGGAGTCAACGCCTCCCCGTCCTATTCCCGGCATATTGCAGAAGATCTTTCCCGGCTGACCGGATTTTCCTTTACCCAGGCTGCCGATTTGATTGATGCCACCCAGAACATCGACAGTTTTGCCTCCGTTTCGGGCAGCCTGAAGGACTGTGCCATCGCTCTCTCCAAGATTTCCAACGACCTGCGGCTCATGTCCTCCGGTCCCCGGACCGGCCTGGAAGAGATCAACCTGCCGGCCAGGCAGAACGGCTCCTCCATCATGCCCGGCAAAGTGAACCCAGTGATTCCGGAAGTGGTCAGCCAGGTGGCTTTCCGGATCGTAGGCAACGACACCTGCATCGCCATGGCCGTGGAAGCCGGCCAGCTGGAACTGAACGCCTTTGAACCGGTGGTATTCTATTCCCTGTTCCAGAGCATCGACACCCTGCGGGAAGCCGCCGATACCCTGCGGATCAACTGTGTGGAAGGCATCACCGCCAACCGGGAGCACTGCCAGCACCTGCTGAAAATGAGCGCCGGCATCGTAACGGCCCTGAGCCCCTACATCGGCTACGCCAAGGCCGCCAAACTGGCCAAGGAGTCCCTGGCCAGGAACATTCCTGTGGTGGAACTGGCCCGGCAGCGCCATTACCTGTCCGACAAACAGCTGGAAACCGTGCTGGATCCGTACAAAATGACCACGCCGGTAGCGCGGTAAAAGAGGGGCTGCGACAAAAGTCGCAACCCCTCTTTGGTTCAATGGCCAGCCGCCGAAGGAAGCCCTATGACTCCGGTAAAACAAAAAGGACTGTGGAAGATTTCCTTCCCAGTCCTTTTTCATTGCCATGTGGTGCGATTGGCGCGAGTCGAACGCGCGACCCTCTGCTTAGGAGGCAGATGCTCTATCCAACTGAGCTACAACCGCATAACACTGTTATTATAACAATTCTGCTGTATGAGGGCAAGAGGGGGGATGCAACGCCCCCGGTTCGTTCTTGAGAAGGCATAAAAAAACACTGCGGTACTTCCGCAGTGTTTTTGCCATTTAAAACTTATACGAAACCCCCACATTCACTTCGTGGGTCTTGGCATCGATATCACCCTTGAAATCTTTGTACTTGCTGTCGTTGTAGGATACGTTGGCTTCCCAGTTATCGGTGAAGGCATAGCCTACGCCCAGTTCATACTGGGTAATGTTATTGCCGGTACCGAACTTGGCCCAGCCAGTGGTCTTTTCCGTAATGGGCAGCCGACCCATGGCCCCAACCTGATACCCGCTGTTGTTGTCGTGGTAGCCATGCTGTTTGATCCGGTTCCGGACATAGCCGCCGTAGCCGTACAGATACGGGTTGAACTGGTAGATCAGGCTGACTTCATGGGACTGCACGGAGGCATCCTGATTGCCTTCGTGGGCAGAATACCGGTAATCCAGGCCCAGGTTGTCGGCGACCCCTACGGTGCCACCCACTCGATACCGGGAGTTGCCGTCATAATTGGTGGTATGCCCATCCTGTTTCCATTTCAGAGAAGTGCCCACTGTGACGTTGGCATCGATTTTTGCAGCGCCAGGAGCAATATTGGCCAGGGGAGAAGCACAGGCCACGGTCAAAGGCAGCAGACTCAGCACTGCAGTGGCCATCATCATTTTATTCATGGGAAATCCCTCCTTCAATGGATTCAACTACTCACTTATCCATTATACACGCTTTCATCAATTTTCGCAAAAATTCAGGCTTTCTGCCCCGAAAACTTCACAACTGCCACGGCTGCCACCAGGGCCGCCAGAGCGGGCAGCAGCCAGCTCATGCCCAGGCTGAACAGGGGCAGCTGATGATAAAGTCCCAGCAGGCTCTGGACGGCGCCCAGGTTCTGTACGCCTTTGGGCAGGGCACTGAGCATATCCCCGAAGGCTGCAAACCCGGCCAGCACCATGGGCCACCGGTACAGACGCCGATCCTTCCCGAACAGAGCACAGGCAAAAGCACTGAGGATCAGGGTAATGGCCATGGGATACAGAAGCATCAGGATGGGGACGGCCAGCTGGATGATCTGGGTCAGCCCCACGTTTCCGATCAGGAAGGAAACCCCGGCTACCAGTACACAGCAGGTCCTGTACCCCGGTTTCCCCGGGAACAACTCCATAAAGGTATTGGAACAGGCTGTGATCAGGCCGATGGCCGTTTTCAGGCAGGCAAAGGTGACAATGGCCGCCAGCAGCACGCCCCCAACAGATCCAAAATAGGCATGGGTGATCTGGGCCAGGGCGATGCCCCCGTTGGCGCTGATGGGCAGCCGGCCCACACTGGAGGTGCCCAGCCAGGTGATCAGGGTATAGAGCAGGGCCATGAGAAAGACCACGATGGCCCCCACCTTCAGCAGATCTTTGGTGATGTTCCCGGTGTCGGTGATGCCCAGGTTCTTCAGGGTATCGATCACCACCACAGAAAAGGCCAGCATGGCCAGTACGTCCATGGTGTTATACCCTTCCTTGAAACCGGTCAGGAAAGCATGGGCCACGTAGTCCCCCTGGGGCAGGGCGCTGCCCATGCTCCCCATGGGATTCAGCAGAGCGGCGGCCATCAGGATGGCCAGGAACACCAGGAAGATGGGATTCAGTCCCTTGCCGATGTACACGATCAGTTTGGAGGGTTTCAGAGAAAACAGCAACCCCACCCCCATGAATACAAAGGTAAAGATTGCCAGCAGCAGAGGCTGCTCGCCGACAAAAGGAGCAATCCCGATCTGGTAGGAGACAGTGGCCGTCCGGGGCAGGGCGAAGGCCGGACCGATGGTCAGATACAGCAATACCGTAAAGATTTTGGCAAAGGTCGGATGCACATTCCCGGCCAGCTCTTCCAGGCTGGCGCTGCCTGAGAGCCCGAAGGCAATCAGAGCCAGGAAGGGCAGGAAGACCCCGGTGGAAATGAAGCCGAAATTGGCCCTCCAGAAATGGGAACCGGCCAGCTGGCCCATGTGTACCGGAAAGATCAGGTTCCCGGCGCCGAACAGCATCCCGAACAGCATGGAACCTACAAAGACATATTCTGCACCTGTCAGTTTCTTGTTCATGGTTCCCTCCTTATTTCGCGGTGAGCCCGCCGTCCACGGGAACAATGGAACCGGTCATGAAGCCGTTCAGCGGCGACAGGATGGAGCAGATCACATGAGCCACTTCCTCCGGTTTGCCGATGCGTCCCAGGGGATAGACGGAAGCCATACTTTCCAGGGAATAGCCGCCTTCTTCCAGCTGTTTCTGCACCAGAGGTGTATCCACATCGCCGGGGCATACACAGTTCACCCGGATCCAGGGAGCCAGATCCAGGGCCAGTGCCCGGGTAAAGGCTACCACAGCGCCCTTGGCAGCGGCGTACAGGCTGCAGCCGTAGTTCCCTTCCAGGGCAGCGTCAGAGGCGATATTCACGATGGAGGGACCTTCATCGGCAAAATGGGGCAGCAGTTGCTGGGTCAAGAACAGCGTACTTTTCACGTTCCCATCCATGAGGCGGTTGTAGTCATCTTCGGTGATGTCCTGCAGGGGTTTCTCCTGATACAGCCCGGCACTGTTCACCAGGAAGTCCAGTTTTTTCCCGTCTTTTCCCACAGTTTCAGCCACTTTCCGGCAGCCCTCCAGGGTGCTCAGGTCGGCCTGGACATAGAGGGCTTCCCCCTCCCCGCTCTCCAGCTCAGTCAGTGCTTTCTGCCCTTTTTCCGCATCCCGGCCCACCAGGCAGACGGACGCACCCTCCCGTACCAGATTCCGGGCTACAGCCAGACCGATGCCGGAGGTACCCCCGCTGATGACGCCCCATTTTCCTTCCATACCATACTTGATCATATTTTTCCTCCTTTGCTGGATATTCCTGTCTCAAATGAAAGAGGGGATACCGCCGAAGCGATATCCCCTCTGTGCAGCTGGTTGCTTGATGCAGATTTATATCTTACAGTTTCACAACGTTAGCAGCTTGTTCACCACGGTTGCCTTCGACAACGTCGAATTCTACAGCCTGGCCTTCTTCCAGAGTCTTGAAGCCTTCACCCTGGATTGCGGAGAAATGAACGAATACATCACCGCCATCTTCCCGTTCAATGAAACCATAACCCTTTTCAGCATTAAACCATTTAACTTTGCCAGTCATCTTACATTGGCCTCCTAAAAATTATTGCGAAAAACGATCCAACTATATGTGATACCTGCATGAGTTCAACATTCAGTAAGTCCGTGTTTTCTGTGTTCCATTCTAGCATACCGGGGGGAGATTTACAAGCAAAAGAATTGTCAGAAGTCCCTTTCACCTTGAACTTTTTATGATATTTTCAGAGGTTTTCGAGAAAACTGGTGAACCAGCTCTTCTTTTTGTTTTTTTGCCAGCTGCTTCAGGGCATACTCCCGCTGCAACGCCGCACTTTTGTCGGGCAGCTCCTCATAATAGACCATGGCCACCGCCTTGAAAGCCCGGGTATATTTGGCCCCGGACCCGCTGCGGTGCATGGCCAGCCGATGGGCCAGGTCGTTGGTCCAGCCGGTATAGAGGGCGCCGTTGGCACAGCGCACCATGTACACGTAAGCACTCATGCTTCCACGATTTCCACCTTTTCCATGACCACGTCCTGCAAAGGCCGGTCAGCAAAGTCCGTGGGGGTGGAACCGATCTTGTGGACCACATCCATGCCTTCAGTGATCTTGCCGAAGATGGCGTGATGGCCATCCAGCCAGGGGGTAGGTACCAGGGTGATGAAAAATTGGCTGCCGCCGGTATTGGGACCTGCGTTGGCCATGGACAGGATGCCTTCGCTGTCGTGAGCCAGGCCGGGCCCGAATTCATCGTCGATGGCGTAGCCGGGACCGCCCATGCCAGTACCCGTGGGATCGCCCCCCTGGATCATGAAATCATCGATGACCCGGTGGAAGATCACACCGTCATAAAAGCCTTTTTTCACCAGCTCCATGAAGTTGGCAGCCGTTTTGGGCGCCTTGTCCTCGAACAGTTCGGCGGTAAAATCGCCCAGGTTGGTATGGAAATGCACATGTTTGTTCATTATTTTCACCTCTAAAATTCCTTGATGACAAGATCGGACAGGTCCAGCGGTTTACGGCCGCCGGGACCGGGTCCCTGCAGGTCGACCAGGGCCAGGAGCTGTCCCTGTTCAGTAATATAAAAATTGTCCGGCTGGAGCCGGGTCCCTGTCCCCAGTGTCTCCACCCGTGCCTGGAGAGCCTCCTGCTGCTTGTTGCCCAGAAAATGGTTCAGGGTCAGCCGTTTGCCCGTGGTCAAATCGAACACCAGGGCATACTGCAGATCGATTTTCTCCGCCCGCAGCAGGGCGGGATCCGCCCCGCCCTGCAGAGGAGACACATAGGCGTATTTTTTCAGCCGGGCCCAGCTGGCCAGGTTGTTCACCTCACTGACCGGAAACATCCGGTACAGGATGGGCGGCGCCGTGAAGACAATGCTCAGCAGGTTGTTCCGGTTGTAAGTCACCTGGCATTGAAGGGCACTGCCCACCGGCCCGGTCATATACCGGAACACCCCGATGTAGTTGCCCAGTTCCTGGTTGATCCGATCCTGGGCCTGGGGGGTGACTTCCCCTGTCACCTGGGGATAGGTGGTCTCATACGCATCCTTCGAGATCTTCAGGTTCTCCCGTTTGGTGGTGGCAGAAGCCCCTGGCCGGGCCGGTACCGTGTACCAGCCGGTGATTCCATCCCGGGTGGCCACCTTGGCCCATTCCAGGCCGTTGATCTCCCGCTTTCCGAAGATCATGCCCCGGGCCCCGGCCGGAGCCTGCCGCAGGATGGTCTCCGGCTTTTCCTCCGGCAGATTCCGCAGGTACCCGCCGGTGAACTGGATCCGTTCCATGGAATGCTGCCGGGTGACGAATTCCACCCGGGCCCCCTGGGCGCCCTCCCCGGGAGCAATGGCCTTGGTCTCCTGGCCCCGGCTTTCCTGGGTCATTGCCTTTTGGGGCAGTTCTCCGGCCGGTTCCGGCCTGGCCTGTTCCTGACAGCCGCTGAACAGCAGACACAGGCAAAAAGCCAGGATCCCGGCAGCATTGCGCTTCCTCATGCCCGTTTCTCCTGCAGCCACGATGCCGCAGAAAGCAGCGCTTTCTGGCCTTCCCCGGCAGCCTTGTTGATCTGCCAGGGGTAGCCGGCAGCGTCTCCGGCTGCAAACACCCCGGGTACAGAGGTCCCCAGTTTCTCATCCACGCGGATGAAGGAACCATTCAGTTCCAGGCCAGGCAGGAGTTTTTCCAGAGGATCCGTCTCCCGCAGGATGAACAGCCCGTCCAGGGGCTCTTTTCCTGCCGTGGTCTGAAGCCCGGTGACTTTTTCATCTCCCAGGACTTCCTGTGGCTGTCCCTCCATGGGCTGGATGTTCTCCGGATGCGCATCCGGCACCGGACAGGAAGACCACACCTTCACCTTTTGCGCCAGGCCTGCCAGAAATTCCACCTCTTCCCAGGCAGACGGCAGGTTGGTGATCACCCCGATGGTCTTTCCCTTATACAGATACCCGTCACAGGTGGCGCAGTAACTGACTCCCCTGCCCAGGAAGGCACTTTCCCCCGCCAGGGAATGGCCATGGGCCACCCCGGGGCAAAGTATGATGCTCCGGGCCTGGTATACATCCCCTGGTGTGGCAAGGTAGAACGCACCCTCCAGGGGCATGATGTTCAGGACCTTGTGGGGTACCACTTCCGGCCTGCCGGCTTTCATGTGGGCCACAAAAGCGTCCATCAGCGCTTCCCCCGATTGATCCGGAAGTCCCAGATAATTCTTCACCTGTTTGCTTTTCCGCAGGGCCAGGCCAAAATCGCCGGTATCGAACAGCACCGTGGAAAGAGACCGGTTGGCAGCTGTCACCGCTGCACTGCAGCCCGCCGGACCGCCTCCCACAATGGCTACATCATATACCATGGCACCTCTCCTTACTTTTCAGTCAAAACTGTCTCCAGAGGCAGTTTGGGGACGTAGTAATCCCGTTCTTCATCCACATAATAGGCCAGAGGCTTTCCTTCCTCAGCCGGCACCAGGGTGCTCTTGTGGCTGGGATAGCCCAGGGCCAGTACCACACTCACTTCCAGCCCTTCCGGCAGTTCCAGCAGAGCCGCGATCTTCGCCCGGTCCACTGCGGCCAGGATGGCGCTGCCCACCCCCTGCTGCCAGGCGGTGATGGCCATGGCATCCAGGGCAATGCCCAGATCGATGTTGCTGATGACGGGATTGGCATCCCCGGGTTTGGTCACTACGATAAAGGCCACCGGCTGTTCCTCTTCCTTCGGGGTCCCGATTTCCTTCGGCAGCGCGGCTGCCCAGTGGAGCATGGGCTGCATGGCCTTCACGTTTTCCGGCTGGGTCACGGACACATACCGCAGCACCTGGCCATTCCGGCCGCAGCTGCGCTGTCGGGCCACATCCACCAGATTACGGACCAGTTCCCGGGGAACCGGTTTCTGGGTAAAGCGCCGGTACGTCCGGCAGGTCTTATAAGATTCAGCTAGTTCCATCTATCCCATCTCCTTTTGTTTCGTTCATTCCACGCCCACAGCGTAACCGTTTTCCCCGTCCGCCTGGATGGTCAGTACATGGGGTGCCTGTGCCAGGAACAGCACAGCCTCCTGCTGACGGATCTGCAGGGGACTGTTGAACACATCCACAGGGGCAAAACCGGCCACCGGCAGGATCCGGATCACGCCCAGGGCATCTTCCCCGATGATGGCCACATCATTCAAATGGGTCCGGCCCGTGCCCCTGTGGCCATAACTCAATACCAGGATATCCTGTTTCCCCGGACGGAAGTCCAGTTTGTACAGGGCATACTCCACACCCTTCTGGAACGTGGCCAGGCCCACGCCATCCTCCACCTGCCAGCCCAGTACCAGCACCTTTTCGCCTCCGGCCGATCCGGTCAGGCTGGCACTGATCTTTTTGGGCTGCCCTTTGGTAAACTCCACCGTCAGGGAAGGCTGCAGCTGTCCGTTGCTGCTCAGGTTGTAGCGGGGCGCAAAATATTGGGCAGCGTCTGCTGCCTGTACGCCCAGGCCCAGCAGCAGCGCAGCGAGAGCCATGTCTCTCAGGATTTTCATAGCGACACCTCCTGCAGTGGATACCATCCTTGATTTTTCCCATCTTTGTATTATACCGTAGAAAACAGGGAAAACACAATTGCCAGTTCCGGTTCAGCCTGCCTCCAGGGCCATTTTCAGAGCCCGGACCCCGGCCTGGATCTTTTCTCCGGCGATACCCGCGAAGGAAAGGAGGAATTCGGGCCATTTTCCGGAGGTGGGCCCCTTCACCGGGATGATTTTTACCCCTCCCATCAGGGCCTTCCGGGCCAGTTCCTCCGCCGTACCCGGCAGGTGCAGTGCGATGTGCAGATGGAGTCCGGAGCCATAGCTCAAAAGCTCCACCTGCTTGCCGAATCCCTGCAGCAGTGCGGTCTGCAGCTGCTGGCTCTTGCTCCAGTAGGAGTTCCGCAGTTTCCGGATATGCCGGGTAAGATGTCCTTCTGCAATATAAGAGGCCAGGGCCAGCTGTTCTACCGTGGAAGAGGTCTGGTTGTACCGGTCCGCAATGGAACGGTAGCCATTCAGAAGCTTTTCCGGCAGCACCAGATAGCTGATGCGCAGGGAGGGGAGCAGGGTCCGGGAAAACGACCCCAGGTAAATGATCTGCTCCCGATTGCCAAAGCTGTGGAGAGCTGGAATAGGCTGGTGCAGATAGCGGAACTCTCCGTTGTAGTCGTCCTCCAGCAGGTACACCCGTTCCAGCTGGGTAGCCACGATCAGATTGTTCCGTTCCCGCTGCGTCAGGGCCCGTCCCTTGTAGGGATTGGTGGGCGAGATCATGAGCAGCCCGGGCCAGTCGGCCTTGGGATTCCCCGGGTCAAAGCGCCGGGTCTCCCATCCCATCAGGTGGAAAATCTGCTCTGCCTGGGGAAACCCGGGTGCTTCCAGGCCCACGGCCTTTTCTGTCAGGGGCAGCAGGGGCAGCAATACCAGGAGCAGGGTCTGGAGCCCGGCTCCCACCAGGATCTGTTCCGGCCGGCACACCACACCCCGGGAGGCATAGCTGTACCGTGCTAGTACCTGGCGCAGTTCCGGCTCACCCTGAGGATCCCCATACCCGGCGATGGAAGAGGGATTGCGCAGCACCGCGTTCAGGCATCGCCGCCAGATCACTGTGTCAAAAGTAGAGGTATCGATGTAATTGTTGGAGAAATTATAGAGTACGGCCGGTCGTTTTTCTTCCGGCTGTTCCGGCACCGTTTCCGTATCGCTCTCTTCCCGGGGCACATACTCCGCCACCTGATACCCCCGGTTGGGCAGGTTGTGTACCACCCCCTGGTCGATCAGGATCTGATAGGCCGCTTCCACCGTGGTCCGGCTCAGCTTCAGGTTCCGGGTCAGCTGACGGATGGAGGGCAGGAACTCTCCGCTCACCAGATGTCCCTGGGCGATTTCCTGCCGAAAGTACCGGGCCAGCTGTTTGTACAAAGGACCCTGTCCGTCCTGTGCCCGAAAGGTAAAGATAGTCGCCATCGCCGTACTCCTTTTTTCCATCGTTGTAGAAGAAAAATATCATCACGGCTATTATAGCATAATTGAGAAATGAGCCAGAGGCGAATTCCCTCTATCGGCTGAAGGCTAGTGACTGGAGACAAATGACTTGCAAAAAAGAGGGTGCCGCATTGCGGCACCCTCTTTGCTTCCGTTTATGCCTGTTTCGCCATGATTTCTTTGGCTTTCATCAGGCGCACCGTACTGGCTCTTTCGTTTTCGCTGAGCTTCATGGTGATGTACTTGATGCTTTCCTGCATTTCCGGGATCATGACGTATTCCAGGGCATTCACCCGCCGGCGGGTCTTTTCGATTTCATCTGCCAGCATGTTGCAGGTTTTCTCCACCTGGGCCAGCTCCAGCAGATCCGGCAGGCAGGTGGTCAGTTCTGTCACGGCCGTATCCAGTTCCCCGGTGGTGAACACGAAGGAATAGGGTACCTGGGCGGCGTCATCCGCCGTAGCCCCCGTGTAGGTCAGCGTGGGCACATCTACGCTCATCACATTCTTGCTCCCCACTTCGAACTCGGCACTCCGGGCCGGGTAGAGCAGCGCTTCGTCCATGGTCAGGGACCCCATATGGGCCCGGGCCACCACGAAATGATGGGACACATTCTGCAGGGCTTTTTCCATCTTCACCCGCAGTTCGTGGTTCCGGCGGATATAGATCATGAACTGCCGGACCATTTCGTCCCGTTTGTCTTTCAGCAGTTTATGCCCCCGGACGGCGGTGGCCAGCCGGCGTTTCAGCCGGGTCAGCTCCATCCGGGTCGGATTTACGTTCGTAGCCATGGGTTATTCCCCCTCGCTGCCGTCCGCCGGTTTGTAGTATTTATCCAGGTATTCATCCCGGATCCGTTTCAGTTCACTGCGCGGCAGGATGCCCAGCAGTTTCCAGCCCAGATCCAGGGTTTCCTCGATGGACCGGTTGGTCCGATAGCCCTGGGAAACGTATTCCCGTTCAAAGGCATCGGCAAATTTGGCATACAGTTTATCCACCTTGCTCAGGGCCGAATCCCCCAGGATGGTGGCCAGTTCCTTGGCCTGTTTCCCACGGGAGTAGGCAGCAAACAGCTGGTTCATGGTATCGGCATGGTCTTCCCGGGTCTTACCCTTGCCCACGCCTTTATCCTTCAGACGGGACAGGGACGGCAGCACGTCAATGGGTGGTGTCAGCCCCTTCCGGTACAGTTCCCGGCTCAGGATAATCTGGCCTTCGGTGATATACCCGGTCAAGTCGGGGATGGGGTGGGTCTTGTCGTCTTCCGGCATGGACAGGATGGGGATCATGGTGATGGACCCCTTCTTGCCCCGGATCCGGCCAGCCCGTTCGTACATGGTGGCCAGGTCCGTATACAGATAGCCCGGATAGCCCCGGCGGCCCGGCACTTCCTTACGGGCAGCAGACACTTCCCGCAGGGCGTCAGCATAGTTCGTAATATCGGTGATGATGACCAGTACGTGCATATCCAACTCGAAGGCCAGATATTCGGCAGCGGTGATGGCCATACGAGGCGTTGCGATCCGTTCGACAGCCGGGTCATTGGCCAGGTTGATGAACATGACGGCACGGCTCAAAGCGCCGGTCCGGTTGAAGTCCTGCATGAAGAAGTTGGCTTCTTCAAAGGTGATCCCTACAGCCGCGAACACCACGGCGAATTTTTCGTCGGTGCCCCGTACTTTGGCCTGCCGGGCGATCTGGGCAGCCAGCTGGGCATGGGGCAGACCGGAACCGGAGAACACCGGCAGCTTCTGGCCCCGGACCAGGGTGTTCAGGCCGTCGATGGCGCTGATCCCGGTCTGGATGAATTCAGACGGATATTCCCGGGCGGCCGGGTTCATAGGTTCGCCGTTGATATCCTTGTATTCTTCCGGAATGATGGCCGGGCCCCCGTCAATGGGTTTGCCCATGCCGTCGAACACACGGCCCAGCATGGAGGGAGCCACCCCCAGCTGGATGCCGTGGCCCAGAAAACGGGCTTTGGCGGTAGAGGGCTGCAGGCCCTGGGAATCTTCGAACAGCTGCACCATGGCTTTGTCCCCGTCCACCACCAGGACCTTGCCGTTCCGGACTTCCCCGTTGGCCTGATGAATTTCCACCAGTTCATCGTAGGTGACGCCTTTGACCTGGTCCACCAGCATCAGAGGGCCCACCACTTCACGGATGGTCTTGTAATCCTTACGCATCTTGTTCACCCTCCTCCGTCAGTTCAGTAAAGGCCTGTTCCAGTTCCTGGTTCAGCTGGGCGAACTTTTCCTTCCGTTCACTTTCCGGAATATACTTGGCACGGCCGATCTGTTCCCGGATGGGCATTTCGATCAGCTTGTCCAGTTTCACATGCTTCGTCATGGCATCCAGGGCCTTTTCGTACCAGGTGATGATCAGCTTCAGCATGTCATACTGTTTTTCCAGGGACGTATAGGTATCCACTTCGTGGAAGGAGTTCTGGTGCAGGAAGTCTTCCCGGATGGACCGGGCGCATTCCATGGTGATCCGGTCTTTAAAGCCCAGGGCATCGATCCCTACCAGACGGACGATTTCGTTCAGGCTGGATTCTTCCTGGAGGATTTCCATGGCGGTCCCCACCAGTTTGGACCAGTCAGGCGCCACTTTTTCATCGTAGTATTTCCGCAGCCGGTCGGAATACAGGGAATAGCTCTGCAGCCAGTCGATGGCCGGGAAATGACGGGCATAGGCCAGGGCGGAGGACAGACACCAGAACACCTTGACGATCCGCAGGGTTGCCTGGGAGACCGGTTCGGAAATATCCCCGCCGGGAGGCGATACGGCCCCGATGGCGGAAACAGCGCCGACCCGCTGGTCCTTACCCAGACATTCCACTTCGCCGGCCCGTTCGTAGTATTCGGCCAGACGGGAAGCCAGGTACGCCGGATACCCTTCTTCACCGGGCATTTCTTCCAGACGGGAGGACATTTCACGCAGGGCTTCGGCCCAGCGGGACGTGGAGTCAGCCATGATGGCCACTTTGTAGCCCATGTCCCGATAGTATTCGGCGATGGTAATACCCGTATAAATGGACGCTTCACGGGCGGCCACCGGCATATCGGAGGTGTTGGCGATCAGCACCGTCCGCTTCATCAGCGGCAGGCCGGTGCGGGGATCCTTCAGGGCCGGGAATTCGTTCAGTACGTCGGTCATTTCGTTGCCCCGTTCGCCGCAGCCCACGTACACGATGATGTCTGCGTCAGCCCACTTGGCCAGCTGGTGCTGGATGACCGTCTTGCCGCTGCCGAAAGGTCCGGGCACGGCGGCCACGCCCCCTTTGGCAATGGGGAACAGGGTATCGATGACCCGCTGCCCGGTGACCATGGGTTCTTCCGGAGGCAGCTTCGTCTTATAGGGCCGTGCCACACGGACCGGCCATTGCTGCAGCATGGGGTATTCCTTCACTTCGCCCTTGCTGTCCTTCAGTTTGTACACCGGGTCCAGGATGGTGGCTTCCCCTTCATAGACCCATTCCACCGTGCCGCTCTTGCCGGGAGGCACCATGATCTTGTGCAGTACGGCTGGGGTTTCCTGCACTGTACCGATCACATCGCCGCCGCTGACGGCATCGCCCACTTTGGCCACGGGCACGAACTGCCATTTCTTTTCCCGGTCCAGCTTGGGTACTTCCACGCCCCGGCTGATCCGGTCTCCGGCCAGTTCATAGATTTTTTCCAGAGGACGCTGGATCCCGTCGAAGATACTTTCGATCAGGCCGGGGGCCAGTTCCACACTCATGGGAGCTCCGGTGGATTCCACCGGTTCCCCCGGGCCCAGGCCGGCCGTTTCTTCGTAGACCTGGATGGAAGCTTTATCGTCACGAAGCTCGATGACTTCACCGATCAGGCGCTTGTCACTGACGCGGACCATATCATGGAGCTGCACGTCCTGCATCCCTTCGGCGACAATCAGCGGGCCGGATACTTTTACGATCTTTCCACTCACGATTGTTCCCTACCCTTCCTTGAATAGAATATCGGCGCCCACTGCTTTTTCCACGTTTTCCCGGACACGCTTCAGGCCCAGCCCCAGGGACTTGCTCCCGGCGGGAATGGGGATGATAGCGGGAAAGGTAGCGGTAGCATATTCGTCGATCACTGCCTGGGCCTTCTGGGCCGCGATTTCCGTGATGTAGATCACGGCGTAGCCCTTGTCGGCCAGGTGGTGGATCCTGCGCTCTATCTGTTCTTTTTCTTCTTCGTAGAATACATCGAACCCTACGGCTTTGAAGATCATCACGGAGCTGGGATCACCGATCACTGCAATTTTTTTCTTTTCCATATGGTTGCCTCCCATGCTTCCTGTGATCAGGCGTAGACATCCGGCAGCTGGGGTTCGAACCCGCCCTGGATGGCCCCGAAGATCATCCGCAGGGCTTCCGCCTCGGTTTCCCGGGCTTCCAGGTAGCCTACGATGGGCCCCAGGGAATGGGTATCCCATTTGGCCCGGCGCAGGATCAGATTCAAGCCTTCCTTCATCCGTTTGGGGATGACGGCCAACTCGTTCGTCTGTGCAAATTCATTGATGGCCTGGACCAGTTCTGCCCCGTGGCTTCCCTGGTTCAGCCGTGCCCCCAGCTGTTCCGGCGGCACGTCCAGGCTCTCTTCGAACACCGTTTTGGGGATGTCCCCACAGTCCACCAGGACCAGCCGCAGCTGGGACAGTTCCCAGTGCAGGTTCTGGGCCCGGATCAGGCTGATGGTGTTCTGGTAATCGGCCCACAGGGAAAAGTAGTTCCGGATGAACCCATTTTCCTTTTTCCGGTCCAGTACCTCTTTGGCCTGGCGGAACAGGGCTCCGTCCAACTGAGCGCTGAGCCGGAAAGGATCCGCCTCCCGGGCCAGGTCCGCTTCGATCTGGTTCAGGGTCTCATTGTAGATCGGCGGCAGATCTTCGTAATATTTGGTCTGGACCATATCCTTCAGCAGGGACAGGTCGAAATTCCCTCCCTCCCGCAAGATGCCATCAGCGGACGTTCCCAGCAGCCGGCCCTTCAGCAGGGCCTTCAGGTTGTGGGTATCCACCGGCAGCAGGAACAGACCGGTCAGTTCCGCATCCGGGGTCAGTTCCCGGATCCGTTTCCGGGTCAGCTGGAGCTGATCCCGGATGATGAAGTCGATTTCTCCCAGGGCGATTTCCTGTTCCGTGGCCACGTTCTCTCCGTAGCCGGTCTCCAGCAGCAGCTTCATGGCTTCCTTCGTGGTGGAAGCCTCCGCAATGCGCCGGAGCTGGGCTGCGGTGAGCAGATGGGTGGACAGGACACTGATCCGGCCCAGGGCATATTCATAACTGGGCTGGGGCATATTACTTCACCTCCGCGCCAAACAGAAGCTCTGCTACGCGATATTCCTCCCCGGTCCGTACCTCTTCCAGCAGGGTGGCAAAAGAGCCATCGTAATCACAGGTTTCTCCCTGGATCAGCAATCCATCGGAAAAATCCGCCGGAGTGTCAGACAGGGTCAGTTTGCCTTTTTTGCCCGCCTGTTTCAGGGCGGCGTTGATCCGGTCCAGGAAGCCGTCTTCATACCGTTTCCGATCCTTGGCCGGTACCACCAGGGTTTCGTGGCCGGTCAGATCCGCACTGAGGATGATCCGGCCGATCAGGTCCTTCCACTGGTCTTCCGGCAGGTCCGCCAATTGTTTGGCAGCCCGGTCGAAAGCCTCCTGGAGGACCTGCCGTTTGCTGGCCAGGTTCTCTTTCCGGCTCTGCAGTTCCGCAATCAGCTGCAGCCGTCCCGCAGCCTCCCTGGCATCCACCTGGGATTTGGCCTGGATTTCCCGGACTTCCTCCTGGGCCTTGGCCAGGATCCGGTCTTTTTCCTTCTGGGCTTTATCCCGGGCTGCTGCCCCGATGGCGGCCGCGTCCTGCTTGGCTTCTTCTTCAATTTTTTGAATGATTTTATCGCCAGACACGACAGTCACCCTTTCTTATAATTTGATCCCGTTCACCATGATGAAGGAGATCAGCAGGCTCAGCACAGCGTAGGTTTCAACCATAGCCGTCAGGATGATGCCTTTACCGGTTTCTTCCGGACGTTTGGCCGTCAGGTAGATGCCGGAGGCAGCCACTTTGCCCTGGTAGATGGCGGACAGCAGGCCGCCGATGCCCATGGGCATGGCTGCGAACAGGTAGGCCAGGCCCTGGAACGTGGTCAGATCTTTCACGTTGCCGTCGATGACGCCCAGGTTCAGGATGATGATGAAGGCGATCAGCAGACCGTAAATGCCCTGGGTACCGGGCAGAGCCTGCAGCACCAGCACGTTACCGAATTTATCCGGGTCTTCACTGACCACGCCGGAAGCGGCCTGCCCGGCGATCCCTACGCCGATGGCACTGCCAACCCCTGCCAGAGCTGCTGCCGTTGCTGCGCCGCTAAATGCCAGAGCTGTTCCTAAAGTAATCATAATGAATTATCCTCCCTTATTTCGTAATATCCGTAAACTTGGTCCGGAGTGCCAAGGGCAGGAACGCCCGGCCGCCGGCTTCATAGAACTTGCCGAAGAACTCGATGTACTGCAGACGGCTGCTGTGCACGAACGCACCCAGCACGTTGATGATGATATTGAAATAGTGGCCGGCCAGAAGGACGAGGATGGCTGCCACGATGCCCACAGGGCCCGCGCTCCACAACATCTGGGCCACGGTATTGATGACCATGGCGATGACGCCGGTGGCCAGCCCCAGGGCGAAGATCCGGGAATAACTCAGCAGATCGCTCAGGTAGCCGCTGATGTTGTACAGGGTCAGCAGGCCGCCCAGCAGACGGCTGACGATGCCCTTCTTTTCCCGTCCGCCGAACAGGATGATGATGCCCGCACCCAGCCAGGCCAGGTACTTGCCGATGGGCCCCGGTACCAGGGCCATTAGGAAGAAGCCCAGGAACATGATGAGCCAGCTGATCTGGTCACAGACCGCACCCATCACATCCCCATCCCGCAGCAGCATGTAGACTTTCACCAGCATACCGGCCACCAGATGGATGGCGCCCAGGCCGAAGCACAGGGCCAGCATCTTCAGGGGCTCCTTCATGGGCACGAACAGTAACGGTTTCCATTCCAGGCCGAACCAGCCGCCGAACATGGCCCCCCACAGCACTGTAGAAATGCTGCCGAAGAAGATGACCAGGGCCAGCTGCCGGGCAAAACCCGTGGGTTTGAATTTCTTCAGGGCGAAATACAGCATCACCGTCAGGACCAGTCCATAGCCCGCATCCGACAGCATCATTCCGAAGAAGATGAAGTGGAAAGGCGCCATGATCAAATCCGGGTCGATGGAACCGGCCTTGGGCAGGGAATACAGTTCCACTACGCTTTCGTAGGGTTCCACCAGTTTGCCGTTTTCCAGCACCGTGGGCGGAATCTCGCCCTCTGCCGGGTCGGCAAAGGTGAGCTGGTAGGCATCCGTCACGCTCTGGATGACTTTCTCCACCCGACGGGTCCGGTCCTTCCGTACCCAGCCCTGGACCTTGAAAGCACTCACCGTTTCCACGCCCCCGTTCTGGAGCCGTTCGTGGGTGGTGCTCAGCTGATCGTAATACAGTTCCACCTGCTGCTTCCGGGGCAGGATGTCCTTGGTTTCCTGCTGCAGGCGGGCGATCTTATCCTCCCGTTCTTTGGCTTCCTGGAGCAGTTCCTGCTGGACCTGGGCCGCCGTGCCGCTGCGTTTGGGCAGCACCGCCTCACTGAAGTCATGTTCCTTCAGCAGGTGTTTCACCGCTTCCTCGTCCCGGTTATAGGCCAGTACCACCAGGGCCCGTCCATCCTGGCCGTCCCCGTAGGTCTTCCAGTCAGCCAGCAGCTTGGCCATACCTTCCTGGAACGCCGACAGCTCTTTTTCCGGAAGGAAGCCCACATGGCAATGGGTGGTTTCCGTAAAGCTCAGCTGTTCCAGGGGGATATCCAGCTGCAGCCAGGGCTGCAGGCTTTCGGCCTGGGTCCTGAGGGCCGCCGCTTCGCTCTCCAGAGAAGCGATTTTGCTGGCCGTGGTATCCAGCTGTTCTGTCAGACGTTTTCCTTCTCCGGTTTCCTTCAGGAAATCCGGATAGGAGACCTGTTCCTTCTGGGGGAACAGGGGATTTTTGGCCCCGTTCTGCACCAGGAACTGGAGCACTGCCCCGGTCTTATCCAGTTGGGCGCTGACAGTTTCGGCTCCGGGCAGGGCCTTGCTTCCTGCTTCCGGTTCCAGCATGACGCTGCCGTCCTTCTGCAGGGCCAGCAGCAGGGCATCGCGATCGGCCTTCAAGGCGTAGAGCGTTAGTTTTTGCATTGGGACTAACATTCGATCACGACCTTCTTCATAATGTACTGCACGGCCTGGTCCAGGTTCTTCCGGGCTTCCGCCGCCTGGGCTGCATCTCTGGCCCGGTTCTCTTCCACCAGGGCATCGGCTTCCTTCTTCGCCTGGGCTTCCGCCTGGGCAATGGCTTCAGCAGCCTGTTTCCGGGCTTCCGCAATCAGGGCTTCTGCCTCTTTATGGGCTTCCGCCTGGGCATCCCGCACCGTGTTCCGGGCATCCAGGGTGGCCTGTTTCTTCAGTGCATCCGCCTTCTGCTCGGCATTTTTGATGTCTTCCAGCATGGACATGGTCTCACCACCTTTTTCTTCCCACTCAGGGACTTTCATAGAGAAATTCCCTGTACAACTTCCAGGGTCAATGAAATCACTGGTACAATATAAGTATTCAACAAGAGAACAAAAAATCCTGCTGATGTGCCTATATGATTTCATTATACTATACTGTACCCGTTTTTGTAACATTAATTTTAGTCTTTTTTACAGTATTTTTACAATTTGTACCATTATGCAACTATTTTTCATTTTATGATAAAATAGATTAATAAGGATCAATGGAGGGAGGGTCGCTGGTGGATTTTCGCGAATTGCAATATGTGGTCACGGTGGCCGATTGCCGGAACGTGACCCAGGCTGCCAGACAATTATATATTTCCCAGCCTTCCCTGAGCTATGCCCTGGGCCAGATTGAAAAAGAAATGGGTGTAAAGCTGTTCGACCGTTCCCGGCAGCCCCTGGCTCTTACGGACGCCGGCCGCATCTACGTGAAAATTGCCCGGGAGATTCTCCAGAAACGGACGGAACTGAAGGACCGGCTGGCCGATCTGAAAGACGGCCGGGGCGCCCGGATCAGCCTGGGGATCCCGGCAGAACGGGCCGGTTTCATGCTGCCTCCCATCATCAACCAGTTCCGGTCCCGGTTCCCCGATTCGGAATTTGCCATCCAGGAAGCCGGTACCCGAAAACTGCTGGAAATGCTCCAGAACAACAAAGTCACCTTCCTGATCTGTCCCCTGGACGCCCGGGAAGTACCGGTATCCATGACCTGGGAACTGATTTACCGGGAAACCATCCAGCTGATCGCTGCCCCGGATGCCTTCACCGAGGATATGTTCCTGGACAGGGACCACCGGCTGGTGGATTTGCACAAGCTGGCTTCCATGCCTTTCATCGGCATCAAGAAAGCCCACTCCATCAACTGGAAGGTCCAGGAGATCTTCCGGGAGTACGGAATCGCTCCCCATACCCTGATGGAAGTGGACAGCAGCTCCACCGCTGCCCAGCTGGGTGCCTGCGGCCTGGGCTTCACCCTGGTGCCCCGCCGTGCCCGGAAGATCCTGGGGCCGGACGCAGACCGCTGCTGCTACGAATATTCCCCCACCCCCGTCCAGTGGGAAATCAACGCCATCTACAAAAAAGGCGCCTACCTGAACAAGGCCGAACGGTATTTTCTGGATCTGCTGAAAGAGTATTTCCAGAAGGAAACCACCGTCCAATTATAAACCAACACGGAAAAAGCCTTTGCACCGAACTTCGATGCAAAGGCTTTTTCCGTGTTGGTTTCAATCTATGGTTTGGGAAAATCGGGGTCGGGCCGAGAGGGCGGCCCTTCCCCCGACGGTACGCGGTTTACAGCCCCTTCCTGGCCCGGTTGAAGTTGATCAGGCAACCGGCCTTGATGATGGCTTTTTCTTCCTCATTCAGGGGTTTGATGTACAGGCTGATGGGGACGGCGGAACCCTTCTTCACCACATAAGCCTTGATGTCCTGCATATCCCCAGCCAGGGCTTTCCGGACTTCCGGTACGTAGATGTAGTCACCCACTTCGAAATCCTTGGGTTCCCCTTTCAGATGGAAGGGCAGCATGCCCCAGTTGATCACATTGCTGCGATACCGTTTCGTGGCATAGTCCTGGGTGATGTTGGCCAGGGCCCCGATGACCCGCTGGCAGCTGGCAGCCTGTTCCCGGGCGGAACCGTCGCCGGGTTTGTTGGCATAGATAGTGGAGCCAATTTCCGTGTTGGCCAGGGTGGCATTGCCGGGCAGATCCTTCAGTCCGTCGAACACGGCCTTCAGGTCAGCATCGTCAGCCGTTACATCCTTGCCGGCTTCCCGTGCCACTTCCACTTCCTTCACTGCCTTGGTGCGACCCACATAGCCCGGATCCCGGCGGCTCAGGGTGAATTCGGCCAGGCCCAGAGGGTTGGACCGGTAGGAGGACGTTTCCCCGGAGGGGATCAGTTCGTCGGTGGTGGTCACCGGATCCAGGATCTTGGAGCACACCTTCAGCAGGATGTTCTCACCCAGTTTGGGCAGCGTCGGCCAGTCTTTGATATTCGGCCCGTAGACCAGTTCCTTCTTCGTGTCCGCTTTGCCAAAGCCGTAGTACACACGAGCCTTGTACGGGCTTTCGTCGAAGTGGTATTCCGGCACATCGCCGAAGGCCTCGGCATATTCCTCGGCAGAGGTCAGCCGGCCGTTGTTGGCGGCGGTGGCAGCGATGCTGCGGGCATCCATCAGGGCGACGGCAGCCATCTGGCCCTGGCCCGGTTTGGAGCCTTCCCGGTTCGGGAAGTTCCGGGTGGTGTGACGGATGGACAGGCCGTTGTTGTTGGGGGTATCGCCGGCGCCGAAGCACGGTCCGCAGAAGGCGGTCTTCACAACGGCCCCGGAGGCCATGAGTTCCGTCAGATAGCCTTTGCGCATCAGGTCCATGTACACGGGCATGGAGGAAGGATAGACGTTCAGGGCGAATTCTCCGGCCCCGATGAACTTGCCTTTCAGCAGATTGGCGGCTTCCACCACGTTGGTGTAGTTCCCGCCGGCGCACCCGCCGATGACGCCCTGCTGCACCTGCAGCTTGCCGTCTTTGGTGATCTTGTCACGCAGGGTAAAGGTGGCACGGCCCTGGGCCACTTTGGCAGCGGCTTTTTCCGTTTCGGCCAGGATGTCGTCCAGGTTGGCATTCAGTTCGTCGATTTCGTAAGCGTTGGACGGATGGAACGGCAGTGCGATCATGGGTTTGATGGTGGACAGGTCGATGGAGACTACGCCATCGTAGTAGGCTACGTCAGCCGGGGTCAGTTCCTTGTAATCGGCTTCCCGGTTGTGTTCCTTCAGGAACTTGTGGGTATCCTCGTCGGTCCGCCAGATGGAGGACAGGCAGGTGGTTTCCGTGGTCATCACGTCCACCCCGTTCCGGTAGTCGGTGGTCATGCTGGCTACGCCGGGTCCAACGAATTCCATGACTTTGTTCTTCACATAGCCGTTCTTGTACACCGCACCGCAGATGGCGATGGCGATATCGTGAGGGCCGACCCAGGGTTTGGGAGTGCCGGTCAGGTACACGGCCACCACGCCGGGATACGGGTTATCCCAGGTGTCGCCCAGGATTTGTTTGTCCAGTTCGCCGCCGCCTTCGCCCACGGCCATGGTGCCCAGGGCGCCATACCGGGTATGGGAGTCGGAGCCCAGGATCATCTTGCCGCAGCCGGCGTACATTTCACGCATGTACTGGTGGATGACGGCCACATGGGGCGGTACGTAGATGCCGCCGTATTTCTGGGCAGCGCTCAGGCCGAACAGGTGGTCATCCTCGTTGATGGTGCCGCCCACAGCGCACAGGGAATTGTGGCAGCAGGTCAGGATGTAGGGCATGGGGAATTTATCCATGCCGGAAGCCTTGGCCGTTTGGATGATGCCCACGTAAGTGATATCGTGGCTGGTCAAATCGTCGAAGCGGATTTTCAGATCATCCATGTTGTCGTTCAGGTTGTGGTTTTTCAGGATGCTATAGGCGATGGTGCCTTTTTTGGCTTCTTCTTTAGAGACCTTGCGGCCCAGCTTTTGTTCGACGGCAGCGACTTCCTCTTCCGGAATCATTTCGGTGCCGTGGAGCAGGTAGCCCCCGTTCTTGTACAGTTCGATCATGATGTTCCCTCTCTCTTTCACAAGTGATTTTCCCGTAACAGCTCCGGAACGTCACCGGAGCCTTTCTGTTGTTTTCCCTTTCGATGGCTCCATTATATGAGATTTATCAGGCAATTCCCAATACTTGTACTCCTATAGAAGGTATTGGAGAGATTCTATGGGGCAGGAGACGGAACGCCTCCTGCTGAGAAGTCAGAACGCCCCTGACGGGGCTTTCAGATGTCAGACATCAGCTTGTATAGCGATAAAACGCACTCTCTTTGTGCTTGTCGTAACAAGCTGACATCTCGAGGCCCGGCAGGGCCGAGTCTGACTTCTGACATCTCTGATTCTTATTCTGCCGTTTTTGCACAAAAAAGCCCCATCCCAAACAGGATGAGGCTTTCAATTTCTGGACTTTTTAGTCAAGGTTTTTCAGCGTATCCAGCAGGTAATCGGTGAATTCTTCTGCGGTAGCGCCGTCTTTGTCCGTGGTGATGACCACTTTCTTTTCCGTACGGGTGCAGATATCCAGAGCCTTCACCAGCTTTTCCTTCTTGTCGGCGTAGCCGATGTGGCTGATCATTTCGCCCATGGCCCGGATCAGGCTGCAGGGATCGGCGTACTGGGCCCGGTGGTGCTGTACCAGGAAGTTTCCCACCCCGTGGATGGCTTCGAACAGGGCGTACTGGTCGCCGATGTTGGAGGAGCTGGCCGTGCCCAGGCCGCCCTGGTATTCGGCAGCCACGTCAGTGACGATGTCCCCGTACAGGTTCGGCAGCAGGAATACCTGCATCCCTTTGGTGAATTCCTGGTCCGTGATCTTGGCGGCCATGGCATCCACCAGTTCTTCCCGGACGGTGATGCCCGGATATTCTTTTTCCACCTGGTGGGCCATCTTCAGGAAGTTGCCGTCCACCAGTTTCACAATGTTGGCCTTGGTGACCACGGTCACATTGGTCTTGCCGTTGTTCTTGGCGAATTCAAAGGCAGCCCGGCAGATCCGTTCGGCGCCGGGGCGGGTCAGGACCTTGAAGTCCACGGCCAGGTCATCGTTTACCTGGATGCCCTTGTTGCCCCAGATGTATTCCCCTTCGATGTTCTCCCGGAAGAACGTCCAGTCGATGCCCTTTTCGGGGATCCGCACCGGCCGTACAGCGGCATACAGCTGCAGGGCCCGGCGCAGCAGGCTGTTGGCGCTGACCATGTTCGGCCAGGGATCACCGGCCCGGGGCGTCACGAACGGTCCCTTCACCAGCACGTCGCAGGCCTTGCAGGCTTCCAGCACTTCCGGCGGCAGGCTTTCGTTCTTTTTGGCCCGTTCTTCGATGGTCATGCCCGGGATGGTCCGGAATTCCACCTTGCCTTCGGCCACTTCTTCGGCCAGCAGGTATTTGGCCACCCGCAGAGCCTGTTCCATGATGTAGGGCCCGATGCCGTCGCCGGGCAGGATGCCCACGGTGATGTGGCTCAGTTTCTTGAAGTCCTTCCGGGCCGGAGCGTTCTTGATGGTTTCGATCCGTTTGAAGTCCTCCCGAATCAGAGCGCCGAAACGTTCCATGGCCTTGCGGATGACTTCTTCCTGTGCCTGTTCGTCATATTCCTTCTGATTCATGATTTCCATGGTATACTCTCCCTTTCTCTCAAGCCACCGTCCGCTTCCACAGCACCGGGGGCAGCTGTTCCTTTTGATGGTTCCAGTTTATCCGATTGTTCAGAGCATTTCCAATACTTGTACTCCCATAGGGGATATTGGAGGGATTCTATGGGAGTTGATATATTTTGTCCTCCCCTGAAAGGGGAGGAGGACCAGCCAAATGGCTGGTGGAAGGGTCCCACACCCGATGTGAGACCCCCTACCCGCAAGCGGGTCCTTTCCCCCTTTCAGGGGGACACTGGGCTCACAGCCTGCAACACACCTTACACCTCCGGCAGCTTTTCCGCTTCCGGCAGGCTCAATAACTTCCTCGCCACCTGGGCGGCCTGGTGGGGATACACATTGGCCAGTAACCCCTCCGCCTTCTGCAGGGCCGCCTCCTCGCTGAGGGGCTTCCGGTACGACCCGGTGGGGTCCTGGATGAACTGCCCCAGCACCCGGCCGTCCTTCAGCTGTACCTTCACCCGGCAGCTCCAGTGGTCCGGGTAGGCCGCCGTCAGGTCCGCCGCCTCCCGCACCCGGATCCGCCCCAGCATCGTCTGGATGGCCGGGTCCGCCACTTTTTCCGGGGTGAACAGGCTCTGGTCCACCTGCCCCAACAGCATAGCCCCGGCCAGGGTAAAGGGCAGGGAGAACTTGGCGTCCAGGGGGTTCTGAGGATGCAGGCACCCGTCACTGACGGCGCACTGCTGGTACCCGATCTTATACGTTTCTGCCTCCAGGCTCACCACGCTGTCCAGGATCCGCTGCTCCGCATCTGCCAGAAGCAGCATCCCCTCTCCCAGGATGGCCTTCCGCAGGGACAGGGCGCCGTCGATGCCCGCATGGGCACTGCGACAGCAGGGATACGGCTTCATATCCATGTTCAGGATTTCCCAGGTAGTCCCCAGGCCTTCCGTCAGTTTCTCCAGGTGGCCGCCGTCACTCATGGCATTCAGCAGTCCCCCGTCTTCCGCCTCCAGCACGTGGACCGGACCCTGCATGCCATAGCGGGCCAGATAGGTGCAGCGCAGACCGGTCATGGCCGCCTGCCCCGGGTTCAGCACCTTGGAGTTCGTGCCGTCCCCCAGGAACGCCCATACCCCCGTGGTCTGGGACCCGGCCAGTCCCAGGGCCGAAGCCGTTCCTTCCGCATCGAGGCCAAGCAGATGGGCACAGGCCGCTGCCACCCCGAACGTGCCGCAGGTGGCCGTGGCATGCCAGCCCCGTTTCCGGTGGGCCGCCACTCCGAAGGCCATGCCCACTCGGTGGGCCACTTCGTAGCCGGCCACCAGGGCGGTCAAAAAATTCTTCCCCGTGCTGCCCAAGGCGTGGCCCAGGCACCAGGCCGCCGGGATCATACTGGAGGAGATGTGGGTCTTGGACCCGGGATGCACATCGTCCAGTTCCAGGGTATGGGCCAGCATGGCATCCAGCATGGCCGCCTCCGTCACGGACCATCTTTCCTCCAGGGGCTGTCCCAACAGGGCCACCCCCGTGCGCCGGTTTTCCGGATCCAGGGCCCGCAGGGCCTGTTTCATTCTTTCCACCAGCGGGTCACCCACGGCCCCCAGGGCCACGCTGATCAGATCCAGGGCCCGGTAGACTGCCGCCTGCTGTACTGTTTCAGGGAGCCCATCCCAAGAAAGGCTGGCCGCAAATGCAGCCAGCTTTCCCAGAGGTGCCTCCCGCACCGTTTGTTCCATTAGGATGGCCTCAGCTTTCTTTGAACAGGTTGATCATGGACCCGGCCAGCAGGGTCTTCCGTTCCGTGTCGTTCAGGATCTTCAGGTCCAGGTGCAGGGTCCGGGTGCTGCCATCGGTGCCAATGACCGTGGCGTCGATGCCACCTTTGTTTTCGGCTACGATCTCACGGATGTTCGGCAGCCATACCCATTCGCCCACCTTCAGGTCGATGTGGTCGTCCGGGTTCGTGAAGGGCAGCATGCCCCAGTTCACGCAGTTGCTGCGATACCGTTTCGTGGCGTATTCGATGCAGATGTTGGCCAGGCCGCCCAGCACCTTCTGGCAGGACGCCGCATATTCACGGGCGGAACCATCCCCCGGCCGTTTGGCGTACAGCACGGAGCCGATACCGGTGGTCGCCAGCAGGGTATCCAGGTTCTTGTTCACGTCGATGCCCACATTCTTCAGCGGAGCATAGAATTCTGCAGCGGTCTTCCGGTCGCCGGCCAAACGGGCTTTTTCATAGGCCTGGGCAGCTTTGGCCCGGCCCACATACTTCGGATCCTTCCGCAGCAGGGTAAATTCGGAGATCTTATAGGGGTTGGACCGGTAGGAAGCCGTTTCCCCGGATGGGATCAGTTCGTCGGTGGTGGTCACTTCGTCCCGGATGACGGAAGCCACCTGGAGCAGCAGGTTGTCGGTCAGGTGTTCCATGGCCGGCCAGTCCTTGATGAACGGTCCATAGACGATTTCCGTTTCCGGCTGGGCCTTGCCGAAGCCGTTGTAGACCACGTTGTCATAGATTTTCTTGTTGAACGTGAACGCCGGGATGTCCTCTGGTTTGAACACGTCCTTGATTTCCTCGGCGGAGGTCAGATAGCCACCGTTGAAGGCCGTGGCCGCAATGCTCTTGGAATCCATCAGAGCAGCGGAAGCCACCTGGCCCATATTGGGTTTGGAGCCTTCCCGGTTCGGATAGTTCCGGGTGGAATGGCGCAGCACGAAGGCATTGTTTTCCGGGCAGTCACTGGCACCGAAGCAGGGTCCGCAAAACGCGGTCTTCACCCGCACGCCTTCCGTCATCAGGTCATTGACGATACCGTCCTTGTTCAGCTCGGTGAGCACCGGCTGGGAAGCGGGGTAGATGTTCAGGGGGAACATGCCCAGGCCCCGGTTTTCGGCTCTGGCCACCTGGTCCACATAGGAGATGTTTTCGAAGGAACCGGCCGCGCAGCCGGCGATGGCAGCCTGGTCCACCCGAATGCGGCCGTTCTTCTGGATCTTGCTCAACATATCCGGATGGATGTCCGGGTTGTTCTCGAAGACAGTTTTGGCGTTATCTTCCACGTACTTCATGTATTTTTCCGGACGGGCGATCACGTCCTTCAGCGGGAAGGCATTGGACGGATGGTACGGCAGGGCGATCATGGGTTCCACCGTACTCAGGTCGATGTGAATCAGGCGGTCATAGTAGGCCTTGTCGCCGGGCACCAGGTGCTTGTAATCGGCTTCCCGGTCGTGGATCCTGTAATCTTCCCGTACCTTGTCATCGGTTTCCCAGATGGAGGTCAGGCAGGCGGATTCCGTGGTCATGGTGTCGATGCCGTTCCGGGTATCCATGGATAAGGAGGCGATGCCGGGGCCGAAGAATTCCAGGATCCGGTTCTTCACGAAGCCGTTCTTGAACGTGGCACCGATCAGGGTCAGAGCTACATCCATGGGTCCCACCCAGGGTTTGATGAAGCCGGTCAGGTAGATGCCCACCACTTCCGGGTATTTCAGTTCATAGGTCTTGTCCAGCATGGCTTTGGCTACTTCCGGGCCCCCTTCGCCGATGGCCAGGCAACCCTGGCTGCCGTACCGGGTGTGGGAATCGGACACGATGGCCATGCTGCCGCCCTTGACGATCATTTCCCGCATGTAGGAATGGATGACGGCTTCATGGGGCGGTACGAAGATGCCGCCGTACTTCTTGCAGATGGTCTCGGCGTATTTGTGCACATCGGAGTTGATGGTGCCGCCTACGGCGCACAGACAGTTGTGGCAGTTGGTGAACACCGTAGGCACCGGGAATTTCTTCAGGCCGGAAGCACAGGCGGTCTGCATGATGCCCACATAGGTATTGTCGTACACGCCGATGGAGTCGAACTTCAGCTGCAGGTTGGCCGGGTCGCCGCTGGTGTTGTGGTCTTCGATGATCTGGTAGGCAATGGTGTGCTTTTTGCCTTCAGCCGCATCCAGTTCCGGATGATCCTTGGCCGGTACCGGTTTGCCGTCAACCAGGTAATGTCCTTCTGCAAAACATTCAATCATGATTCAGTCTCCTCTGTTTTTCTAACGGATCCAACTCTCTTCCATCAGATCCTCTATCTTCTCTTTTCAAACCCAATCAAGCTGACATCTGACATCTGGTGTCTGACATCTCCTTACCGGATATATACGTACCCGTCCATGATACGCCGGGCCGTCCGGACCACGCCGCCCTGGAGGACTTTTTCGCCGTCCATCTTCATCAGCACATCGGTGACGCCGCTGGAATGGCCCAGCCGGACACAGTCGCTGTCGTGCTGCCCCAGGATGTCGCTGACGATGGTGCCGGGGATCTTGGCAGCGGCGCCGGTGGCCACGGCCACGGTCATGGGATAGGCCTTGTGCAGGGCCCCTACGGAAATGGCCCGGACGCACAGATCCATATTTTCCTTCTTCACGATGTTGCCGTCCATGTTCTTGTAATCCTGGGCCGGGCTGATGATGGCCACTTTCGGAGCGGAGGTGGATTCCGTCCGGGCTTTCATGAAATCATCCACGAAGCCGAATTTCTGGGCGGTGATGCCCCGGATCCGTTCGATGTGTTCCATCACATCCTTGTTCTGGTTCAGCTCGGTCAGTTCTGTCCCCGTAATGCCCAGGTCGGAGGCCTTGATGAACACCACCGGGTTGGAGCAGTCGATCATAGTGACTTCGGCTTTACCGTACCCGGGTACGTCGATGGTCTCTTTCTTCAGGCCGGTGGGGAACAATTTGCCGGTCTTAGCCCCGGCCGGGTCTTCGAAGTACATGTCAATCCGGGAACCGGTGCCCGGTACGCCCTGGATGCTGGCGTCCCCGTTGACGCAGGCCATGCCGTCCTGCACCCGCACATGTTCTTCGATGACCTTGTTGGTGTTCACGTTGTACACCCGTACCTTCGTGATGCCTTCCACCGGTTCCACCAGGCCTTCGTCGATGGCGTAGGGACCCACCGCAGAAGAGATGTTGCCGCAGTTGGCGGAATCATCCACCCGGGGAATCACGATATCCACCTGGAAGAAGTGGTAATCCACGTCGATGCCGGGCCGGTCGGATTTGCTGATCACGGCCACCTTGGAGGTGGAGCTTACGGTGCCGCCCATGCCGTCGATCTGTTTCACATCCGGGGTCCCCATGACCTTCAGGAAGATGTCCTTCCATTCGCTTTCGTCCGCCGGCAGATCTTCTTTGTGGAAGAACACCGCTTTGCTGGTGCCGCCGCGCATATATACACAGGGGAATTTCCGTTGTTTCTGGTTCATGCTGATTGCCTCCTTCAAGCTTGCCATCCGTTTCTCTCTTGATGGCTTCAGTATACCGCTTTCAAAGCATTATGAAAAATGATAGAATATAGTCATAAGCAATTCCGAATTGGAATAGATTGGATGTGAGTACCATGGATGAACGGGATATCCAGATTTTCCAGACCCTGATGGAAACGAAGAATGTGACCAAAACCGCCCAAACCCTGTACACGACCCAGAGCGCCATCACGAAGCGGCTGCACAAGTTGGAGGAAGAGCTGGGGGCACCTCTGTTCCTTCGCTCGGTGAAGGGACTGATCCCGGCGCCGTCCGCCGATGCCATCGCCGGAGAGATGGAACAGCTCCAGGCCTCCCTGCAGCGGGTGAAGAACCTGTCCCAGTATGCCCAGGGCCGCATCGCCGGCCACCTGAAGCTGGGGGTGTCGGTGAACTACGCCCGCTACACCCTGCCGGACCTGCTGAAACAGTACATGACCGATTATCCGGAAGTGCAGATTTCCGTCACCACCGGCCAGAGCCTGGACCTGTTCACCCGGCTCCAGGAGGGGAAGCTGTCTTTGGCCGTGCTCCGGGGCCATTTCCCCTGGTCCGGCCAGAGTCGGCTCCTTTCCAAAGAAAAGGTGTATGCGGTCACCAGTAAAGAGAATGAAAAAATCCCCTTTTCCCAGCTGCCCTATATCCACCGGCAGTCGGACAAGCCGTTCATGGCCCGGATCCAGCGCTGGAAGCTGGAGCAGCACATCACGGATTCCCCTTCCTCCATCCAGATGAACGACATCGCTACCTGTCTGGCCATGATCACCAGCGGCATCGGTTGGTCCGTGCTGCCGGAGATCTGCCTGAAGGGCCGGGACGACCTGGTGAAGAAAGCCCTGACCTTCCGGGACGGCACCCCGTTCACCCGTTCCACTTTTGTGTTCTACCAGGAGGAGTACGCCCAGCTGCCCCAGGTAAAGATTTTTCTGGAGAGACTGGAAAGGGAGCCTTGAGAAAATGCAAAGCATTTTCTCAAGGCTCCTGTCATACGTCATAGGTCATACGCCAAAGGATAAAATTTGCCTTTGGCAAATTTTATAACTTCCACACCACGCACACCGGCGACCCTTCCCGGAGCTGTTCGGGCTCCCGGACCAGGCTGCCGTCCTCCTGGATGGCGAACCGGGTCAGGGTATGGCTCAGTTCATTGGCCGCCACCAGGGTCTCGCCGCCCGATTCCACGTCGATGAATCGGGGCTGTTTCCCTTCCGTGGTGATGTTCTGCCGGTAGCTCAGCCGGCCCGTCACCGGGTCGATGGCGAATACGGTCACCGAATCCTGGGTCCGATTGGAGGCATAGACGCATTTCCCCTCCGGCCCCATGACCATGCCACTGGCCCAGCCCGGACCGAAGTAATCGTCCGGCAGGGTACTCATAATCTGCTGGGGTTCCAGATGGCCTGTCTCTTCATCGAAATGGAAGAAGATGGCCGTGCTGTCCTTTTCATTCACCAGGTACACCCACTTCCCGTTGGGATGGATGGCCACATGGCGGGGTTCCGCCCCTTTCCGGGCCGTCCACACGAAGGCTTCTTCCAGAGCGTTGTCCACCGGATCGATGGCATACACCTCCACCTTGCCGATACCGTGGTCCCGGCCCTGGCAGGGCACCAGCAGCCACTTGCCATCCGGATGGAGACAGACCTGATGGGGATGAGAAATGTACCCGTGGGCTTCCTGCCCGGGTACGAACACCACCTGCTGCACCGATCCCAGGCTGCCGTCTTTTTCCAGGGCCATCCGGGTGATGCAGCCCGTTTCCAGGTTTCCCACGTACAGGTTCTTCCCGTTGGGGCTCACCACCAGATGCACCGGATTGGTTCCATAGGTGGGCGCACTGTTCATTTCTTCCAGGGTACCGTCCTCGGCCACCGCAAAGGCCGTCACCGTGCTGAAATCCCCATGGACCGCATACAACCGGTCCTTGGCCTCATTGAAGCACAGATAGGAGGGATTCTCCCCGCAAGGAACCACCTGGATTTCTTTCCAAGCTCCCCCCTGCAGCCGATACGCCGTGATGCCCCGGCCGATGGCTTTTCGTTCTTTCGTGGTTCTGGAACCAATATAGGCAAACATAGTATCCCTCCCGGATCAATGCAGGAAACTGAGCCCACCCACCAGGGTGAACACGAAGATGATGGTCACACACAGGGCCGAGACCCCGAACAGTTTGGCGAACAGGGCGGAGTCGCTTTCCTTCCCCTTGCCGCTCTTTTCCTGGGAGCAGCTGGCCATGACCAGGGACCCGCCGGTGGACATGGGACTGATGCCCGCCACTGTGGCCGAGCACACAATGGCGGCCACCATCTGGAGCAGGGAAGCTCCGCCCACGTTGGCCGCCACCTGGGGCACCGTGGGAATCAGGGTGGGGAATACCACCCCGTTGGCGCTGGAGAACCAGCTCATGATGCCGCCGGTGAGACCCATGAGGGCCGGTGCTGTCATTGGGCTCATGAAGGAAGCCAGGCCCCGGGCCAGCAGGTCGATGCCGCCCAGCAGCTTCACCGCATTCATCAATACGCTGATGCCGCAGATCAAAATCAGGGTATTCCAGGGCAGGCTCTTCACGGCCTTCTTTTCATCCACCCTGCCGGTGAGCAGCAGGATGAAGGCCAGGGTGAAGCACACGAAGCCCACGTCCTGGGAGAAGCCCACCACGGAAACGAACAGGGCCACGATGAGCAGCAGGCTCAGTTTCTGGATGGCATCGAACCGGATGGGTTCTGCCTCTGCCTGGACCGGCTGGCCCCGCAGCTTCCAGCCTTTGAATACGATATAGACCACCAGGGCGCACAGGGCATTGGCCACCGTCACCCCGGCGAAGATGGCCATGCCGGGCATGGTGAGCTGCATCTGTCCCAGAAGGTCGCTCACGATGATGCCCGTCAGGGCAATGGGCGAGGCCGTACCGCCCACAGCCCCCAGGATGGCCATGGCCCCCATGAGGATGGGGCTGGCGTCCAGGTGGAAAGCCAGGGGCACAGCGAACAGCACCATGACCGTCTGCACACTGATGGCCCCGGGCCCGATGGCACTCAGGACGAAGCTCACCACGTAGACCACGATGGGCACCAGGAACACCCTGGTCCCGCAGAGCCGGGTCAGCTTTTTGGACGCCTTATCCAGGGTCCCGTTCTCCTGGAGCAGGGCAAAGAAGAACATAGTCCCCAGTAGC